>JBJTQT010000166.1:0-41338 GCA_046075745.1 Cyanobium sp. | reverse complement strand
ACTTGTTGCCTTTCAGCAACCTCTTCACCCTACAACATGGCTGGACTCTCGCCCCTCCACTTTGTAAAGGCTGCACTGGAGTGACTCTCCGTCCCTCCTGCGCAGTTCATCAACCTAACACAACGCCCCACCGGTCAGCCCTTCACCCCAGAGGAGGTAGCGCTGCAGGGTGGCCTTGCTATCCGCCGCAAGAACGGGAAAGCCTCTAGATGTGAGATCCGTGCCTGGAAGGATCCGAGAGGGATCACCCTGGAGCCAGCGGATGGGGCAAGAGAGTTCCTGGAGCACCAACCAGGCAGCAGCCAGATCCCAGATCTTGGGGGTGGCCTCCAGAGCCGCAACGGTCTGGCCGGTAGCCACGCTCACGAGATTGAGGCTGGCCACCCCGAACAGGCGCAGCTTGCCGGGGAAGGGACGATCAGGGAATGTCTGCAGGACACGGATGGACCTGCTGCAGAGGGAAACACAACCTCCAGGGTGGGACTTGGCCGCTGGGGGCTCAATCGCCTCTCCATTGCGCCAGACTCCCAGGCCGGCTCGCGCGATGATCCGCTGCCCCAGAGGAGGCACATCCAGAATGCCGAGCACGGGCCTCCCCCCCTCAAAACGCGCCAGGGAAATCGACCAGTAGGGAATGCCTGCGGCGAAATTCGTGGTGCCATCCAGGGGATCCACCACCCAGAAGGAAGGCGTTGCCGGCAATTCATGATTGCCTTCCTCGCTGAGGATGCCGTCTGCGGGATAAAGGGCCTGCAGGCCCTCCACGATCGCCGCATCACTCCAGCGATCACAGGCGGTGATCAGGGTGCCGTCCGACTTGAGATCGGACACCACATGGCCGAAATCCCTGCGCTGACGCTCCGCCACGCGATCAATCAGGGCGGAGAGCGCTGGATCGATCAAGGCAGAGGAAGAAGCAATCATCCAAGCTCCAGGGCAAGAACCCTGCTCAGGCTGCGGCCCGTATCCTCGCGGAACTGTTGCAGATTCACCCTGGAGAGCATGAGAAGAGCTGCGATGGCAACAAGGATCTCGACTACCAGTACAAGAGCGTAGGCCGGAAAGGCAGAGGAACTGGAGGCAAACCACTGGTGCTGGAACCAACGACCCACATCCAGGAGGCCTCCACCGAGCACCTTCCCGAACGCCCGGGAGATGGCCTGGGCCAGACCCCACACCCCCACGAACGTGCCAGCAGCCTGGGGCAGGGTGAGATCCAGCATGAGCACCAGGGCGCTGTTGGTGCCGATACCCGCCGCTAGCCCAAAGAGGAACATCACAGCCTGCAGAACAGGCACCCGTCCAAGGGCCCCGGCGAGCAGAAGCAGCACGAGAGTGGCCACAATCAACCGGCAGCCGAGACGAGCGGCGCCGATCTTCCCGATCCGGGGAACGATCCAGAGCCCGGCGACCAGCAGACCGAGCAAGGTACCTATCCCCCAGACCGCATTCAGAGACGCCGTGGCGGCAATGGGCATGCCGAACACTTCAGCGCCGTAGCTCTCCAGGATCGGATCCTGGAGAAACAACCCCAGGGTGAAGAGCACAAGAAAGGAGAAGAACACCAGAACCTGGCGACTGGAGGAGATCAGGGCCCAGGCCTGACGGAGGGTGGGGCCGTCCTCCCGGCCGGATGACTCAGCACCATTGCGCTCATCACCCGAGAAGGCCAAGGTCCTCGGAGATTCCATCCCCAAAGTGGCCACCAGGGTGAGAACCAGCACGGCCAGGACCACCCGTCCCATGAAGCCCAGAAGCACCTCCCGAAGCACAGCGGGATCATTCACGCCATCCAGGCCCCGCAGGCTCACGCTGATGGCGATGGCCCCAACCACAATGCCGACGGTGAGCAGACACCAGATCAGACCCACGGCCCGGGGGCGCTCCTGCTCGGTGGTGCGATCGATCACCAGGGCGAGATAGGGGGTGCTTGCCAACGAAATGGCCAGGCCATAGGCGGCAAACAGACCACAGAGGGCGGCGATTCCTCCGAAACGGGCCGGGGCGGAGCCCGCCTGCAGAAGCCAGGCCACGTGGAAGATCAGGGGCACGGACAGTACCGCTAGGCCAGAGAACAGCAAGGTGCCCAGCCAGATGTAGGGAATCCGGCGGCGTCCGGCAAGGGGCCTGGAATCGGAGAGCTGACCGAACAGAACCCGGCTGGGGGAGACGAATTGCTCAAAGGCCAGGGCTCCCCCGACCAGGAGGCCCGGAAAAGCCAGCTCACTGATCATCACCCGGTTGAGCAGCCCGGCGAAGATCACAGCCAGACAGCCAAGGCACCCTTGAAAGAGGCCCAGCCGGAACGTGGCAGGGAGAGACAGACCGGTTGTTTCGACGGGCAGGGCGGGAGATCTCACCGGGGTTCAGCGCCCAAGGATGGACTTCAGTCCTCCAGCCTGGCAGGCCGGTACAAGGGGAGTGGGCTCAATGGGCACATCCATGGAGCTGGAGGAGGGCCGGCTGGAGGGCAGATTGGGCCTCTGGCAGAGAGCGATCAGATCGAGGCCGGTACGCCGGCGGAGTTCGGCCAGACTCTTGTTGTAGTTGGTGACTGCCAGGCTGTAGCGCACCTCTGCCTGAGTCAGGTCACGCTGGTTGTCCACCACTTCCCGCTGGGTGGTGACCCCGGCCTGGAAGCGGAGCCTGGCCAGGCGCAGGGATTCGCGGGAGGAGAGCACTTCGTTGGAGGTGGTGATGATGTTGCGGTTGTTGGTGATCAGCTCATAGAAGCTTTGCTCCACTTCCTGGCGGATTCCATCCCGGGTTTTGGAGAAATTGAAGGTTTCCTGCTGAGCCCTCTGTTTGTTCTGGCGATAAAGGGCCTTGGCACGGCCCCCATCAAAGATGTCCCAGGTGACATTGACGCCGACGGCATTGTCCACGGTCCAGCGGCGTGCGGGCTGATTTTCCAAGGAGAAAGGCTCGAGGGTCGCCGGGTCGATCTGGTTGAAGCTGGAGGAGGCTCCAGGGGTGTAGAGGGACCCTGTGGAGCGGGCCACGCCGAAGCGGTTGAAGAGGTTCAGCACGGGTTGGGCCCCGGCGAGTTCCGCATTCGCCGTGCTGTTGGCGATGGAGATGTCCAGCAGGATCTGATCGAGCTCTTCACGGAAGGCGTAGGCCGCCACGATGCTCTCCTGCAGAGAGGGAATCCAGGTGCCCAGCACCCTGGCCGGGTCCTTGGCCGTGGGGGTGACGTTCTGGGGGAGATCGAGCAGGGCCGCCAGATCACGCCGGGCGATGGCCTGGCCAGGAGAGGCGGAGAGTGTGCCGGCCGTGCGGCCATAGAGCGCCTGGGTGAGCAGCTGCTGGTCCCGGGCCAGCTGGGTCTGGGCCTCGAGCACCTCCAGCTTGGTGGCCACTCCGGCCTGATAGCGCGCCTGGGCATCCCGCAGGCTCACCAGGGAGGCCCGCACCGACTCCTGACCGATGCGCACCTGTTCATCCGCGTTCTGCAGATCGAAGTAGGCCTGCGCGGTCCTCAGCCGCAGCTCCCGGAGGCCGATCAGATAGGCATTCTTGGCCTTCTCATAGCGATCCCGGGCGGCGGCAATGGTGGGCACCCGCCGCGGATCGATCAGAGCCCAGGTGGCCTGCAGGGAGGCATCCATGGCCGTGATGGTCTGCACCCTGTAGCCATTCCCAGCCGTGCCTGAAGCGGTCAGGGTGCTCAGCCGGCTGTAGTCCTGGGAGGTGGTGGTGGCCGGCAGACTGGTGGCATTCAGGCTCAGCCGGGGATACCAGCGGGAGATCTCCGCCCGCAGGGCCGACTGAGCCTGATCCACCTGGCTGGAGAGAATCTTCAGATCAGGGCTGTTGACCTCTGCGATGGTTTCGGCTTCATCCAGGCTGATGGGCCGCAACTCCTCGATGCGCACCTGCTGGGGCTGATTGGGCAGGGCCAGGGGTGCGGGCGCCACCAGATCGGGCTGATCGGCCGGCAGGCGCTTGGAAGCGGGGGCCAGCACCTTGGGATTGGACAGGGGCCGGGGGCCGAGCACCTTTGGTGCCAGTGGCAGCACCTGGCGTGGCAGCACAGGCAGGGACTGGGGGGACATCCCAGGCGCTGGGGTCTGGACTGGGGATGCCGGAGCCATGGGCTGGGCAGGGCTTGGCTCTGGGGCTGAGGCCTGTGCGGGCGACTGGGCTGATGGAGTGTCGGCCACTGGCAGCGAAGTTGGCTCGGCCCTGGCCACAGGGCCGAAGCCAGCGGAGGCAAGGAGGAGCGCTGTAAAAAACGAACGGGAGCGCCCCACGGGGCAAAGTAGCAAACCGCAAGAGCTTAGGCACCATCGCCTGGGGTGCCGCCACAAACGGCCACCAGATCGTCCGCACCCGTGATCAGGCGAATGGGAACGGGCAGTTGGCTGGCGATCTGCTCCACGGAGGTGTCATCCAGGAAAATCTGCTCCCCCTGACGCAGCATCACCGAGGGCAGCAGCAGCTCCTCGCCGAGATCCAGCCCCGCCAGCCCCTCCAACAGATCCGCACCGGTGAGCAGCCCTGTCACCACCAGCTCCTGCCCCCAGTAGGGGCTGGGCAGGCCATGGAGGAGGAGATCCAGGCCCTCGATCTGATTCAGGCGGTCCACCACCGGCTGCAGAGCCTGGGCCACCAGCCGGCCCACCACCCAGCTCAGGCGCCGCGGCCGGGGCAGGGCGGCGGGCAAAGACTGGGTGGCCCGATCCAGCTCCTCAAGGAAAGCCCGGATGCTTCCCACACCGTTCTCCTGTTGGGGCAGATGTTCGTAGCTGGGGCGCGGCGGGAGGGAACGGCCAGCCATCAGGTACCACTCATCAGAGAGCCAGGCGAACCGACTCCCTAGGCGCTGCAGGTACTGTTCCTGCAGCGGTTCCACCAGGCGAATCACCTCCCTGGCCCCGGCAGGATCCACCGGGCGCAGGACATCCTCCGGCGGTCGGAAGCGGGTGAGACCCACGGGAACCACGGCCGTGGACAGCACCGCCGGCCAGTCGCCACCGGCAAAGCCTGCCAAGTCGTTCAACGTGCGGGTGAGGGCCTCGCCGTCATTCACACCAGGACACACCACCACCTGGGCATGCACCTGCAGGCGCCGCTCAGCGAACCAGGTCAGCTGTTCCATGAGCAGGGACGCCCGGGGATTCACCAGGAGGCGACTGCGCAACCCCGGATCCGTGGCATGCACCGACACATACAGGGGAGAGAGGCGCTGCTGCTCAATGCGCTGCCAGTCCGCCGCGGTGAGGTTGGTGAGGGTGAGATAGGAACCATAGAGAAAACTCAGGCGATAGTCGTCATCCTTGAGATAGAGCGTGCGGCGGTGGCCAGGGGGTTGCTGATCGATGAAGCAGAAGGGGCAGTGGTTGTTGCACTGCTTCAGCCCATCGAAAAGGGCCTCGCGAAACACCAGTCCAAGGCCATCATCCGCCTCCTTTTCCAGCTCCACCACGTGATGGCTGCCCTGGGGATCCATCACCTCCAGGGTGAGTTCCTCCTCACCGCAGAGAATCTGCAGATCGATCAGGTCGCGGGGACGGATGCCGTTGATGCTCAGCAGACGGTCCCCGCTCTGGAAGCCCAGTTCTTCCCCGATCGATCCCGGCTCGACCTCCACAACCTCGGCGGGTTCGGGGAGTCGGGGGGGATCCCCAGAAGCTGGGCTCTGGAGAGGAATACCGGCAGGCGGCTCAATCCACACGCCTGGTCAAGCCTGAGAGGATCGTCTCAGTCTGACGGGTCGGGGGCTGGTGGTCAGGCGCGGCTGGCTGGCACGATCAGACGGCCTGACGAAAGAAGAGCAGGATCGCAAGTCCGAACAGGAGTCGGTAGACAACGAACACCCAGGTGCCGTGGTTCTGCAGGTAGCGGAGCAGCCAGGCGATCGCCAGCCAGGACACCACCGCCGCCGAAAGGATGCCAACCAGCATCGGCACCACGCCTCCGTTGGCCGGAGCCTCCAGGGCTCCCTTGAGTTCCACCAGACCGGCCAGGGTGATGGCTGGAATCCCGAGAAGAAAGGAGAAGCGGGCCGCTGAAGCCCGCTGCCAGCCATCGAAAAGGGAGGCGGTGAGAGTACTGCCCGAGCGGGACACCCCCGGCACCAGCGCCAGGGCCTGGGCCAGACCCACCAGGACCCCATCCCGAGGGAGCACATCCCCCAGGGTGCGACGCCGACGACCCACCACCTCGGCCAAAGCCAACAGGAGGGCCATCACGATGGAAACAATGCCGATGGAGGTCATGCTCCGCAAGGGTGAAGCGTCGTAGTCGGGGACAAACCGCTTGAGCAGCAGGCCAGCAATCAAAATGGGAAACGTGCCCAGGGCGATGGCCACTCCCAGCCTGGCCTGGGGATCACTCCACCGGCCATGGCGAAAGGCGCGGGAGACCCCCCGCAGCACATCCAGGAGATCGTTGCGGAAATAGGCCAGCACCGCAGCGATGCTGCCGAGCTGGATCACGGCCGTCACCGCCACCCCCGGGTCGCCCCACCCCAGAAGAACGGGCACCACTTTCAGGTGAGCCGTGCTGCTGATGGGGAGAAATTCCGTCAAGCCCTGCACCACCCCCAGAACCAGAGAGTGCCAACAGGCCTCCAGCAGGGACAAGGGTTGGGCTGGGGCAGCGAGCGACATGGGTCTGGCAATCTTGTGCGACCTTATGCCCCGGCTGTCCACGTGCCAAGGCGGACACCCTTTAAGGTTGGCCATCCTTTTTCTTTCCGCCGCAGTGATCGGGCTCCCGCCGAGCAGCCTTCAAGCCCGTTCCCTGCCCGCTAGGTCCAGCGAAGCCGTGGCGGCGCTGCGCTTTGCCCTGCCCCAGGGATCCACCTTGACGGTGCTGGCGGTGTTTCTCACCCTGGGGCCTGTATTTCTGCAGGCCCCTCTGGTGCGGCTCGCACCCATGGCCGCTGCCCTGGCCACCGTGCCCCTCGTTCTCCTGGCCCTGGCTCTGGCCTCCCATCCCAACCCCGCCCGAAGCCAGGTTGGGCTTCTGCTGTTGGGATTCGCCGGCAGCTGGCTGGGGGGATCCCTGTTTTGGGGTTGGGCCCGCGAGTATCCCTTCTGGCATCTGCCGATCGAAGGTTTCGCCTTGCCCCTCGCCCTGGGGGGCCTCCAGACCCGCTGGCGGATCGGATGCTGGTTCTATCTCGCCTCCCTGCTCGGCACGGCCGTCACTGACGGTGTCATCGCCACCACCGGACTGATGCCCCTCTGGCCCCAGGTGGTGCAGGCCCAGCCGGACGCCGCGGCCACCCTTCTGCAGTTAGCTGGCCAGGCCCTGCTCCATCCCTTTCCGCTGCTGACCATGGCGCTCGCGGGCTGGTGGATCCTGCAACTGGCCCGTCAGCTGCAGAAGGGGGATCCAGCCCGCCAGGTGGCGGCGGCTGCGCTGGCTTCAACGCTTCTGGTGGATGGAATCTTTCTTGGAGCGGCACTGGTGGCTCCCCACCTGAGCGGGCTGATCTGAAGAACTGCGAATGGCGGTGATCCGCCGGGGGGAGCCCTCGCTGGGGTTCTGTAACGTTGGAGCTTCCCCAACGGAGTGTGGTTGTATGAAGCGGCTGCTTGCATGGTTCATGGGTGGTGTTGCCCTGGCCGGTCTGCTTGTGAGCCTCTGGCTTCCCGGTGCCGCAGAGGCTGCGGATCGGCGCAACGTGGCTGACGACAAGATCGCCGAATCCGCCGGCAAGGTAGACCTCAACAATTCTTCCGTGCGGCGGTTCCAGCAGTTTCCGGGCATGTACCCCACCCTGGCTGGAAAGATCGTGCTGGGAGGCCCCTACACCAGTGTGGATGATGTGCTCAAGCTCGACCTAACCCCTCGCCAGAAGGAGTTGTTCGAGAAATACAAGGCCAACTTCACGGTCACCCCTCCTTCGATCGCCCTGAACGAAGGGTTTGACCGGATCAACGACGGTGTTTACCGCTGAAGAGCGACCGCTGAGCGCTTCGGGCCTAAATGATCCACGCCGGCTTGTCCGGCGTTTTTTTTCGATCCATCTTGGCGCCATCAATGGCCCCTACGGGCCTTCAGTGGCCTGCCGGGCCAGTTCCTGCAGACGCCGTTCGCGCAGATAGAGAAACAGGGGGGCGCCAAAGGCAAACGCCACGGTGACACAGCTCAGCAGCACCCATCCCAGACCGCGCATCCCCAGACGCCTGCTTTCCACCACCATCCAGATGGTGACGGCCGTGGCTCCCACCGCCAGATCACGGGAGAGCGACTGGGCGGCCGGATTGGCGTTAGCCTGCTGCACGAAGAGAGCCAGATCAAAGGGCTGGCCGGTGCTGCGGATGAAGGCCAGGTTGGCCAGCCAGGGCAGCACAGCACCGACCACCGCCAGGGCGAGATAGAGCCAGGCCAGGGATCGGCCGGAGGTCGGGGGCTCGGGGAAGGGGCTTGGGGTCATGGATTCAGGGGTTGCGGTGGCGCGTCGGGCTGATCTGGATCCCAGAGCATCACTTCAGCTTCCACGGCTTGCAGAAGGGTGTCACACCGATCGGCATAGGCGCAGGCTTGCTGGTACAGCTCCGTCATCCGCTCCACATCCAGATCGTCCGCCTGGAGTTCCACCAGGCTCCTCTCCAGAGCCGCCTGGGCCTCCCCATAACTGAGCCGATGGGTTTCGGCAACCTCCCGCGAGGCCGGGGAGCGGCGGGAGGAGCGGCCCTGGGGCCTGGAACTGTCGCTGCGGGGATCCGTCATGGGGGATCAGCGGCGGGGGTTGGCTGGATGCGCTGGATGCGCACATCCAGACTCCCATCCATGAGCTGGAGCGCCAGGGTATCCCCCTTCTCCACCTGGTGGATCGAGCGCACCACCCGCCCCCCTGACTTCAGGATCAGGCCGAAGCCCCGCTCCAGCACGTGGCGGGGAGACAGGGCCTTGAGCAACTGGCGCTGGTGCTGCAGCCGCTGGCGCTCCACCTGCAGCCGCCGGCGCGGGTGGAGGAGTTCCAGTCGCGCCTGCTGCTGCTGCAGCTGCCGGCGCAGGGACTGCAATCGCCAGCCCACCACCTGACGCAGATGGGCACGCATCTGGAGCAGGGCACCGCGCTCGGCCACCTGATCGGGCAGCAGCGCCACCAGGGCGGCGGTTGGCGTGGCTGCCCGGTAATCAGCCACCAGATCCGCAATGGTGGTGTCGTCCTCATGGCCGAGACCACAGACCACCGGAACCGGAAACCCGGCCAGGGAACGAGCCAGGGCCTCCCCGTCAAACAGCGCCAGGTCCTCCCGGCTGCCCCCTCCCCGGGCCAGAACCAGGGCCTCCAGCCCAAGGTGCTGAGCCTGCTGTGCCAGTCGATCGATCACCTCGCAGAGCCGTTCCTCCACGGCCCCCTGCACGGGCACAGGCACCACCACAAGGGCGGTGAGGGGCCAGCGCTCGCTCACGGTGCGCAGCATGTCCGCCAGGGCGGAACTGGGCACGCTGGTGAGCAGAGCGATCCGAGTGGGCCAAGGGGGAAGAGGCCGCTTGCGGTCCGGGTCGAAGAGGCCTTCCGGTGCCAACCGGGCCCGCACCGCCTCAAAGCGCCGCATCACTGCCGTCAGGCTTGGACGCACATCCAGGATCTGGACAGAAAGCGCCGCCCGAGCGGTCCAGAAATTGAGTCGACCCACCACCGTCACCCCGTCACCGTCCTCCGGCACGAAGCTGAGCCGGCGCAGCTGGGAGGCCCAGATCACCCCCTGAATGGTGGCCTCCCCATCGGTGAGGGTGAGCCAGAGATGTCCCTTCTTCAGCTGGGGGCGGCTCACGGTGGCCTCCAGAAGAAAACGGGGGGCAAACCCGCGGCCGATCAAGGTGGCGATGGCCTCATTCAAGGAGGCCACGGTGTAGCGGTGCAGGCCATGGCGGAGCAGCAGCGGCTCAACGGTGTCGACCGGCTCGACGCTCTGCCCCATGCCCTCCATCGCCATCAGAAGCATTCACCCTAGGCAGGAGGAGCCAGGTGAACGAAGATCAACCAGGCCCGCCCTCCCGTTGGTGTCCAAGCTCTCACCCCAATTTCCCAGTCGACGCCAGCGGCTGGAAGAGGGCATCAGGGCCCGCTTGCCCAACGCTCCCGAGCTGGTGCTGGTGACGGATCTCGATGGCACCCTGCTGGAAGGAAGCCCCGGATGGCGGCGGCGCTTCTACAGCTGGCTGGCGTCCAGGAGCGACTCCGTGCTGCACGTGTTCAACACCGGCCGGGATCTGGCCTCCATTGCCCGGGTGCTCCAGGAGGAGGCCTCCATGGGACTCCGTTCACCCCATCTGGCGATCGGGGATGTGGGCTGCACGGTGGCCTGTGGCGTGTCTCTCGAGCCGATTCCTCTGGTGATCGACCCCATTGAACGGCGGTGGCGCGGCCAACCCGAGCGGGTGCTTCCGCTCCTCCAGGGGATGCCCGGTCTGTCGCCCCAACCGGTGAGCGCTGTGCGACGCCTGGCCTATCTGATCGATCCAACGATCCTGGACACCGCCAGGCTGCAGGCCGTGGAGGCCCTGGGAGTGGATTGTCTGGTCTCTGGGGAGAAGTATCTCGATGTGCTGCCGGCCGGAGTGAACAAGGGGAGCACCCTCACGGAATTGATCCGCTGGCTGGAGGTATTGCCTGAAATGGTGGTGACCGCCGGCGACAGCCTCAATGATCTGGCCATGTTTGAAACGGGGCTGCAGGGAGTGATAGTGGGCAACGCCGAGCCAGCTTTGGTGGCCGCTCTGCCCTCCCTGCAGCGCACCTATCGGGCCAAGGCCCATGGCTGTGCGGGAATCGTGGAAGGTCTGCGGCATTTTGGTTTCAGCCCTCTCCTGGCCTCTCACTTCTGAGGGGTGGCTCCTGCCTGGAGCAGCCGGGCCTTGGTGAGGGCCGTGGGGGTGGCCGTTAGGGGATCATCCGGCCAGGGGTGGCGGGGGTAGCGCCCCCGCAGATCCCGCCGAACCTCGCCATAGCCCTGCCGCCAGAAGCCTTCCAAATCAGAGGTGATGGCCAGGGGGCGCCCCGCCGGGGAGAGCAGGTGGAGAGCAACAGGGAGGCGGCCCTCCAGGAGGGTGGGGGTCTGCAGCAGGCCAAACATCTCCTGCAGTTTCACCGCCAGCACGGGTGCATCAGAGGCGTAATCGAGGGCCACCCTGCGGCCGGAAGGCACCTGCAAATGGGTGGGCAGAAGCGCATCAAGTTGTTGACGGGCTGCCCAGTCGCAAGCTCCCCAAAGGGCCTCGGAAAGAGGGATGGCGGCCAGATCAGCCCGACTGCGAATAGTTCCATCGAGGAATGGGCCAAGCCAGGCCGCCGGATCAGCCCGCAGGGTCTCCAGCCGGCGATCGGGCCAGGGGGCCCCCAGGTGATGGTGGGCCAGGGCCAGCCGCTGCTGCAGCCGTCGGGTGTCCGGGCTCCAGGGCAGGGCCTCCAGACCCATCATCGCCAGACCCTCCAACATCGCCTGCACCACCAGCTCCTGGGGCACCTCCGCCCAGTTGGACCGGGAGAGCACCAGGGCACCGAAACACCGCTGTTGCTCACAACGCACCCGCTCTGAAGCCTGGTCCCAGCAGGCCTGCTGGCGCACCTCCAGGGACGGGGCCGCCAGTTGCTCGAGAGTGGCGGGATCGAGGCGCACGGCCAGCCGCACGCGGGCATCCGGACCCACACCATCGACGGCCGCGATGGCAAGGGCTTCAGCCGCCACCAGGGGATCCTGGGGGTGCACCCTCGCTCCCCGGCCGTTGTACAGCAAAAACCGCCCATCCCCCTGACCGCGGGCAAGGGCAATCCACTCCGGGTAGGCCATGCTGATCAGCTCAGCGGTGATCTGCCCATCGGGGTCCCCAGAGAGAGAGCCCTGGGCGCCGGGAGAACGATCGAGGGCCAGGGCCACCTGCTTCTCCAGATCGGTTTTGAGACGCCGCAGGAGGCGATGGCTGCTCTCCCCGCTCTCCCCTTGATCTCTGGGGGGAGGGCTCAGCAGCCAGTCAAGGCGCTTCAAGAGATCGCAACCCGCCTGCTCACCGGCCAGGGGATCCCGTTCACTGAGAAGGGCCGCCAGGGCTGAGGCCAGCAGCAGCCAGCCCTGGGGTTCGGCCCGCAGCAGCATGTGGCCCAGACGGGGATGAAGACCCACCTGGAGCAGGGAGCGACCATGGCACGTCAGGCGCCCATCCCGGTCCACGGCCTCCAACTGCTCAAGAAGCCGGCGGGCCTGAACGAGGGGCACCGCTGGAGGGGGATCCAGCCATTTCAGGCCCTCCCCCAGGCCAGCTCCCCAGGCCGCCAGCTGCAAGGCCAGGGGCAGGGGATCGGTCTCCTGGATCTCCGGGGTGGTGAAGGGCGGACGGCGCTGCTGCTCGGCGGCGCTCCAGAGCCGCACGCACACACCCGGCCCCAGCCGACCGGCCCGGCCCCGCCGTTGCTCCGCACTGGCCTGACTTGCCGGCACCGTGACCAGACCATCCATGCCGGTGGAAGGGTCAAAGCGCGCCAGGCGACTGAGCCCGCTGTCGATCACCAGACGGACCCCGGCAAGGGTGAGGGAGCTCTCGGCGATGGATGTGGCGAGCACCACCTTTCCTTCTGGCTGGCACGCCGGACCGATGGCGGAGCTCTGGGCCCCCAGGGGAAGCTGGGCATGGAGGGGCACACATTCCATCCGCCCCCCCCAGGAGGTGGAGCGGATGGCCCCCAGCACCGTGCGGATTTCCCGCTGCCCGGGGAGAAAGACCAAGGCCGTCTCGCCAGGCTCGCGCCCCGGCAGCCACCAGCTCTCGAGGGCACGAACCACCTGCCTCGACAAACTCTCCTCTGGGCGGGGAGGTTGGTGATGCACCTCCACCGGGTGGCTCCGCCCCATGGAGGTGAGCACGGAGGCGCCATCGAGCGCCGCCGCCAAAGGCTCCAGATCCAGGGTGGCTGACATCAGCAGGAGCCGGAGATCAGGCCGGAGCACCTGCCTGGCCTGCCGGACCAACGCCAGGGCGAGATCGAGTTCAGCCTGGCGCTCATGCACCTCATCGAACACCACCAGGCCGATCCCTTCGAGGGCGGGATCGGCCTGCAGGATCCTTAGAAACACCCCTGGGGTGACGACCAGCAGCCGAGTTCGCCTGCTTCGGCAGCTCTCCAGGCGCACGCTGTAGCCCACCCGTTCTCCCAGGGGCTCCTCGAGAGCCTGGGAGAGACGCTCGGCAGCGGCCCGGGCCGCGAGGCGCCTGGGCTGGATGAGGAGCAGCTGGCTCTCAAGGTCCCAGGCCTCAAGGAGAGCCAGAGGCACACGGGTGGTCTTGCCGGCACCGGGTGGAGCCTGCAGCAGCAGGGTGGATCCCGGAGGAGTCAGGGCATCGCGAATGGACCCCAGCTGCCCATCGATCGGCAGGGGCATGGGGCTCACCGCGGCTCAGCGCACGTGGCGGATGCCGTCCACGGGGTGATAGACCTCGCCGGTGGTTTCCTCGTAAACAATCGCGGGGAGACCGGTTTCAAACATGGTCTGGAGGGCTTCCTTGAGGTAGGGATTCCAACCACCGGTGGTCACTTTTCCGTGGCGGACGGTCCAATCCCAGGTGCCCTGGAGATCCCTGGGGATCCGCCCCTCCCGATCCCGCCGGGCCACCAGATCCTGGGACTCCACGATGCCAACGAGAATAGGATTCTTGCCGTAGGCGGGCGTGAGACTCAGTTCCAGACGGATCGGGTCTTCCTTCACCAACTTCAGCCGAAACCGTGGTGGGAGCTTGAGACCGTTGAGCACGGCGGCAACGATACGGGTTCTCTGATCCACCATCGGCCTTGTTTCGATTGCAAGTCTCTGCTGAGCCTATTCAGCCGTGCAGTACCCCTTGGCGTGAGGGGTGCTATTCGATGGGTCGCACGGGTTCGTCCTTGTCATCTGAGAAACGCACGG
The DNA here is from genome assembly GCA_046075745.1 of Cyanobium sp. Lineage (GTDB taxonomy): Bacteria > Cyanobacteriota > Cyanobacteriia > PCC-6307 > Cyanobiaceae > Cyanobium. The sequence continues at coordinate 27,470 of JBJTQT010000166.1, read as the reverse complement.
TGAGCAGATCTTCACGGGTGATCTGACCATCGGCGTCGAGGAGCTCAGGGTGAATCGTGAGCTTGCCGAGACGGTTGCCTTTCTGCTGGCTGGCTGGTGGGGCATCGGCCCGCTGGACCGCAGTAAAGCCCCGACTCATGATCCGGAAGGCTTGCCAGAGCAGAAACAGGAAACACAGTCCGTAGATGAGAGGAAAAAGCTCAGCCAATAAAACCGGCATGGGTGTGGAGACCTTGACGGTCGCTGGGGACAGTGCCACGGATGGGCTGTCACATCATCGCTCGGTCTGGGAATTTGTGGTGGCGAGAAGCCAGGCCCAGAGCGTGGTGCACGCGGCACCAAAGGCTAGAAAGGCCAGAAGGAGGCGGCTGGTGTCCACGGAACGAAAGAAAACTTCATATATCTTAGGGGTATGAGAAGGGGTTCCGGGCGGTTTGCACACCCTGCTCCCGACGGAGGAAAACGCCTACGTTTTTGCCATTGATGCAGGCCTGCTGTGGCCCTTTCCCCTTCCATGCGCCTTGCCTGTACCACCCTTCAAGGAGTTTCAGGGTTGACCGCCGCCACGGCTGTCGTGGTCGCTGGCCTGCCCTTCGGCCTGATGGCTCTCCAGCCGGGGCCTTCGGTCGCCGCTGGTGCCGCAGCCGCGGCCTTGAGCCGCCAGTCCTTCGTGGCCACTGCCGTGCAGCGCACGGGTCCGGCTGTGGTCACCATCGACACGGAGCGCACCGTGATGTCCCGCTCCAGCGGTGGGGGGGTGCCTGGGGCTCTCCTGAACGATCCCCTCTTCCGTCAGTTCTTTGGGGTCCCCCGGGGACAGTTCCAGCAGATGCCCTCCCAGCGCACGGAACGCAGCCAGGGCAGCGGGGTGATTTTCCAAAGCGACGGCCTGCTCCTCACCAATGCCCATGTGGTGGAAGGCACCGATCGGGTGAATGTGGGACTGCAGAACGGCAGGCGCGTGGAGGGGCGCGTTGTGGGCCGTGACCGTCTCACCGATCTGGCGGTGGTGCGCTTGGTGGGGAGCGGCCCTTGGCCGGTGGCGCCTCTCGGCAATTCAGACACCCTGCAGGTGGGTGACTGGGCCATCGCCGTGGGCAACCCCTACGGCCTCGCCAACACGGTGACCCTCGGGATCGTGAGCAGCCTGAACCGCAATGCGCGCAAGCTCGGGATCCTCGACAAGCGGTTGGATCTGATCCAGACGGATGCCGCGATCAACCCTGGCAATTCAGGGGGGCCATTGCTGAATGCCAATGGTGAAGTGGTCGGCATCAACACCCTTGTTCGCTCCGGCCCTGGGGCAGGGCTGGGTTTTGCCATTCCGATCAATCGGGCCCGACAGATTTCCACACAACTGATCAGCACCGGCAGGGCTAGCCACCCGATCATCGGCGTGGGGCTGGATGTGGTTCGTGACCCGTCCGGCAGCGAAGTGGGCAGTGGGGCAAGAGTTGTGGCGGTTCAGCCCGGCGGACCTGCGGCCGCTGCAGGACTTCAACCTGGAGATGTGATCACCGCAGTGGACGGCACGAGAATCAGCAGCCCCAGTGACGTGATCAACGCCGTAGAGAGGGCAGGGGTGGGGCGGTCCCTGCGGCTGAACATTCTCAGGGGAGGCCAAGCGCTTCAGGTGGGGGTCACCCCAGGAGAAATCGCCGGCTGATCCCTTATAAGAATCTGGTGCCCCTCAGAGAATGTCCAGGATGCTGGGCCGCTGCCTGGGGGGCGGTGGCGGTACTGAGAGTGCAGGAACCCCCTCCCCTTGATTCCTGAGGCTGGCAACGGTGGGAGGGGCACCCAGTTGCTGCCGCATCACCCATTGGGTGGCGGCCTTCTGGCTGTGCCAGGCCTGCAACAGCTGTTTGGCCAAGCCCCGCAGCGCCTGGGGATCAGCGGTGGCATCGATGGCCCTGCTCATCCGCTCCAACTCGAACTTCTGGCCAAGGGTGAGGGCGAGTGGCTCAGACATGGCAGCAGCTCCAACAACGGGCGTGGACACAAGCTACAAAGTGTTTCAAAGGCTCACGTAGCCAATGCAACAAGTGATAAGCCGCGGTCAGGGAATCAACGCCGGGAGGAGGACGCGGGAGCCTGGTCTCGGCCGCGGCGATCCTGCTCACGTCGCTGCTGCCGCTGACGACTGGCCTCCCGCTTGGCCCTTCGCTCCTGCTCCTGCCCCAGCCGCTCCTGCTCCTCCGCTTCTTCGTGTTTCTTCTGCCGGTAATAGGCGAAATCCCCTCGGTAGAGCACCAGTTCCCCATCCCTCAGCTCCACGATGCGATTGGCCACCCTGGAAACGAAGGCTCGATCGTGGGACACCATCACGGTGGCCCCCTCATACCCGCTGAGCGCTTCTTCCAGCATGCGCTTGGCCGGGATATCAAGGTGATTGGTGGGCTCATCCAGCAGCAGCAGATTGGTGGGCTGGAGCAGCAACAGTGCCAGGGCAAGCCTCGCTTTCTCTCCACCGCTCAACATGCCGGCCTCCTTGAACACCGCCTCATTGCTGAAGCCGAAGCGCCCCAGAAACGAGCGCACCTGGCTCTGGCTCCAGTCGGGCACGGCCTCGAACACGGTTGTGAGCACCTCTTTGCCGAGATTCAGGGCTTCTGCCTGGTTCTGCTCGAAATAGGCCGGGATCACGTTGTGCTCGCCGAGGCTGGCCTCACCCTCCAGAGGCGCCTCCAGACCCATCAGCAACCGCAGCAAGGTGGATTTGCCAGCGCCATTGGGTCCCACCAGGGCAATGCGATCACCCCGCTCCACCTCCAGATCAGCCCCGAGAAAGAGGATCTGATCGCCATAGGCGTGGGTGAGGTTGACGATGTTGGCCACTCGGCGCCCTGAGCGGGGAGCGGGAGGGAAGCGGAAGCGGGGCCCTGCGATCTCCTCGATGGGTGCCTCGACCCGCTCCACTTTCTGCAGGAGCTTCTCCCGGCTCTTGGCCTGGGTGCTGCGGGTGGCGCTGGCGCGGAATCGGTCCACATAGGCCTGCTGGGAAGCCAGCTCTTTCTGCTGCCTTTCAAAAGCCGCCTGCTGGGCTGAGCTTTCCTGGGCCTTGAGCTCCAGGTGCTGGCTGTAGTTCCCGAGATAATGCCGGGACACTCCCCTCTCGGTCTCAACGATCTGGTTGCAGATCCGGTCCAGGAAGGTGCGGTCGTGGCTGATCACCACAAGGGGAAGGTCCTGCGCCAGGAGGGTGTTCTCCAGCCATTCGATGGTCTGCACATCGAGATGGTTCGTGGGCTCGTCGAGGAGGAGTACATCCGGCTCCTGAAGCAGGATCTTTCCCAGAGCCACCCGCATCTGCCAACCACCCGAAAAGTCGCCCACCAGCTTTTCGGCATCCTCGAGGCTGAAGCCGATGGTGGGGAGCAGACGGTCGATACGAGCCTGCAACTCATAGCCATGGAGGGCCTCGAAACGGAGCTGGAGGCGACCCAGCTCCTCGATCAGCTGCTGCAGATGATCAGGGTCCTGGGCGGCCCGTTCGGACGCCATGGCTGTTTCCACACCAGCCTGGGCGTTCAGCACGGCGGCGGCTTCGCTGAAGGCTTGGAAGAGCTCCTGCCGCACCGTGCGTTCCGGATTCACATCGAACTCCTGCTGCAGGAAGGCGATGCGGGGTTCTCCCTGGCGCACCACCTGGCCGCTGGTGGGGTCCTCAAGACCAGCCAGGATGCGGAGCTGGGTGGATTTGCCCGCTCCATTCACCCCCACCAGACCGATGCGATCACCTCCCTTCACCTCCCAGCTCACATCCTTCAGCACTTCACCAGTGGGATAGATCTTGCTGATGCGTTCGAGGCGCAGCACGGAGAAGGAGAAAAGAAGTGGACATCCTGGCAAGGCACGTCAGGCAGACTGTCCCCGGTGGCCGTGGGATTGGGCTGCATGATGAAGCGCCTGGAACAACTTGCCGCCCTTGTGGTGGCCGCCGGCCTGGCCCTGGTGAGCTACTGGCTGTTCTTCAGCTGGGCCCAGGGGGGAGGCGTGCACCGGCGGCAGAAACCAGGCCTCACGCCCTCTACGCAGCAGAGCCGGAGCCATCCAGGCCTTGCAGCCTCAGAGGCCACCGCGGGCCTTCAACAGCCATTGCTTGGTGGCGTTGTCGTCCAGGCCGGAGATGTGATCCCTCACTTCATCCAGGGTGACAGTGAGCCCCTGATCAGCACCGATCTCAACGATCCTGCGGAGCGCACCGCTGGGATCCTGTAGCGCCTGTCTGAACAAAGACTGGGTGAGGTCAGGATCCTCGCTGATCCTGGCGTAGAGCGCGGCGGCATCGGCAGCTGACATCGGAGCCCCTCCATCTCGCCTGACGCTATCGCGCCAGGCCCCTGGGCCCTCCTGGGCAGGCCTCAGGCCGCAAGAGGGCGCCCATCTTCAGCCAGTCCGCTGGCAGAGGCGTCTTCCATGCTGCGGGCATCCAGGCAGAGCACTTTGCGCAGCTGGGCGTAATTCGCCGCAAGGCCCTCATGGCCCTCCTGCTGGGCGCCATATTCCGCCCGCTGAAGCACGTGATGGAGATGGGTGAGCAGATAGGTACTGATCACCGCAGAGACGAGCACGTCACTGCGCTCCGCCGTCCGCCTGGAGCGGACGGTGCGGGAGCGGGGCTTGGGGGCCCGGGTGGCTGATGTGGTGGCGCTGGCGGGAGTGGTGCGAGCCATGGAAGGGTCTCCGGGAGTGCGAGGGGGAGGCGAGATGGGCAGCTCAGTTCCACAAGCATACTGCTGGATACTATCCTTGACGATCTCTGTACACTTTTTCGTATCCGATCCGAACCTGCGGTCGTGGCGACCCGTCAGACCTCTTCCAGCGGGCGCCCGAAGTCGCCCCGCATCCAGTTGGTGCTGCCGGAGGAGCTGTGTGAGCGGTTGGCGGCCCTGGCCGAGGAGGATTCCCGCACCGTGAGCAACATGGCCAAGGTGCTCATCCAGGAGGGAGTGGAGGCCCGCGAGCGGCAACGGCGGCCTTCCCCCCAGAAGCGGCAACACCAGCCCGAACGGATCGACCAGACCCAACGGATCGAGCAGACCGAGCAGTTCCGTGAGGTGCTGGAACGGCAGGAGCAGGCCAGACCCTCCAGGCTGCGAGGGGCTCCTAGGCGTCTGCGGTTGCAGCGCCCACCGGAACGCTGATCCCTCAGCTCCGTAGGGCGGAGGGAGGATCGGCGCGCACCCCCAGCAGAGCTGGCTGGCGGGCCCCTGTCACCGAGGGCAGGGACCCTGGATATCCCACGGCGTGCCACCAGGCCAGAAGGGCAAAGGCAAGGGCCTCCCGCTCGAGAGCGCCGATGCCCAGATCGGAGAGGGGGCGCACCACCATGCCGCGGCAACGCCGGCGGAGTTGCTCCATCAGGAAGGCATTGCGGCAACCACCGCCAGCCACCAACAGTTCAAGGGGTGGCGTGACCCGCCGCAGATCCTGGGCGACGGCCGCGGCCGAAAAGGCCGTGAGCGTGGCCATGGCATCCCCCGGGGACGCCATGGCTCCCGCCTCCTGCAGGTCATCCAGACGACGCTTGAGATCTTCCGCACCGAAAAGTTCCCGGCCGGTGGATTTCGGCGGAGGCTGACGCAGATAGGGCTCCTGGAGCCAGGCGGCGATCATGGGCTCATGGATCCGCCCCTGCCGAGCCCATCGGCCCTCTTCATCGAACCCCAGACGCCCCCCGCTGAACTGATGCACCGCCAGGTCGATGAGGGTATTGGCCGGTCCGCAGTCCCACCCGAGCACCGGCTGCCGACGATCGGGGCCCTGGCCTGGTGGAATCAGAGTGAGATTGGCAATTCCCCCGAGGTTGAGCACGGCGCGCCATCCCCCGATTCCCCCCAACAGGGCCGCATCCGTGGCCGGCACCAGGGGAGCTCCCTGACCTCCCAAGGCCAGGTCGGCCGCTCGGAAATCAAACACCACCGGCCGCTCGAGGCGTTCCGCCAGCAGGGGACCCATCAGGGCCTGCCAGCTGACCCCCCGGCGACCGGCCTCCGGCGGACGATGCCAGAGCGTCTGCCCGTGGCAGCCCACCAGTTCCGCCCGTCCTTCGGGATCACAGGCCCGGGCCGCCTCCGCCTGCACCTCCGTGAGGGCCTCCACCAGATCGAGCACCGCAGCAGCGGGCAAGGGATGACCCTGGCCGTAACGGATGAGCTCCCCCCTGAGGCCCGCTGGATAGGGCAGGGAGCTGGCATGGGCCAGCCGCCAGCGCGGACGCCCGGGAGAGCCAGAGAACCTGGCCAGAACTGCATCCACCCCGTCGGCGCTGGTGCCGCTCATCAGCCCCAGAACCCACATCGGTGTCAGCGGCTGGGGAGGGCCTCGAGCGCTTCGGCGCTGCCCATCACCACGAGCACCTCACCCTCCCGGAGCACATGGGAGGCCGGCGGGTTCACCATGAGCTGGTTGGCAGCGCCGGCGGCGAGCACATTCACGCTGTAGGTCTTGCGCAGATTGAGATCCCGCAGGGATTGCCCGATGAAGGCCCTGGGCACCTTGATCTCCTCGATGCTGTTGCGATCGTCCAGCCGGAGGCGTTCCAGGAGATTGGGACGGACCAGCTCCTGGCCGAGACGGGTGCCCTGCATCTTGGAGGGGAACACCACCCTGTCGGCTCCGACACGCCGCAGCATCTTCTCGTGCAGATCGCTGGTGGCCCGCGCGATCACCTGCTGCACCCGCGTTTCCGGCGCATCCTTGACAATGAGTGTGGCGGTGATGCTGGCCTCAATGGGTTCGCTGATGGCCACCACCACCGTGCCCACATCCAGGGCACCAGCGGCTCGCAGAGCATCTTCATCGGTGCAGTCAACGATGCGGGCCTCGATTCCTGTGATGTCCTGCATCAGCTCATCGATCGCTCTGGAATTGAGATCGATCGCCAGCACCTCCGACCCGGCACGGGTGAGTTCCCGGCAGACAGCGCTGCCGAAACGGCCCACGCCGATCACGGCGAAGCTGTTGCTCACATCCTGGACAGCGTTGGGCTGCCATTGCCACCACTGGGTCATGCCTGGCTGAAATCAGTTGGGCTGGGGAGTCATCCGCAGATAGGGGCGGATCTCGGTGACGCCCTTGGGGAATCGGGCCCGGGCTTCTTCGGTTGGGATGGAGGGCACCACCACGCAATCCTCTCCCTGCTTCCAGTTCACGGGGGTGGCCACCTGGTGCTGATCGGTGAGCTGCAGGGAATCGATCACCCGGAGGATTTCCTGGAAGTTGCGCCCCGTGCTGGCGGGATAGGTGATCTGCAACCGCAACTTTTTGGCCGGGTCAATGATGAAGACCGAGCGAACAGTGAGATTATTGAGGGAATTGGGGTGGATCATGCCGTAGAGATCGCTCACACTACGATCAGAATCCGCCAGGATCGGATAGTCCACCCTGGTGCATTGGGTCTCATTGATATCGGAGATCCAGCCCTTGTGGCTCTCGGCCGTATCCACACTGAGAGCCAGGGTTTTCACATGTCTCTTCTCCCATTCCGGACGCAATTTGGCCACCTCTCCCAGTTCCGTGGTGCACACCGGGGTGTAATCCGCCGGGTGGGAAAACAGCACCACCCAGTGATCGGCAGCGAAGTCGTAGAAGTTGATTGGCCCAAGCTGCGACTCCTGCGTGAAATCAGGCACGGTGTCGCCGAGCTGCAGTGGCATGGCGGGAAGGCATGGAGAACTCGCTCGATCCTGTCACAGCGATGAGGTCTGCGGCCCAGTCCCGCAACAGCTGCCGCAGATGTTGCAAGCCAAGATCCTCTGTCGCGGAGACGAAGATCATCCCTGGCTCTAGCGCCTTGGCCCGATCCAGTTCTCCGGCGGGGCAGCGATCGATCTGATTGCCCACCACCCATTGGGGCCGATCGGCGTGGAACTCCTTCAGCACCGAGCGAACCGTGGCCAGTTGCTCCGGCCAGGAGGGATCGGCGAGGTCGACCACGATCAACAACCCATCGGCATCAAGGGCCTCCTCAAAGGTGGAGCGGAAGGCCTCCACCAGGGCGGGGGGCAGCTGGCGGATGAAGCCCACCGTATCGGTGAGAAGAATCGATTCCTCCCCGGACTGGCCCTGGGAGCCGGGGCTGAGGCGGCGCGTGGTGGGATCCAGGGTGGCGAAGAGCTGATCCGCCGCCAGCACTTCCTTCTCCGGCGAGGCCCCACTGAGGGCATTGAGCAGGGAACTCTTGCCGGCATTGGTATAGCCCACAAGGGCCAGCCGGCAGGACCCCGTGCGGGCCTGCCGCAGCCGGGCCCGATGGGCTTCGAGCCGCTTCACCTCCCGCTGCAGCCGATCGATGCGGCGGGCGATGGCCCGGCGATCCTTCTCCAGCTGGGTTTCCCCGGGACCTCGGGTGCCGATGCCCCCACCCTGCCGGGAGAGAGCCACCCCACGTCCGGTGAGCCGCGGCAGGCGATAGCGCAGCTGGGCGAGTTCCACCTGCAGGCGACCCGCAGCGCTCGCGGCGCGCTGGGCAAAGATGTCGAGAATCAGCTCGCTGCGATCGCTCAGGGCCACGGCAAGGCCCTGCTCCAGGGATCGGGCCTGACCAGGGGTGAGCTCCCGATCCGTCACCACAAGGGTGGCCTGGAGCCGACGGGCCTCCAGGGCCGCCTCCCGCACCTTGCCCTCCCCCCAGAGCCCCGCAGCGGCGCCCCCCGACCGACGCTGGAGCACCACCCCCACCGGCTTGGCCCCTGCACTGCGCACCAGCCCCTCCAGTTCGGCGGTGCGCTGCTCCAGTTGCAGCGGGTGCTCCTCCTGGCTGAGCACCAGCAGCAGCACCCGCTCCTGAGGCGTCCCATCGGCGGCCCTGTCCCTCGAAACGGCATCGCTGGGGCTGGTCTTCGCGCGGCTGGGAACTGGGGTCGAGGGATCCCAACGGCACAGATCCACAAGATCGCCCTCCTCCACTGGACTCCAGGACTGCTCAGCCTCCGGGGATGGCACACTCAGCCGCGCCCGCTGCTGGCCGCCGCCCACCGGCATGGGCCCGAAACGCAGCCAGCAGCAGGCCGCCAGATCCAGCCCCACCAGCCCCTCCCGATGGCCCGGTTGCAGGGCGGGCTGGCGCGAAGACCCGGCGCAGGTGAGCAGGCGACTCACCCGCACCTGCCTGCGAGACACCCCTGACAACCGGTCCAGAATCCTCTGCGCCGATTCCAGCTCCCCCACCCAGAGGGCCCTGGCCAGCCCCCGCTCATCCACCACCAGGGTGAGGGGCATCTCCAGGGCGGCAGCCTCCATCCCAAGGCGCTGCAGGGTGAGGTGATCGGCGATGGCATCTGTGGGATGGCGCCGATGCAGCAACTCCTCCAGACGATGGCGTGACGATGGACGCAACCCCCCTGTGCGCCCCAGCAGCACCGCCTGCTTCATCGCCTCTTGATCAGCACACAGCGCACCCCGGCACGGGCGGCGCCCTCCGCATCCTCCGGTTGATCCCCCACGTGCCACACCTGATGGGGCTGGAGATCAAGGGCTTCCAGCGCCCGACGGAAGGGGAGCGGCGAGGGTTTGGCAGCACCCACCTCAGAGGAGACAATCACGAGATCCAGCCATTGGCGCAGCTTCAGGCCATCCAGCAAGCCATGGAGACGGCGATCGAAGTTGCTCACCACGGCCAGCCGCAGGCCCTGCTGGCGCCAGGCCTCCAGCCGCTCGGCCACATCGGGATACACCCGCCAGAGTTCAGGCTGAGCAAAGCTGTCAAACAGATCATGCACCAGGGCTTCGGGAATGGGAGCGGAGTTCCCTGCCGTCATGAACACCTCCTGGATCCTCTCCCCCCACCAGCCGCGCTCGGCCTGCAGGAGGGCCTCTGGATCAGACAGGGTGAACGCCAGGGGCGGCGCCCCGCGATAAACCTTCGGAAACAGGGCGTCGATGGCGGCGGGCTCGATGGTGAGGCCATGGCGGGCAGCCGCAGCGGCGTAGGTGGTGCCCACCGACTCCCTGAGGGTGATCAGGGTGCCCATGGCATCGAGGAGCAATCCTCTGGGCTTGCTCCAGGGGGGGCTTGCCATCAGCGATCGGCGAGCCAGCCCGCCGCCACCCGGAGTTGCTGGGGCAACCCGGGAAGCCGGGTGAGGTAGGCCAGGCGGCGGATCGCGAAGGCGGGGGCACCGGCCAGGGTGAGACCGCCCCCGGTGAGGCTAGCCTCCCCTCTTCCGAGACTCAGCATCTCCCCCAAATCCTTCCACGCAAACGACTCCAGCGGTTCTGCCGCCAGGGCATGCAACACATTGCGCGCCACCACTGGAGCCTGCTGGAAGGCCACCTGGGCCGTGGGGGGGTGGGGCCCGTCGGGATCGGGCTGGGAGCCGGCGACAGCAGCCAGATCACCCACCACGAACACATTATTTTGCCCCTCCAACCGCAGATCAGGATGGCACCGCAGCCTGCCGGAGAGCTCCAGGGGCGGTAATGGGGTGAGCAGCGGCGGCTGGAAACGCAGACCTGCCGTCCAGACCACCGCCCGGGTCGGCATGTCCTCGCGGGTGGGGGGCAGACCGGCGGCGGCGGCAGGGAGGGTGAGGGTGAGGCTGTCGGCTGCGACCGCCTCCACACGGGTGCGCAGACGCACCCGCACATCCCGGCGCCGCAGGGCGGAGAGGGCCTGCTCCCGATTGAAGGCCTTGCCCAGGGGAAGCACCTGATCCCCCTGCTCGATGAGCTCCACCACGCAGGCGCCCTGGAGCATGTCAGCCACCTTGCAGGCCAGTTCCACCCCCGTTGGCCCCGCCCCGACGATAGCCAGGCGCTGCAGGGGGCTCTCCCGACGGCCGAGCTCGTCTATGACCTGCTGCAGGCGAGCCACATCGGCCAGGGAGCGAAAGGTGAGCGCATGCTGGGCGGCGCCGGGAACGGTGCTGATGTTTTCCGTGGATCCCGTCGCCAGCACCAGGACGGAATAGGTGAGACGCTCCCCCTTCTCCGTGCGCAGTTCATGGTCGTCGGTGTGGATGCTCTGCACCCGGTCCTGTATCCACCCCACTCCGGGGCGTGCCAAGAGAGTGTCGTAGCGGGGGGCGATCTCCCAGGCGCGGAGTTCACCGCTCAGAAGTTCATAGAGCAGGGGAAGAAAGACAAAGCGATCGTTGGGTTCGATCAGGAGCACCGGAGGGTGGTTGCTCCAGGAGGCCAGGGCCAGGGCGGTGTAGAGCCCCCCGAAGCCGCCCCCGACAATCACAACGGGCGCTGTTCCGCGGGACCCGCCGGCACTGGTGTCTCCAACCTGCATGCCTTCACCATAACGAGGCCGGCGGCTGTCGCCGGCTCACGGGGCATGATGGATTTATGAGCCGGTCCCCTTCCTCCCAAGCTCCCCCAGTGACGGCTGGTGCCGCTCCGGCTGGCTATCCATTGGCGGCGAACGGCCTGCCGATCGACCTGGCAGCCGCCAGAGCCCACCTGGATCCCCTGGAACCAGAAGGGCGTCTGGCCTGGGCGCTGGACACCTTCGCGGATGGCTTCTGCCTCACCACCAGCTTCGGCATCCAGGCCGCCGTGCTGCTGCACATGGTGTCCCGCCTGGGGGACAGCCGAGAAGGCCCGGGCATTCCAGTGATCTGGGTGGATACGGGCTACCTGCCGGAGGAGACCTACCGCTACGCCGAAGAGCTGCGCCAGCGGCTCCCCCTGAATCTCCGGGTGGTGCAGGCGGAGCTGACACCCGCCCGGATGGAAGCCCTGCATGGACGCCTCTGGGCGAGCGGCCGGGTGGAAGATCTGGCGCTCTACAACCGGCTCAGGAAGGTGGAGCCTCTGGATCGAGCCCTGCAGGAAGCAAAGGTGCGCTGCTGGGGAAGTGGTGTGAGGGGTGGCCAGACGAATCACCGCCGCACGATGACCCCCCTGGACCCCGTGCGGGGCCTGTGGTCGCTGCGGCCTCTGCTCTCCTGGACCTCCAGGGACGTGTACTACTACATGGAACGGCACCACCTTCCCCAGCATCCGCTTTTTGCCAAGGGCTACTCCACCGTGGGCGACTGGCACAGCAGCGCCGCCGATGACGGGGAACGGTCCGGGCGGGCCACCCGCTTCGGCGGCCTCAAGGAGGAATGTGGCATTCACTTGCCGGGCCTCATGGGCGAGGGCATTTGACGCTGGCGGCGGCCGGCCGCTGGTTGCTGATCGGCAACAGCCGCTGGCACTGGGCGGAGCGACTGGCTGATGGCCGCCTCCATGGCTGGGATGGAGAGCCTGCTTCAGAACCAAAGGCTCCCTTGGCCTGGGCGGCTGTGGGTCCCCCCCCTGATCCTGAGCTTTGTCCCCCTGAGCGACGGGTGGAGCTGGCGGATGTGCCCCTGATGAACTGTCCCCCCTGGCTGGGGGTGGACCGAGCCCTGGCGGGCTGGGGCGCCTGGCGGGAGCTGGGGGAGTCGGTGCTGGTGGTGGATGCCGGCACGGTGCTGAGTCTCACCCGAGTGGACGACCAGGGCAGATTCCGGGGAGGGCGGCTGCTGGCGGGGGTGCGGCTGCAGCTGGAGGCCATGACGGCCCACACCACCCTGATCCCGCAGATCCTGAATCAGCAGGAGCAGGGTGCGACCAGGGAAGGCGACGGGAACGATCCGGGCGACTGGCCCACTGCCACGGCAGAGGCCATGGAGGTGGGGGTGCTCAGGGGACTGGCCGCTGCCGTGCGTGAAGCCGCAGGGGAGGCCCAGTGCCGCTCGGTGGTGCTCACCGGCGGAGATGGCACGCTTCTTCTCCAATGGGTGCTCCAGCCCCTACAGCAGCAGGGGCTGGCGGTGGCCTTCCGGCCCCTGCTGTGCCTAGAGAGCCTGGCCTGCCTGCGGCCGCCCCCTTGAGCTTCTAGAACAGACCCAGGTCCGCCAGGATGTCATCGGCCATGGTTTCCGCCTTCACCTTTGTATAGATGCGCTCGAGGCTGCCCTGGGGATCCACCACAAAGGTATGGCGCATCATGCCCATGTATTCCTTGCCCATGAATTTCTTGAGGCCGTAGCTCTCGTAGGCGCTGGCCACGGGGCAGGGCTCGGCATCGGTGAGCAGGGTGAAGGGGAGCTCGTATTTGCTAATGAACTTGCCGTGGCTCGCTGCCCCGTCCTTGCTGATGCCCAGCACGACGATCCCGTGCTTCTGAAGAGCGCTCCAGCGATCTCGGAAATTGCAGGCCTCCTTGGTACAACCAGGCGTGTCGTCCTTTGGGTAGAAGTAAATCACCACTCTCTGACCTTTGAAGGAAGCGAGGTCAACAGGGCTGCCATCCTGATCAGGCAGGCTGAAGGGTGGAGCCGGATCACCGATCGAGAGGGCCATGGCAGAGCACGGAAGAGAGGAAAGAGCCTAGAGGGCAGGGCGGCAGCAGGGGCCGGTTAAAGGCAAATGCGCAAGTGTGCGGCCCATGATTTGGCGTCACGAGACAGACAAATTTAGAAGAAGTGGCTATGTTGAAAACGAAGTCGACTTCCAACCACCCGTGTTCAAGCGTCTGCTCGCTGGTCTCACAGTGGGAACGGCACTGACAGTTGCCGCCGTCCCCCTGTCAGCCCAAGCTGCCACCAATCCCGTCCGCTGGAATACCGGCGGCGCTGTTTGGTCCACCAACCAATCTGCCTTCGACACCTTCCTCAAAACCGGTGCTGTGACCGATCGCGGTCTCGCCGGAGGCCTGGCCCGCTCCGGCTGGTCTGCCAAGGAAGTGCGCGATGGCTTCAACAAGACCTACGACGTGGACCTCGTCGGCGTGTCGGATTTTCTGTATTCCGACGCCGGGGTGAAGTTCCTCAAGAAAGCCACCACCAGCTATTTCCCCTTCTACAGCATGAACACCTACGCAGTGCAGGCACTGCGTTCGGCGATCATTGCTGACGCCGTTGATGGCACCATCTCCGCGGCGGGCATCATGAGGGCGCTGCCCACCGATTTCCGTCTGGCGGATTTCTGCAACACCTACACCGGTGCCCAAGCTCTCTGCACCGACAACAGCGGTTGCAAGCCCGGAACCGGTCAGTGCACCTCCCTGCTCTCTTGGTACGTATTCCTGCCCGCCTGCATCCAGGCCAACCAGATGGTGGATCCCGTGGAAGAAGTGAGGCTGCCCGCTCCTGCCCCCGCCCCCGAGCCGATTCGCGGCCTTTGGTGAGCCTCGGCTTCAGCCCTTCCTGCCCCGGCGGTTGCCGGGGCTTTTTTTTTGGCTTTTTTGACCGCCATGGAGAGCCTCCAGCACGGCATGGCGGAGGCGCTGGGGGAGGCGGGCCCCGAGCTGGCAGGCGAAGAGGCGGCGCAGATCCTCCAGCTCCACTGGCGTCAGCCCCGCCGCCATCAGGGAAGTCCGATAGGCCGCCGCCGCCGCAAACCAGCGATCCAGAAGATGGGGCTCCAGGACAAGCTCCAGGGATTCTTCCCACACCCGCTCCTGAGCCGTCCAGCCCGATGGCTGAAGGGCATCGAGCAACGCCACTGGAACAACGGCCATCTGCTCCATTCCCTGGGCTTCAAGGTCTGCAGCCCGTTCCAGCAAGGGTTCCTGAATCCCCAAGGAACGCAAGGCGGAGGCCGGCCCGATCTGGGGCTGGCTGAAGAGCAGGCGCAGGCGTGCCCCTGGGGCCGCCAGAGTGGTGAACACCGTCGCCCAGTGAGCGCACTCCGCTGCTGAGGACACAAAACTGGGCTGGCGAGCCACGATCCACTCAAAGCGCCCCTCGGGCGAGGCCAGATCCAGGAGGGGCTGGGGATCAGCCATGGGCACCAGCAGCAACCGCGGGCGCAACAGTGGATCCAGCAGCTGCACCTGGGCCTCCAGCCGCTCCAGGTCGGTCTTGCCCTCCACGCTGATCACCACCTCCCCCTCCGAAGCGTGGTGAAGGGGATCAAGGGCCCAGAGCAGGGAGCGAGCCTGCAGCACCAGCACCCGATCCAGCCGACCGGGGTGCTGATCCGCCCAGAAGCCCTGGCGCAGCTGATCCAACCGCTCCCCCTCGGCGGCGGTCTGCCGGGTGAGCCAGCGCTGGAGGAGAGGATCCTCCGGGCTCGCACTCAACAACTCCCCAAGCTCCTCCTGCTGCTCGGCCGCCGCGGCGAGCTGGATCGCCCTGCGCTGGCGCAGCAGCACCCGCCGCTCCCCCTCCCAGCCCAGGCTCCCGGGCTGCCAGAACACCTGGCCCTGCAACGCCGTGGGCAGATATTGCTGGGCTACCCAGTGCTCCACGTAGGCATGGGGGTAGCGATAGCCCACGCCATCGCCGAAGGCCTTGCCGTCCCGATGGGAATCGCGCAGGTGTGGGGGCACCTGCTGCTTCTGGGCCTGGCGCACCGTCTTCAGGGCATCAAACAGCCCCAGGGTGCTGTTGCTCTTCTCGGTACTGGCCAGATAGAGGGCGGCCTGGGCCAGGGGGTAGAGCCCCTCCGGCAGACCCACCCGCTCGAAGCTGGCCGCACAGGCCTCCACCACCACCACCGCCTGGGGATCGGCCAGACCAATGTCTTCCCCGGCGGCGATGAGCATGCGGCGGAAGAGGAAGCGGGGATCCTCCCCGGCCTCCAGCATGCGGGCGAGCCAGAAGAGGGCCGCATCCGGATCGGAGCCCCGCAACGATTTGATGAAGGCGCTGATGGTGTCGAAGTGGGCATCGCCCTGCTTGTCGTAGAGCACGGCCCGTTGCTGGATCGACTCCTCAGCGATCGCCAGATCAATGGCGATGCGGCCCTCGCCATTGGGCTCGGTGGTTTCCACGGCGAGTTCGAGGGCATTGAGCAGGCTGCGGGCATCGCCATTGGCCACATCCAGCCAGTGGGCCTGCGCCTCCGGGGTCACCGTGATGGGGCGAGCGCCATAGCCCTGGTCTGGATCGCTGAGGGCGCGCTGCAGCAGAGCGCGCAGGGCTGGAGGCTCGAGCGGCTGGAGACGGAACAGGCGTGAGCGGCTCACCAGCGCCTTGTTCACCTCGAAATAGGGGTTTTCCGTGGTGGCGCCGATCAGGGTGAGGGTGCCGTTCTCCACCCAGGGGAGGAGGGCATCCTGCTGGGCGCTGTTGAAGCGATGCACCTCATCAATGAAGAGGATCGTGCGCAGACCGTGATGGGCCAGCCGTTCCTTCGCGGCCTCCACCTCTGCGCGGAGATCCTTCACCCCCGCCAGCACGGCATTGAGGCTGCTGAAGTGGGCACGGGTGCAGCCCGCGATGATGCGGGCCAGGGTGGTTTTGCCGGTGCCCGGGGGGCCATGCAGGATCAGGTTGCCCACCCGATCCGCAGAGATGGCACGGCGCAGGAGGCGGCCCGGGCCAAGGATCGCCTCTTGGCCCACGAAGTCGTCGAGGGTGCGGGGGCGCATCCGCTCGGCCAGGGGAGCAAGCCTGGCCAGGGCCTGGTCGCGCTGATGGCTGAAGAGATCAGCCATCAGCGCCATCCCACGGCCACAGGATCACAGCGGGGCTAGGAGGCCGATGGACCGGAGGCGGAGGAGCCTCCTGGTGAGACCTTGGGATTGTGAAGGCGGGCACTGAAACCGAGCAGATCGAAGCCACTGAAGAGGAAGCTGATGCCCACCAGCAGGCCGAGCACCGAGAGCAGGCCGGCGGGGCTCATGGTGAGGATGAGCAGGCCGAGCACCAGTGTGACCAGGCCATTGAGCAGCCCCCAGCCCCAGCCGGAGGCCTGCCGGTGGGCCAGGGCGAGGATCGACATCACCACCCCCTCAAAGAGAAACACCAGACCCACCGCCGTGGCCAGCGCCTTGATCTGGGTGGTGGCGGGCACAACGCCTGCCTTGAACTGCAGGAGCATCCAGAGGCCGGCATAGAGAAAGAGGCTGGCCACGATCAGGCGCAGCAGGCCATGCCAGCGGGTGAGGCGACGGCCCCGACTGAAGGTATCGATCCAGCCCATCAGGCCCGCCACCAGGAAGGCCACCGCCACCATGACCGTGACACCGGCGGAGGCGATCACCGGGAAGAGCAGGGCGAGGAGCCCCAGCACGATCATCACGATCCCTTCCGCCTGGGTGAGCCCCTTCAGCCGGCCAGCCTGGAGGGCCTGGCGGGTGAGGGCAGTTTCTCCGAGGGACATCCCCGCGCTATCGGGGTCATTGAATGTGGCACCAGAAGGCATGGCAAAACAAAGGGGCTCTCTAGAAGCTAGGCTGGGCTTGCAGATTCGACACCTATCCAGGCTGGATTTCGCCGTGGTTCGGGTTACGAGGCGGCCTGGCCGAGGCGCCGCCACTGCGTGGAGGGACGCTCGCCATAGCGCCCCAGATAATCACGGCTGAAGGAGGCCACCGAGAGATAGCCGCAGGCCAGGGCCACCTCCGTGAGGCTGGCGCAGCTGCCGGGCTGCTCCATCAGCGCGCGGGCTTTGGCGAGACGCTGGCGGCGAAGCCACTGCATCGGCCCGCAGCCGAAACGCTGCTTGAAGGCGTGTTGCAGCGAGCGGCGGCTGTAGTGGCTGCGCTGCGCCATATCGGAAAGGCTGATCGGCTCATCGAGATGGGCCAGGAGCCATTCCACAAGGGCGGCATGCACGAAGAGTTGTTCTTCGCCAACGGCATCCGGCTCAACGGCCTCGAGGAGGTCGGGAACCAGCAGCATCACAATCAGTCGACGGATGAGGTCGTCGAGCCGAAGGAGTGGATTCACCTCCCCGGCGATGGCCACCGACCGTTCCGCAAAAGCGAGGGCCTCCATCAAAAGGCCCTGGACGCGTTCGCGGCGGGGATCGGCGCGGCGATCGAGGATCGAAGGCTGCTCCAGGGCACTCCGCAGGGCCAGCCCATCGAATCCTGGGCCGGCGATGGCATGGGCCACCGGCAGCAGGCTTTCTGGGGAAAAACTGAAGATCACTCCGGAGGTGATGTTGGTATGGATGCGAATACGGGCGCCTGCCGCTGGAACGAACAGGCAGGAACAGCGGAAACGGAAGTGATGGCCACCGATCTGATACGTATTGACACTGCCCATGTAGGGAAGCACGAGCTGGGCTTCGCTCTTCTGCTCCACTTCGCCATCGATCGCCGAACCCCAGGTGGAGAGGAGGGTGAGATCCCCAAGGCGAATGCTGCCTGAATAATTGAGGAAGGGTTCGCCCTGATTTGGATGGTCCCAGGTGTGCACCCTCATCGGCAGAAACGTGCCCACCACCGAACCGAAATCCACGGTGTTGGTGGAGGCCAGCGATGCGCCAGGGAGCTTGAGGAAGGGAATGGCCGCCGCGTCCATCAAGGGCACCGCTTAAAGGCGGGAAACAGCAGATGGACCAGTCAAACAGAAAGGGGCATCAACTTTGACGAACAGTTGCTTGACCAACAGGAAATGTAGCGACCATCACTGCCAAATCCCTGCGAGCATTCAATCAGCGCAGAGACGCGCAAAAAACGACAGGCCCCTGGGACTGGAGGTCTGCTCGGTGGAGGCTGGGTAACTTACGGATCGGAGCCACTTCGCCGATTCCATGCCCCTCAACGAATACAAAGCCGGCGCCGCTTTTCCAGGCGTGATCGGCCGCACGGTGGAGGTGTCAACCCCCGCCTGGCCCGAGCCGCGGCGGGCGAAGGAGGGGGCACCGAATGTGCTCTTCATCGTGCTCGACGACACGGGGTTTGGCCAGCTGGGCTGCTACGGCAGCCCCATTGCGACTCCCAACCTGGACGGGCTGGCGGCCGATGGTCTGCGGTTCAACAACATGCACACCACAGCGCTGTGCTCGCCGTCGCGCTCCTGCATGCTCACTGGCCGCAACCATCACTCCAACGGCCTGGCCTGCATCACCGAGGGCTCCACGGGCTTTCCCGGCTCGAACGCGATCATCCCGTTTGAGAACGGCTTCCTCTCAGAGATCCTGCTGCAGCAGGGCTACAACACCTACGCCATCGGCAAGTGGCACCTCACCCCAGCCGAGCAAACCTCCGCTGCTGGTCCCTACGACCGCTGGCCTTTGGGACGGGGCTTTGAGCGCTTCTACGGGTTTCTGGGGGGAGACACCCACCAGTACTACCCCGAGTTGGTGCGCGACAACTCCCAGATGGAGCCCCCCGCCACCCCCGAGGAGGGCTATCACCTCACCCCCGATCTGGTGGAGAAGGCCAAGGCGATGATCGCCGATGCCAAGCAAGTGGCGCCGAACAAACCCTTTTTCATGTATTTCTGCACGGGCGCCATGCATGCGCCCCACCACGTGCCGAAGGAATGGGCCGACAAATACAAGGGGCAGTTTGATGATGGCTGGGACGCCTACCGAGAGAAAGTGTTTGCCCGCCAGAAAGCGCTGGGCATCATCCCGGAAGGCACGGTGCTCTCGCGCCACGACCCCGATGTGCCCGATTGGCATGGCCTCTCGGCGGAGGAGAAGCGGCTGTACGCGCGCATGATGGAAGTGTTCGCCGGCTTCCTGGAGCACACCGACCACTCCATCGGTGAGCTGATCAGCTTCCTGAAGGAGATCGGGGAATACGAGAACACCATGGTGATGGTGATCTCGGATAACGGCGCCAGCGCTGAGGGGGGGCCGACAGGCTCGGTGAATGAAGGCAAGTTTTTCAACAACGTGCCTGAAAACCTGCAGCAAAACCTGGCCGCCATCGACGACATCGGCGGGCCGAAGTATTTCAACCACTACCCCTGGGGCTGGACCCATGCCGGCAACACGCCGTTTCGCCGCTGGAAGCGGGAAACTTACCGGGGCGGCACCAGCGATCCCTTCATCCTGAGCTGGCCCAAGGGCATCGCCGCTCGCGGCGAGATCCGCTCCCACTATTGCCATGCGATCGACATGGTGCCCACGGTGCTCGACTCCCTTGGCATCGAGGCACCCAGCACGATCAAGGGGGTGACCCAACGACCGATCGAGGGGGTCTCCCTGGCCTCCTGCTTCGCTGATGCCACCGCACCGAGCCAGCACATCACCCAGTATTTCGAGATGCTGGGCCATCGCTCGCTGTATCACGACGGCTGGCGGGCTGTTTGCCCCTGGCCAGGGCCAGCCTTCAGCGAAAGCGAGCACCGTTTCGGCGATCCCATCACCTACGAACAGCTGATCCAGCTGGATGCCCATGGCTGGGAGCTCTACAACCTGCAGGACGACTTTGCCGAAACCAACAACCTGGCGGCAACGGAGCGGGACCGGCTGATCGCCATGATCGGCATGTGGTACGTGGAGGCGGGCAAGTACAACGTGCTGCCGATCGACAGCCGCACCACCCTGCGCTTCGCCATTGAGAGGCCCCAGATCGCGCCGGATCGGGAGCGCTACATCTACTACCCCGGCACCCAGATGGTGCCCACCAACGCTGCACCACGGGTGCTCAACCGGCCCCACACCATCTCGGTGGAGCTGGATGTGCCGGAAGGGGGCGCCGATGGGGTGCTCTTCAGCATGGGGGGCAACGACGGGGGATTCGCCATCTATGTGCTGGATGGCGTCTTCACCTACGGCTACAACTACGTGGCCGACAGCTACTTCTACGTACGTGCCAATGGCCCCATCGCGGCGGGCCACCATGTGCTGAGCGTGGAATTTCGCCCCACCGGAGCGGCCGATCTGGCGGCCGGCAAGGGCACCCCGGCCCACATCACCCTGTTTGTGGATGGGGCGCCGGTGGGCGAAGGCGATCTGCCGGTGACGATCCCCTTGAGTCTGGGACTGGCGGCCGGGGTGGCGGTGGGAGCCGATCCGGGCTCCCCTGCCGTCCCTGATTACAAGCCGCCCTTTGCCTATCCGGGCCACATCCGCCGGGCCCTTGTGGATGTGAGCGGCACGCCGGTAGCGGATCTGGAGGCCCTGATCCGCCAGGTGCTGGCCCGTCAGTAGGGGTACATTCGAGGGCAATCAATTCAGAGGTCGCTCATCACGAAGCCACCCCTGGAGCTGCCGAATCGGGAGTTGACGCGAAGTGACTCCCGATCCGCCGAAACGGCGTAGGTGAGGGCGGCACTTCCCTGAAGCAGGGCACGCCCCTCGGCGGCCAAGCGCTGGGGAGGGATCTCCACCATGAGCGTCTCAAGCTGCTTGACGCGACGAGGGATCGCAGGGTGGCTGCCATCGAACTCAGCCTGCGGCATCCGGCCAAGCACGGCCATCACCCGCAGACATCCCTTGGGATCAAAACCGGCACGGGTCATGTATTGATAGCCCATCCGATCCGCCTCCAGTTCATGACGCTGGCTGGCCGTGGCAAGGTTCTGTTCCTCGCCCTCGGCCGCATTCTCAAGGTCCTGCCGCATCTGATCTGGATTGGAAGGCGCAACGGGGGTGATCGGCAGATTCACACCCGTGGTGCCGCGCAGAATCCCGGTGATCAGCGACCAGCCCTGGGCAGCCGACTGGCGGTTCTGCTCCTTGCGGATCAACTCCTGCTTCTTCTCTTCCAGGCGTTGCTTGGCCTTGGCCAGATCTACGGTCTTCTGAGGAATATGGCGCTCCACGTGATGGGCCATCTCATGGCCGATCACACAGGCCATGGCATCCGCATCCCCAGCGAGCACGTCTAGCAAACCGGAATAAACAGCAATCAGATTTACTTCCGTTGCATAGGCATTCATGTCATATTTCGGGATACTCTTGATGCGCCAGGGATTCTGATCGAGGTTGTTGGCACGGGCCAGACGATCCACAACGCGATAGAGAAAGTAATAGGTTTCCGGAAGCTCTTTTTTCGCTTTCTGGAAGAATGCCGTGTTACGGGTTACCTGGCCGCCGCCAGCCTGGGCCAGGAGCGGTGATGCCTCACCAGAAAAGGGAAAGCACGCAAGTGCTGCCAGGACACCCAGGCCAACCCAGCGAAGTGCAGGGTGATCAAATGGATGCTGCTGTGCCATCGGCTTACTCCCTGGAGCCATTGCAGGTGTCTTGGAGCGGAGATATTACGGGCAAAGTCGCTGTGGTTCTGTGAGCAAGAGGGCAGGATGCTCAGACCCTGAGCAGTCTCCGCTGCGATGCCCCCACCGCGTGCCGGTGCCAGCCCCATTCCCATTGCCCTCACCATCGGCGGCAGTGATTCCGGCGGTGGGGCGGGTATTCAGGCCGATCTGAAGACATTCTTGGCGCTACAGGTGCACGGCTGCTCGGCGATCAGCTGCGTGACAGCACAAAACACCCTTGGCGTGAGCCGGGTGGATGCCCTGCCGCCAGCCGCACTCACCGCCCAGATCGAAGCGGTGGTGAGCGATCTGGCGGTGGCTGCCCTGAAGACAGGCATGCTGCTCAACGCGCCGCTGATCGAAGCCGCCACCGCCGCCATTCAGTCCTTGACGATGCCCAAACTGATCGATCCGGTGATGGTGTCACGCGCAGGAGCGGTGCTGCTGGAGGAGGGCGCCATCGCGGCCTACCGCAGCTGCCTGCTGCCTCAGGCCGAGCTGCTCACCCCCAATGTGCACGAGGCCCGGCTGCTGAGCGGCCGGGCGATCGAGGGGGCGGCGGATGTGGAGCGGGCGGCGGAGCGGCTGCTGGCGCTGGGGCCAAATGCGGTGTTGATCAAGGGCGGTGGGCTCCCGGCGCTCAAGGGCCGCGATTACCTGCTCACCACTGAAGGGGAGGGGCAGTGGCTGAGCCATGCGCCGATCGCCACACCCCACACCCACGGGAGCGGTTGCACCCTGGCGGCAGCCATCACGGCATGCCGAGCCCGGGGCCTGGTGCTGGAGGCGGCGGTGGTGGCGGCCAAGGGGTATGTGGAGGGGGCGCTGCGGGAGGCATTGGCCATCGGTGGCGGCCAGGGCCCGCTCTGCCACTGGGCATTGCCTGTGAAGAGGAACTGAAGCCCTGGGAGAATGGCCCCAAAGAGCCCCCGGGCGCAGGCTGAAGGTGCTCGTCTGCCCGGGCGGACCGGGATCGCTGCCGGCCCTGCTGCGAAGCCACGGCTGTGAGGTCACGGCCGTGGACCCCCTCTACAAGCTGCCTTTGGAGGAGCTGCGGCGGCAAGCCATCGACGATCTGGACACCGCGATGGCGGTGCAGGCTGCCGGCGGCGACCTGCGGCCCGATTTCGATCTGGAGGCCTGCCGCCAGGAACACCTGCGCACCATGGAGATTTTTCTTGCCGACTGGCAGGCCCACCCCGCGAGCTACTTGGCAGCGGCGCTTCCAGAGCTGCCCTTTGCCGATCGGAGCTTTCCGCTGGTCCTCAGTGGCCACTTGCTGTTGGCCTATGCCCCCTCCCGCGATGGCGGCCTGATGGCTGGTGAGGGGCTGGATCTGGAGTGGCACCGGCGAGCCCTGGCAGAGCTCTGCCGGGTGAGTGGCGGGGAGGTGCGTCTCTACCCGGCCCACACGGTGGAGCCGGTGGTGCGGCGCCATCCCTATGCCGAGGCGCTGCTGGCGGAGCTGCCACCGGGCTGGTACGGGCGGGTTGTGGAGCGCAGCTACGGACCAGGGCTTCGCGGGGTGTCTGGAGGGCCTGGAGGTGGTGCGAACGGGCTGAGGGCCCATCCTTCACGCTGATCGCTGTCGCAGGCCTCGGATCCAGCCCCGAAACCCCACACTCAGGCGCGCGGCGCGCTGCCAGCCCAACAGGGCGGCCAGGAGCCCGTAGAGCAGCAGATCGGGAGCCAGCCGTCGGCGGGGAGTGGTGGCCTGCCGGGCCAGACGATAGAGAGCGCCGGAAGCGGAGGGGACGCCGGCCAGAGCGCACTGTCGGCTGAGCTGGAAGGCAGCGCGGGCGAAATGCCGCATCTCCGGGGCATCAAGGCCGACCCCCGCCTGCCTTGCACAGCGGAACAAGGACGCCTGGGCCAGAGCGCGGTGGGAGAGCTTGCGGGGGTCCTCGCAGCCCTGGTCGCTCAGATGCCCGCCGGGGAGATGGATGCGGCGCACCGAGACCGGTTCACTCACCCAGGCCAGGGCGGCGTCCGTGGCGCCGGCACGGGCGTCGTACTCCCAGTCCTCCTCATTGATCCAGGGCTGCCAGGGCCCGATCCGCATCAGCAGCCCACGCCTGTAGAGCGGTGAGCTGGTGGTCCACCAACGATCGACCAGAAGCTTGGGAAACAATCGCCCACGTGGCTCGCCGGTGGCCCGCATCGGCCCGAGCCTCTGCAGGGGCTGAACCGCGTGATTTTCCTCGAAGCTTGGCCCGTAGCAGATCTGGCAATGGGGAGCACGACGCAGGGCACTCACCTGCGCCGCGAACTTACCGGGGAGAAGGAGATCATCGGAGTCGAGAAACTGGATAAACTCCCCCCGCGAGGCCTCAAGGCCCCGTTGGCGGGCAGCTCCGGGCCCAGCGTTGTCCTGGTGGATCACCCGGATCAGATCAGGGCTGCCGTGGGCCAGATCCTCCGCCACCGCAGCAGTGTCGTCGTCAGAGCCATCGTTCACGATCAGGATCTCGATCGGACGGTGGGTCTGGGCCAACACACTGGCCACCGCTTCACGCAGCAGAGCGCCGCGGTTGAACACCGGAATGATGGTGCTCACCAGATCCACCTCCCCGGCCAGCTCCCCAGGCCAAGACTCGGCGGCTGGCTCAGCCCCCATGATCTTCACCGTGCCTGCAGATCTGAGCCACAATCCATGCAGGTGCCGGGATGGCCATCACCAGGCGGGCCCATTGAGATTGGGATCGTAAGCCTCCAACAGCTTCAGCGATGAAGGCTCCATCCAGCCGGTTAGGTTCAACCCCATGAGCACCGTTCTCGTCACCGGCGCCAACCGGGGCATCGGCCTGGAGTTCTGCCGCCAGTTGCAGGGGCGGGGGGATCAGGTGATCGCCGTCTGCCGCAGCCCCTCGCCCGAGCTCGAAGCCCTCGGCCTGCGCATCGAGCCAGGGATCGATCTCACCAGCGAGGCCGCCATCGCCGAGCTGGTGGAGCGGCTGGCGGGATTGCCCCTTGATGGGGTGATCCTGAATGCGGGCCTGCTCGAAGGCATGGGCCTCGACACCCTCGATGCCGCCAGCATCCGCCGCCAGTTCGAGGTGAATGCCCTGGCCCCCCTGCTCCTGGCCCGGGCCCTTCTGCCCCAGCTGGGTCCTGGCGCCAAGCTGGCCCTGATCACCAGCCGCATGGGCTCCATCGACGACAACACTTCTGGCGGCTCCTACGGCTACCGGATGTCGAAGGTGGCACTCAACATGGCGGGCTGCTCCCTCGCCGTGGATCTCCGGCCCCGGGGCATCGCCGTCGCCATCCTTCATCCTGGCCTGGTGCGCACCCGCATGGTGGCCTTCAACCCCCAAGCCATCGATCCCGCCGTCGCCGTGCAGGGCCTGCTGGCCCGCTTCGACGCCCTCACCCTGGAGGCCTCCGGCACCTTCTGGCATGCCAATGGGGAGGTGTTGCCGTGGTGAGTGGGGCACGGAGTGCCGGAGAGACTGTGAGGAACGGTTGCGGCGGCGGTCAATGCCGGCCAGGAAGTCAGGGTGGGCACGACTCTGGCCGCCCGCCTCCGCAAACCAGGTGGCATAGCGGTGGCCCAGGCTGTCTGGCGGCAGCGCCAGCAACTCCTGGGCACTGGGCCAGATCCCCCAGTAACGCTCCTGCACGAGGGGAGCGATGGCGGGGTGGGTGCGCAGGGCGGCGCGGGCCACATTGGCCGCCGGGGTGCTGTAACTGCGGGTGAGGAGATCGAAGCCGTGATCCAGATCGGCGGGGTTCTCCACCAATGCGGCCAGGTCGGCGGCGAAGTGGAGCAACTGGCGGCGGGCGGAAGGGCGCACGGCGAGGGGGGAGGTTCCCGTTGAGGGAGAGTGGGTCCATGCATGATGTCGCCCCCGTTTTCGCCGCGCTGGAGGCCGGATCGCTGGATTCCGTCGCGCCCTTGATCCAAGCCGCGGATCAATGGAGTGAGGTGGTGTTACTGCTGCCCCTGTTGGTGGCCCTGGAGGCCGTGCTCTCGGCCGACAACGCCATCGCCCTGGCCGCCATCTCCCGCCGCCTGCAGGATCCGGCCCTGCAACGCCGGGCGCTCAACCTGGGCCTGGCCCTGGCCCTGGTGTTCCGCCTGCTGCTGGTGCTGGCCGCCCGTTGGGTGCTCCATTTTCCGCCCCTGCAGCTGCTGGCCTCCGCCTACCTGCTGTGGCTCTGCGGCAGCCATTTTTTCCATCTCGGCGGCGCCTCCGCTGAAGAGGAGGAGACGGCGGACGCGGAGGAGGGCCCTTCAGAGGGGGAGGCGGCCGTCCGCTCCCTCCTGCCAGTAGTGGCCACCCTGGCCTTCACCGATCTGGCCTTCTCCCTCGACAGCGTGGCGGCGGCCGTGGCGGTGAGCGATCGCCTCGCCTTGGTGATGGCCGGCGGCGTGATCGGGGTGATCGCCCTGCGCCTCACCGCCGAGCTCTTCATCCGTTGGCTGGGCATCTACCGCCACCTGGAGAGCGCCGGCTATCTGGCGGTGGGGATAGTGGGGATCAGGCTGCTACTGCGGGTGATCGTTCCCCAGCTCGACCCGCCGGAGTGGTCGCTGCTGGCCGTGGTGGCTGTCCTCTTCGCCTGGGGGTTTTCCCAAAAGGTGCCTGACGAGAATCCAGCCTCCTCGGGGGAATAGCCCCCCAGCTCGCACAAGCGGCCTGCTGGTGCCGGCGATCACCATCTTTGAGATGTTCAAGTGGGTGCTGCGCGAACACGGGGAGGCCCAGGCCATTCAGGCGGCCGCGGCGCCATGCAGTGCGGCCAGGTAGCTGCCGATGGCCGACGACAGCATCATCCTGGCCACGGCCCGGGATCAGCAGGCCAGGCTGCACACGAGCTCCTCAGGGGGGAAGGGGGGCGAGAAGCCCCAGGGCTTGCCATCCTTGGCCACCAGGATCATTCGCCGGCATGGGCGGCATCGATCAGCCTGGAGAACTGGGTCTTGGCCTCGTGAACATTGACTGTTGGCCCATCGGCTTGGGCGCCCCGCGGCGCGACGCCAACAATGTGCGCACTAAGATGCACACATTGTTGGACCTGAAGCTTGCGCACCACCCTGGAGTTGCCGGATCCCCTGTTCGCAAGGTTGAAAGCCCGTGCGGCCAGTGAGCGGGTCACCCTCAAGCAGCTGCTGCGCAGCTACGTGGAACAGGGCCTCAGCGCCACGCCCGCCCGCACCGAGCGGAAGCGCTCCGCAGCCACCCTGCCTCAACTGGACGGGGCACTGGCCATCGAGAGCAACCAGCTCAGCAACGCCGCCCTGTTCGAGCTGCTCGAGCCATGAGCGCCACGGCCGACCTGCCGGATCTGAATGTCTGGCTGGCGTTAACCTGGCCAGGCCACATCCATCACCAGCACGCCGTTCACTACTGGGAGCACCATGCTGCAGAACAGGTGCTGTTCTGCACGGTGACTGCCTTGGGGCTGGTGCGCCTGGTGTGCCAGCCGAAGCTGATGGCCACGGCCGTGCGCACCACGGCGGAAGCCTCCGCCCTTCTCGATGCGCTGTGCAACCAACCCGGCGTGGCGCTGGCCCACCCCGAGCACGACGGCTGGGAGCTGTTTCACCAGCTGCTGCGCAATGGTGAGCTGCCGGCCCGCCTCTGCACGGATGCTTATTTGGCCGCCCTGGCGATGGCCAATGGCTGGCGTCTGGTGAGTTTC
>JBJTQT010000165.1:0-11072 GCA_046075745.1 Cyanobium sp. | reverse complement strand
TGAGAGAATCGATCCATGAGCGATCCCAGCAGCCCCCAGCCGCCCTTCCCCCCCGAAGAGATCGGCGCCTTTCTGCGCCACTGTGCCGGCGAATGGATGAGCCTGCGCAGCCAGTTCAGCCTGGGCGCGGTGAGCACGGGCGCAGACCCCGATGCGGAAGACAGCGACGTCTGGCACAGCAGCGAGCGGGGCGAACTCGATCCAGGGTCGGTCCTGGATCATCTGCAGCACGGAGGTCCACACGTTCATGCGGAAGTTGTTGGAGCTGTCCTCCCGTCCGGCCACCAGGCTCATCACCCGCACCCGCAGAGGCTCCACCTGGGTGACCAGCACCACCAGCGCCAGGGCGCCGCCTCCCAGCAGCACGATCGGCACCAGCCGGCGCCAGAGCGGTGGCCAGAATCGGGTATGGCGAAACACGAGCAACAGGGCCAGAAGAGCCAGGGAGGTGACCATGCCCATCCAGGCCCCCCGGCTATAGGTGAACACCAGGGCCACGATTCCCAGCCCCAGGGCTCCCAGGGCAAAGAGGCGTTGGGGCCATCCAGACCAGCGCAGCAGGGCCACGGCGGCCAGGGGCAGGATCGGCAGCAGGTAGCCGCCCAGCAGATTGGGGTTGTCGAGCGTGCTGTAGATCCGCACCGTGCCCTGGGCCACGGAGTTCGCATCCGACCAGCGCGCCAGGGCGCCGGCATCGCCGTAGAGCTGGCGGATGCCGATCACGCTCGTGAGCAGGGAGCCGGCCAGCAGGGATGCGGTGATCCTGTCCCACCAGATCGGGGCGGTGGCCAGCAGCTGATGCATCAGGGCGTAGACGCCCAGATAACTCACGAGTTTCATCAGCCCCTTGAAGGCCGCCAGCGGCACCGGTGAAAAGCCGGTGGCCACCACCGCCACGGCGAGAACCACCAGCAGCCAGCCGTTGATCACCCCTAGGCCACCGGGTCGGGTGCGCAGGGCCCAGATCAGCCAGAGCAGACCGCAGGCAAAGATCAGCAGACTCAGGCCAGCGCGGCTGATCTGGGGCAACCAGGCCATGAGGGCGCACAACACCACGCCGGCCACGACTTCCAGCTGGTTTCCCAGCCAGCCGCTGCGTTGCTGGGCCAGCAAGCCCTGCCAGCTCAGCAAGAGGGGGGTGGGCGCGACGGCAGTCACAGAAGTTCGAGGGGTGCTTCGCCAGGATTATGGGCGCCATCCGCCGCCCTGGCCCCCGCGATGGCCTCCAGTGCATGGAGTGGCGGGGGGGCGCCGAAGTTGCGCTCGTAGAGCACTCGATACACCGGCAGACCCTGCGTCTCCACATGGCGTTCCCGTTCCGTGGGAATGGGCAGGGGGTTTGCAGGGCGCCAGGGCCTGGGATCCTCAATGGGTCGGTTGAAGCTGCCGCTGGCCTCCACCAGCTCCACCATCGGCTCCATCACGGCCTGAACATCACTCTGCAGAAACAGCTGGGCCCCCGGTGCCATCGCTCCGGCCAGGGCCTGGAGCAGAACCGGTTGCAGGACCCGCCGTTTGTGGTGGCGGCTCTTGAACCAGGGATCCGGGAATTGCAGGGTCGCCAGCGCAAGCCGCCCGGGGGGGAGCGCTGCCAGCCAGGCGGGCAGGCTGACGCCGACATTGGCGAAGAGAAAGTGCAGATTGGTCAGCCCCGCGGCCTGGCGATCCGCTTCGGCGGCATTCACCAGGGGTCTGCGGATCTCGATGCCGAGGTGATTCTGCTCCGGGCGCAGGGGCGCCATGGCCAGCAGGAAGCGGCCCCGGGCGCTGCCGATGTCCAGATGGAGCGGCAGCATCGGATCGGCGAAGAGCTCAGGCAGCGGCGGCAGGGGCCGTGGCAGTTGATAGAAGCGGCTGAGGGGGTTGACGTGCTGCCGCACCATCAGCCGTTGGGCACAAGAAAGGCCCAGCAGGCGGTGTAGCCGTGAAGATGGGTGGCTCCGCCAACGGGCCCGATCTCCCCATTGCAGAAGAGGCCACCGATGGGCACGTTGGCGAACACCTCCCGGCAAAGCTTCACATCGCCATCGGCCTCGCCATAGAGCCCTTCCCCCCTTCCCAGGCAGGCGAAGAGCAGGGCGGCCATGGGCTCAGTCTCCTCCAGGGCCTGGCGGCCCAGCAGCTGGCGGGCCTCCTGGCGGGACGCTTCCGCATCCCGCAGCTGAAATTGCACTTTCTGGCCCACCCGCATGCGCTCGGCCACGGCCACGGCGCCATTGCGTGGATCCACCCCGATCAGATTGCGCACCAGAAAGGCTGAAGGAGGTTCGCTGCCGCCAGAGAGAACCATCTCACTGCGATCCACCCCCAGGAACAGGGAGTGCTTCACCTGTTCCCGCTCCGCAGGACTCAGTTCGCTCAGGATGTGCTGGAGGGCTTCCACGGGGCTGCGGGGAGCCCCACCCCCTTTGCTCACCTGGATCACGATGTTGCGCTGGGCCTGCTCCACTTCGAGGATGGGGCCGATCGGTCTGCAGCCCTGGGCCACCAGGGGGTCCAACCGCCAGGCGCCGCTGATCAGGCAACCCACTGCTCCGTTGCGGACGCCGCTCCCGCCGTCCCCGGCGCTGTAGAGCAGGGAACCGTGCGGGGCACTGTGCTGGCCGGCGATGCCTCCCACTTTGAAGGTGTGGGGCAGGGCGTAATCCAGGCCGCTGATCAGATCGTTGATCGCGCCACAGGTGGGGTCCACCAGCAGCAGCATCGATGGCGGGCTGCTGTCTCCGCTGAGGGGCACTGCCGGCAGCCCGAGGGCGGCCAGCCACGCTTCCGGAGGACCATCCAGATCCGGCAGGCTCGCAGTGTCGATGGCGAAGGGCTGAAGCACCGCATCCGGCAGATGGAGCAGGAGCACGCTCAGGGCCGATTCACCTTCAAGTTCGTGGGTCTCCAGTTTTCCAGTGCCCACCACGCCGCCACCGCAGCAGCCGATCCAGTGATCCGCCTGCAGCTTCTGCCCTAGCAGCGGCAACAGTCGGGGCAGGTCACTGGCAAACCCGCTGTAGGCGAACACCAGGGCCAGATCTGCCCGGCCGGTTCCTGCCAGCTGCTGGCTCACCGCATCCACGGCCCCTTGCAGCGACACATCCTTGGCCAGGGCGCTGCGGCACCAGGCGCCCCGGGATCGGGGGGAGAGCCAGGGAATGGAAGGAAGGGGCATGGCTGGAAGCTATCGCCCGCGGGGTGTACGGATAATGGCGCCTTACCGAACCCCATGGCTGTGCCGGAATTGCTCTACCGCTCCCTGGTCTGGCTCGATGTCCGGCTGGGTCTGCTGTTTGCCGTGGGTGTGCCCCTGGTGCTGCTGGGCTGGGCGGCCCTGAGGAAGGAACAGGCCCTGCTGCGGTTGCTCGGGATCTATTGGAAGGTGGCCTCCCTGATGGTGATTGCCCTGTTGCTGCTCACCCATTCGCGCCCCACCGGCTATGTGCTGCTGGTGCTGGCGCCCTTGCTGATGGTGGGGGCCCTCTGGCTGTGGGTGGATCTCAATGAGGAGCTGGCCGACATGCCTCCCTGGCGCGCCCTGCCGCTCACCATGCGCCTCTGGCGCTGGAGCCTCACGTTTTATGGCCTGGCCAGTGCCGTGCTTGCTGCCACGGCCCTGCCCTGCGTCCGGGGGGCAGGGGGGCGGCCCCTCTGCCAAGTGTGGCTGGAGGCTCCCTCCGGCCTCCACGGCGTGGTGGCGAAGGTGCTGGGCTTCATCTTCGGCGCCACCTGGACCCCTGGTGTGGCGGCGTTCGTGGGCTACGTGCTGTTGGTGGGCTACGGGGTGGGCCTCCTGCAGTGGCTGCTGCTCCGGGTGCCCCGGCAGGGGCGGGTGGCGGGGGAGTTCTAGGGCTGGCTCCATGGCAGGCCCTGGCGGATAGGCTGCGGCGCCAAGGCGGGGTGCACCATGGAGCCAACTGATCTGCCGTCTCAGCCCCCAGCTGTGGCCACCCTTCTGGCTGACCTGGAGGAGATCAGCCGGGGTCGGCCCGATCGGGTGCTGCGGTTACGGGGCCAGCTGGCGGTGGATGCCGATGGCCTGCCGGTGGCCGCGTCTCCCGGTGGGGCTGAGGCGATGGATCCCTTCGAACTGCTGATTTTCCGCGGATTTTCCAGCAGCATCACCCACCCCACGGCCTTCGATCCCGACCGACCCGCCCTTCCAGAGGGGGCCCGCATCGAGATGGCGGAGCTCCTTGCCGGACCCCTGGATCCAGGGAAGGAGGAGCGGCTGGCGGGACCTCTCCCAGCGGAGGCCTTTCTGATGCCCGCTGCCTGGTCTCCTCAGCTGGAGGCAGAGGTGTAGGAGCGCAGGGCCCGTCTCCAGAACCAGCGGCTGAGGCTGAAGCAGCCCACTGCCATGCCGCCGCCCGCCAAAAGCCAGGCCCAGGAGGGCCGCCCCAGGATCGCTTCGGCCGGCACCGTGGTGAGAAACGCCACGGGAATCACCAGGGTGAAGAGCAGGCGCAGAGTGTCCGGGTAGGCGCTGATCGGATAGCGGCCAGCCGTGAGGGTGGCGCGGAGCACCTCGGTGGCGTTCCAGGTTTTTACGAACCAGATGCTGGTGGTGGCCAGGAGAAACCAGAGGCTGTAGAGGATGGTGAGGCTGGCCAGGAGCAGCAGGGCCGCGGCCCCTACGCCCGCCGGGGTTGGTCTGGCCCCGGCCCTGGCCGCCGCCCAGCCCATCAGGGCCAGGCCGCTGAAGATTTCCGGCAGCCCCCCCAGGGCGAAGGTGCGGCTGGACAGCCAGAACTGGCTGTCGATCGGTTTGAGCAGTACGAAATCCAGCGTTCCTTCCTGCACGTGGGTGACGATGCGGCTCAGGTTCGGCCGTAACAGGGTGTTCGCCAGGCCGTCGAGCATGGTGTACACCCCCAGCACCACCAGGGCTTCCGGCCAACTCCAGCCCCCCAGGCTCCGCCCCCCCTGGAAGAAGAGCGACATCACGAACAGGCTGCCGGCCAGGTTGCCGCCAATCGCCAGAAGATCAAAGAGCAGGTTGGCCTGGTATTCGGTCTGGCTGGCCAGGGCGGTGCTCCAGAAGCGCAGCAGGGTGTGGAGGTAGCGCCCCATCAGGCCCCCATGGCCGCGTAGCGGCGCACCCCTGCCCGCCAGAGCAGCAGGGTGAGGGGGAGAAGCAGGGCTAGCCAGCCCACCAGGGCTCCGAAGCCCCCAGCCACATCGATCTCAGCGCCCGCCAGTAGCCGCGCCGGGAAGTGGATGATCCAGGGGAAGGGTGTCCAGTTGGCGAAGGTGCGCACGGCGGGAGGAAACACCTCCAGGGGGGCCATCAGGCCCGAGAGGAAGAGCATGGCCAGGGTGTGCAGGCGCTCCAGGGCACTGGCCCGTTCACTCCAGAAGCAGAGCACGGCGATCAGGCTCTGCACCAGGAAATTCACGGCGAAGGCCAGGCCCGTGGCCAGTGCGGCCAGCAGCAGGCGGCCTGGCGAGGGCAGCCAGACCGCCCAGGGCACCATCAACAGGAACAGGCCGCTCAGCAGAACCACGAAAGGAACGCGGGTGGCCTGCTCCCCGAGGTGGGCGCTGAGATAGCGCCAGAGCGGATGCAGGGGTTGCAGGAGCATGGGGGAGAGGCGCCCCTGCAGGGCGTCCTCCTCAAACGCGAACACCACCCAGGCGATGGTGAACTGCCGCACCACGAAGGCGCTCAGGAAGTAGCGGGCCAGCTCCAGCCGGTTGAGGGCCTGGCCGCCACCTGCCGCTCCCAGGCCTGGGGCCGAGTCGGCCTGATGGATCCAGAGGGCCATCATCATCAGGGGCACCAAGCCGGAGAGGGCCCAGAGGGCGATCTCGGCTCGATACTCCAGCATGTGGGCGTACTGGGTGGCCAGCAGCACCCTCGCCAGCCGCACCGGATTCGGTATCACACCTCCCCCTGGCGGAACACCTGGCCGATCAGGTCTTCGATGGGAGGGTCCTTCACCTCCAGATCCTCCACCGCCAGCTCGGCCAGCATTCGGGCCACCTGCCCGGTGAGGTCCCCCCGGGGCACCAGGAGCCGCACCTGCCGCCCCTCCAGCTGTTGCACGGTGCCATAGACCTCCAGCCGTTCCGCCGGCACCGGTTCGGCCAGCTCCAGTCGGATCTCCCGGCAGGGCGACAACCGGCTGGTGAGGGCCCCGAGGCTGCCGTCGTGGAAGAGCCGCCCTTGATGAATCAGCAGCACCCTCTGGCAGAGGGCCGTGATGTCGGCCATGTAGTGGCTGGTGAGCAGGAGGGTGGCGCCATGGCGGCGGTTGTAGGCGGCCAGAAAATCCCGCACCCTGGCCTGGGCATTGATGTCGAGTCCGAGGGTGGGTTCATCGAGAAAGAGCACCCGGGGGCGATGGAGCAGGGCGGCCATCAGCTCGGCCTTCATGCGTTCCCCCAGGGAGAGCTTGCGCACGGGCCGGGTGAGCTCGGGCCCGAGCTCGAGCATGTCCGCCAGCTCATCGATGCGCCGTTTGGCCTCCAGGTCGTCGATGCCATAAACCGCCGCGTTGAGGTAGAGGCTGTCGAGGGGCGGCAGATCCCAGAGCAGTTGCTGCTTCTGCCCCATCACCAGGGTGATCGTCTCCAGGAAGCGGCGCTGGCGCCGGCGGGGCTCCAGCCCGGCCACTTCCGCCACGCCGCTGCTGGGGTGGATCAGGCCGCTGAGCATCTTGAGAGTGGTGGTCTTGCCGGCGCCGTTGGGCCCAAGGAACCCCACCATCTCCCCGGGTTCGATCGTGAAACTCACCTCCTGCACAGCGCTCACCGCGCGCCAGCGGCGGCGCACCAGATGGCGCAGGGTGCCCCCCAGGCCCGGCTGCTTGTCCGCCACCTGGAAACGTTTGCTCAGGCGCTCGGCCCGCACGATTGCCATGGCGTCAGTCCAACCCCGCCAGCAGCGCCAGGAGATCGGCACCGTAGCGCTCCAGTTTGGCCCGGCCCACGCCGCTCAGCGTCGCCAGCAGTGCTTCAGAGGTGGGTTTGCACCGGGCGATCTCGATCAGCGTGCGGTCGTGGAACACCACATAGGGGGGCACACCCTGCTGCCGGGCCTGCTCCAGCCGCCAGCTTCTGAGGGCATGGAAGGCGGCGGCCGCGCTTGCGGGGAGATCGGCGGGACTGGTTTGCGCGTGGCCTGCGCCCCTGCCGGCGGGCGCCTGCCGCTCCCGGCTGGGGGGCGGCAGGGGCAGGGCGAGGGGCGCTTCCCCCCGCAGGAGAGGGCGCACCTGTTCCTGCGGGCCGAAGCGCAGGCCCCCACGGCTCTCTGGATCAGCCACCAGGAGGCCGAGATGCACCAGCTGGCGGAAGAGGCTGCGCCACTGGCCCCGGTCCAGCTCCCTGCCCACCCCATACACGCTCAGCTCCTGGTGGCCCAGCTGGCGGATTCGTGCCGTGTCGGCGCCGAGGAGCACATCCACGAGGTGGGACGCACCGAAGCGATAGCCCGTGCGATGCACGGCGGAGAGCGCCTTGCGAGCCGCTTCCGTCACATCCACGGCGGCCTGGGGCTCCAGGCAGGCATCACAGTTTCCACAGGGGGTCTGGAGGGTTTCGCCGAGGTGGGCCAGGAGCAGCTGGCGGCGGCAGCTGCCGGCCTCGGCGAAGGCGATGAGCGCCTCGAGCTTGACCCGTTCGATGCGCTTCTGCTCCTCCTCGGCTCCTGAATCCTCGATCCATTGCCGCAGTTGCACCCCATCGCCACCGCCATGCACCATCCAGGCGATGGCCGGCAGCCCATCCCGCCCGGCCCGGCCCGTTTCCTGGTAGTAGGCCTCCAGGCTCTTGGGCAGATCCATGTGGGCAACGAAGCGCACATCGGGTCGGTTGATCCCCATGCCGAAGGCGATGGTGGCCACCACCACCACGGGGGCGTCGCTGCGGAAGCGCTGCAGCACCGCGGAGCGGTGCTCGGGATCCAGGCCGGCGTGGTAGGGCAGGGCTTCGAGCCCGGCTCCCTGGAGGAGGGCGGCCACCTGCTCCACCCGCTTCCGCGAACGGGCGTAGACGATGCCGGCCTCACCACGGTGCTCCTCCAGAAAGTTGAGCAGCTGCCGTTGTGGTGTGTCCTTCTGCCGCACCCAGTAGCGGATGTTGGCCCGGTTGAAGCTGGCCACGAACACCCCTTCCGGCGGCAGCAGGAGGTGGTGGGCGATGTCCTCCCGGGTGCGGGGATCGGCCGTGGCGGTGAGGGCAAGCCGGGGCACCGCCGGCCAGCGCTCCGCCAGCAGCCGCAGCTGCCGATACTCCGGCCGGAAATCATGGCCCCACTGGGAGAGGCAATGGGCTTCATCGATGGCGAAGAGGGCGATGGGGAGTGCGCCCAGCCGTTCCATCCCTTCCCCGGCGAAGAGCCGCTCCGGCGAGATGTAGAGCAGTTTTAGCCCACCCTGCTGCAGGGCCGACCAGGTGGAGGCGATCTCCTCCGGCGGCAGGGCGGAGTGCAGGGCACCGGCTGGCACCCCCAGCTGGCGCAGGCTCTGCACCTGGTCGTCCATCAGGGCGATCAGGGGCGAGATCACGATGGTGAGGCCCGTCAGGCAGAGCGCCGGCACCTGATAGCAGAGCGACTTGCCTCCACCGGTGGGCATCAGCACCAGGGCGGACCTCCCGGCCAAGACGTGCTCCACTACGGCCTGCTGGGGACCACGGAAGGCGGGGTAGCCGAACACCTGCTGCAGGATCTCCCGGGGATCGCCCGGGGCTGATAAAGGTGCCATGGGAGCTGATCTGCGGGAGGCGCTGCTCAGGGCTCTTGCTCCAGCACCTCAACGCAGCGCCCGCAGAGGGTGGGGTGGGCGAGGTGGCTGCCGATGTCCGTGCAGTAGTGCCAGCACCGCTCGCATTTTTGGCCTTCCGCCCGGGCGATCCGCACGGTCACGCCGTCCTCGCTGGCTTGGGCGAGCACGGCCTCCGGCGTGGCTCCCCCCACCGACACCGCAGACACCAGGAGCCAGTCGGCCAGGTTGTCCACCCCTGGATGGCCACTGCTGTCGAGGGTGTGCAGATGGCGGCGGAGGGCCTCGGCATGTTCACCACCGTCCAGCTGCAGGTGCACCTGGGCTTCCAGGGAGGCCCCAAGGTCTCCCTGGAAGCGGCAGGTTTCCAGCTGGCGGTTCACCTGGTTGCGCAGCTCCAGCACCTGTTGCACCCCAGCCAGTTCCGCGGGGCTGAGCAGGGTCTGCCATTGCGGCGGCACCACCGGCCAGCCCCGTTCGAACACCGAGCGTTCCGCCACGGGGTAGGGCAGGTTCTGCCAGATGTCTTCCGCCATGTGGCAGAGCACGGGAGCGATCAGGCCGGCTAGCCGCTCCACCACCAGATGGAGCACGGTCTGGCAGCTGCGTCTGCGCAGCGCAGCGGCTGAGCTCACGTAGAGCCGGTCCTTGGCGATGTCGAGATAGACGTTGGAGAGATCGACCACGCAGAAGTTCTGAAGGGCCTGGAAGAAGCGGTAGAACTCGAAGCGCTCGAAATCCGCACTCACCGTGTCGATCAGGCTGGCCGTGCGGGCCAGCATCCAACGGTCCAGCAGGGGAAGGTTCGCCAAGGGCACCGCATCCCGTTCCGGCTGGAAGTCGTGCAGGTTGCCGAGCAGGTAGCGCGCCGTGTTGCGCACCTTGCGATACACGTCCGCGAGCTGCTTCACGATGCCGGGGCCCAGGGGCACATCGGCGGAGTAATCCACCGAACTCACCCATAGGCGCAGCACATCAGCGCCGTAGGCGGGGTCCTGCTTCTGATTGGCTCCGCCCTCCACCAGCACGGCGGGATCCACCACGTTGCCCAGGGATTTGCTCATCTTCCGCCCCTTTTCATCGAGGGTGAAGCCATGGGTGAGCACGCGGCGGTAGGGGGGCTTGCCGGTGGCGGCCACCGCGGTGAGCAGGCTCGACTGAAACCAGCCCCGGTGCTGATCGGAGCCCTCCAGATAGAGATCGGCGGGAAAGTTGAGCCCTGCAGTGGGCCTGTCCCCCAGTCCCCCGAGCACCCCGGCCCAGGAGGAGCCTGAATCGAACCACACGTCCATGGTGTCGGTGCCCTTGCGCCAGTGCTCCGCTTCAGCGGCGTGGGAGGGGGGCAACAATTCGGCTTCCGACCGTTCCCACCACACGTCGGAGCCATGGGCGGCAACCAGGCCCTGCACATGGGCCAAGCTTTCGGCGTTGAGGAGCACGTCCCCAGTGGTGCGGTGGTAAAACACCGGGATGGGCACGCCCCAGGTGCGCTGGCGGGAGATGCACCAATCGCTGCGCTCCCGCACCATGGCCTCGATGCGGTTGCGGCCGCTCGCCGGCAGCCACTCCACGGCGGCGATGGCCTCCAGTGCCAGCTGGCGGAAGCCCTCCACGGAGGCGAACCACTGCTCGGTGGCGCGGAAGATGGTGGGTTTTTTGGTGCGCCAGTCGTAGGGATAGCGGTGGGCGTAGGCCTGTTCGGCGAGTAAGGCGCCGGAATCCCGCAGGGCCTGGATGATGGCCGGGTTGGCATCCTTGAGCACATTGAGCCCAGCGAAGGGGCCGGCCTCATCGGTGAGGGTGCCCGCCTCATCCACCGGGCAGAGCACGGGGAGGCCATGCTCGCGGCCGGTGTGGAAGTCATCCACCCCGTGGCCCGGAGCCGTGTGCACCAGCCCCGTGCCCGATTCGGTGGTGATGTAGTCGCCCCCCACCACCACCGGGCTGGTGCGATCCAGCAGGGGGTGGCGGTAGAGCATCCCCGCCAGGTCGGCGCCCTTCACGGTCACCAGTGCCTCCAAAGGCCGCTCCAGGGTTTGGCTGAGCCCCTCCGCTAGCGCCGCCGCCACCACCAGATAGCGGGGGGCCGTCGAGGAGCTGTCACGGCAGATGGCGTAGTCGAGGGCGCCGTTCACGGACACGGCCAGGTTGGCCGGCAGGGTCCAGGGGGTGGTGGTCCAGATGGCCACAAAGAGCTGCTCCCGGTGGTCGTGGTCCGTCGGCCCCTCGATGCCCGCCAGCCGGAGGGGGGTTTGCAGGGTGGGAGGCACCTCCACCGGAAATGCCACGTAGACGCTTGGGGAGGTGTGGCCGTCGGGGTATTCGAGTTCGGCTTCCGCCAGGGCTGTGCGGGAGCTGGGG
>JBJTQT010000164.1:0-2596 GCA_046075745.1 Cyanobium sp. | reverse complement strand
GCCCTGCGCCTGCCCCTGCAGATCGGATGAAACGCCAAGGGCATAACGAAGTCAAGGAACCTCTGGCTCGGAAGATCGTGCAGCTGCGCGATGAGATGCTCAAAATCGGCACGCTCCAAGATCGGCGCCACAGCTTTGAAGCCCAGCGGTTCGAGCGCATCCTCCAGGCCACCGATGGCAGGGGCATTGGGGGCGGTGCGGGGCGCGCGTGGACTTCACTCCCCTGTCTGACACTGCCTTCAGGCTTGCGTCCTCGGCCCCACGAGGCGCGGTGTTTCCGCCAGAGCACCTTCCTGCATTGAAGCCCTCAGCTACGGCCGGATCCCTGGTTTCCTGCATCAGACATCCACTTTTTCCGGCAATGAACAGCCGACTTTTGCAGCATTAGGATCCCTCCTTATTCTGCATTGGCTGGCCCCGCATGGCCTCCTCCTACCGACCCCGCGTGGCTGATGCCGAGCTGCGCGCCTGTCTGGCGGCGGCGGGTGCGGTGGTGATCGAAGGGCCGAAGGCCTGCGGCAAGACCCGCACCGCCCAACAGGTTGCGGCCTCCGAGGTGCTCCTGGATAGCGACCTGTCGGCGCGCCAGGCGCTGGCGGTGGATCCAGCCTTGATACTGGCTGGGGCGCGGCCGCGCCTGTTGGATGAATGGCAGGTGGAACCTGGCCTTTGGAATCAGGTGCGGCGGCTGGTGGACGCCTCCACAGAACCGGGGCAGTTCCTGCTCACCGGTTCGGCCGTGCCGGCCGATGACGCCGCCCGCCACACCGGAGCGGGGCGCTTTTCCTTTCTGCGCCTGCGGCCCATGGCCCTCGTGGAGAGTGGCGCCGCGGCTGGTGGGGTCTCCCTGGCGGCGTTGCTGGAGGGGATGTCACCGAGCTGTGCGGATCCAGGGCTGAAGGTGGCGGATCTCGCCGAGCTGGTGTGCCGCGGCGGCTGGCCGGCCCAGCTGGATCGTCCCCTGGCGGCCTCCTGCCGTGCCGCCCGCGACTACCTGGAGCAGGTGCGCCAGGTGGATGTGCAACGGGTGGATGGACGGCGCCGGGATCCCCAGCGCCTAGCGGCCCTGCTCCGCTCCCTGGCCCGCAACGTGGCCACCGAGGTGGGCCTCGCCACCCTGGCGGCGGATGCGGGCGGTGCCGATGGTCCCCTGGATCCGCGCACCGCAGCCGACCATCTGCAGGCTTTAGAGCGGCTGATGGTGCTCGAACCCCAGCCGGCCTGGCGTCCCCATCTGCGCTCCAAGGCGGCCCTGCGCCAGGCGCCACGGCGCCACTTCTGCGACCCCTCCCTGGCGGTGGCGGCCCTGGGCGGCAGCCCGGAGCGGCTCCTGCGCGATCTGGAATGGCTGGGGTTGTTGTTTGAATCGCTTGTGATTCGCGATCTGCGGGTGCTGGCCCAGGCGCTGGATGGCGAGGTGTTCCACTACCGCGACAACTACGGCGTGGAGGTCGACGCGATCGTGCAGCTGCGCGATGGCCGCTGGGGCGCCATCGAGATCAAGCTCGGCCCGGGCCAGGTGGAAGCCGCCGCCGCCGGTCTGCTGCGCTTCCGCCAACAGATCGACACCCGCCGCAGTGGCGAGCCCGCCTTCCTGGCGGTGGTGTGCGGCAGCGGCTACGGCTACCGCCGCCCCGATGGCATCACGGTGGCGCCGGTGGGGGCTTTGGAACCCTGAGTGCGCTTATCCCAGGCAGGCGTCTGCCACCCAGCAACCCAGCAACCCAGTAAACTGGCTGCCGAGTTGCGCCACGGCCCTCCCTAGTGAAAACCACCCTGGATCTCCCGGATCACCTGGTGCGGCAGGTGAAGCAGCGGGCCCTGCAGCAGGGCCGGCCCTTCAAGGATCTGGTGGCCGACTACATCCGACAGGGCCTCCACCCCCCAGCTGCCCCTCCAGTCCAGGGCCCAACTGGGGTGCTGGCCGTGGATGGGGATGGCCTGCCCCTGTTTCGCCCCGATCCCAACGTCCCCACCCAGCCCCTCTCCCTGGCGGAGGCGCTGGCCCTGGAGCAGGAGACCCTGAGCCAGGAGGACCGCCGCCGTGCCGGCCTCCCTTCTTGACAGCAACGTGTGGCTGGCGGCTGCCTTCGCAGCCCACCCGGCCCACGGCCCCGCCCGGGGGGCGCTGCTGGCCGCCACCGCCGATGAACCGGCCCTCTGGTGCCGGGCCACCCAGCTCAGCTTCCTGCGCCTGGCCTCCACGCCCCTGATCCAGCGGGCCTACGGCGTAAGCCGGGCCACCAACCAAGACGCCTGGGCCGCCCTGCAGACGTTCCTGGCCCTGGAGCAGGTGGATCAGGTGGAGGAGCCGCCGGAGCTGGCTCACCACTGGGCCCGGCTGGGCGCCGTCGCCCAAAGCGCCCCCAAGGCCTGGGTGGATGCCTATCTGGCGGCTTTTGCCATCGCCGGCGGCTATCGGCTGCTCACTCTGGATCGCGATTTTCGCCAGCACGTCTCCGCTGGGTTGGCGTTGCGGGTGCTGGAGGGGGCAGACCATCAGAATGGGAGCGCCTAACGCTCAGATGCAGCCAAGCTAAACTAATACTTAGTTTGCTCGGCCCACCCATGGAACTGGTGAACATCCACCAGGCCA
>JBJTQT010000163.1:0-16386 GCA_046075745.1 Cyanobium sp. | reverse complement strand
CGGCTGCTGCAGACCCTGCGGGAACTGGCCCCCTGGACGGAGAATCCCACGGTGGTGCTGCTGACCCCCGGGGTGTTCAACAGCGCCTACTTCGAGCACAGCTATCTGGCCCAGCAGATGGGGATCCAGCTGGTGGAGGGTCGCGATCTGGTCTGCGAGGGCGACCGGGTGTGGATGCGCAGCACCTCCGGCCTTGAGCCGGTCGACGTGATCTACCGCCGCATCGACGACGACTTCCTCGATCCCGCCGTGTTCCGGCCCGATTCGATGCTGGGGGTGCGCGGCCTGATGGCCGCCTACCAGGCGGGGCGGGTGGCGATCGCCAACGCCCCGGGCACGGGCGTCGCCGACGACAAGCTGATCTACGCCTACGTGCCGGAGATGATCCGCTACTACCTGGCCGAGGAGCCGATCCTGGCGAACGTGCCCACCTACCTCTGCTCCCGCCCGGAGGACCAGGCCTACGTGCTCGAGCACCTCGGCGAGCTGGTGGTGAAGGCCGTGGCCGAGGCCGGCGGCTCGGGATGCTGATCGGCCCCCACGCCACGGCCGAGGAGATCGCTGACTTCGCCGGGCGGATCCGCGCCAACCCGCGCAACTACATCGCCCAGCCCACCCTGGAGCTCTCCACCGTGCCCTCCCTGAGCGAGGGCGAACTGTTCCCCTGCCACGTGGACCTGCGCCCCTACGTGCTGCGGGGCAAGGGAGCGTGGGTGAGCCCCGGCGGCCTCACCCGGGTGGCCCTGCGGCGGGGATCGCTGGTGGTGAACTCCTCCCAGGGCGGCGGCTGCAAGGACACCTGGATCGTGAGTGAACGGGCCGGCGCGGAGGTGCTGCCATGCTGAGCCGCGTCGCCGATTCGCTCTACTGGATCAACCGCTATGTGGAGCGGGCTGAGAACATCTCCCGCTTTGTGGAGGTGAGCGAGGCCATGGCCCTGGATTGCCCCCCCGGCAGTGCGGAGCCCTGGCTTCCCCTGATCGATGCCAGCGGCGATCGGGAACTCTTCGACAAGCTCTATCCCGCCGGCACTCCAGAGGACGTGATCAACTTCCTGGTGCGGGAGGCTGACAACCCAAGCAGCGTGGTGAATTGCCTCACCTTCGCCCGGGAGAACGCGCGCCAGATCCGGGATGTGATCACCACAGAAATGTGGGAGCAGATCAATGGCTGTTACTGGGGCCTGCAGGAGCCCGACTACTGGGAGCAGCCCCCCCAGGAGCAACTGCGGTTGATCCGCAGGGATTGCCAGCTGTTCTATGGCATCACCGATGCCACCCTGAGCCGGGATCTCTCCTGGCAGTTCAGCCGGCTGGGGCGCCTGCTGGAGCGGGCCGACAAAACCACCCGCATTCTGGATGTGAAATATTTCCTGCTCCTGCCCACCAATGAGGATGTGGGTGGGGTGCTCGATGAACTTCAGTGGATCGCCCTGCTGCGCACCGCTGGGGCCTACCAGATGTTCCGCCAGTCGCAGCAGCGGGCCATCGCCCCCCAAGCGGTGGCCGGCTTCCTGCTGCTGGATCCGATCTTTCCCCGCTCGGTGCGCTATTGCCTGGAGCGCATCAATGAAACCCTGCGCATCATCCGCGGCAGCTCGGTCCCAGGCGCTCCCGATGAACTGGAGTGCCTGGCGGGCCTCACCCTGGCCCGCTGGAGCTACACCCGCATTGACGATCTGATCGCCACCGGCCTGCATGAAGCGATCGACCACCTGCAGCAGGACTTCAACAGGCTGCACACCCTGATCGAACAGCGCTATTTCATCGCCGCCCCCACCGGCGCCCAGACCAA
Organism: Cyanobium sp.; assembly: GCA_046075745.1. Taxonomy (GTDB): domain Bacteria; phylum Cyanobacteriota; class Cyanobacteriia; order PCC-6307; family Cyanobiaceae; genus Cyanobium. Next base: position 14,592 of record JBJTQT010000163.1, on the reverse strand, counting down.
TCCCGAACCAGCATGCGCGCCCACATAACCCACAGCCTCCATTACCACTACTCCGCCCCGATCCTGCTGGGCCCCCATCGCTTCTGCCTGAAACCGCGGGGCCATGGCTTTCAGAAACTGGTGCACTTCGAGCTGGCGATCACCCCCGAGCCCGATACCCTCTACCCCCTGATGGCGGCCAGTGGGGATGAGATCCTGCGGGCCCGTTTTCTGGGCAGCACCGATCGCTTCCTGGTGCAGGCCCAGAGTGAAGTGATCACAGAGGCTGCGCCGCCGCTGGAGATGTGCCTGGAGGTGAACCCGCCCCTGCTGCCCTACCCGGTGGGTCATCTCAACGGGGATCTGATGGGCGCCCTGGAGGGGTGGCTGCCCAATGGCCAGCACGACCCCGCGGCGGTGGACGTGGCCCAGGAAGCGCTCACCGGCTGTGATCAGCTGGCCGTGCCTTTTCTCAATCAGCTGATCGCGATCATTCAAGACCGGGTGAAATACACCCAGCGTCACCATGGGCCCGCCTGGCCCGCCGGCCGCACCCTCAAGGAGCGGGTGGGCTCCTGCCGGGATCTGGCGATGCTGATGATCGAGTGCTGCCGCTGCGTGGGGCTGCCCTCCCGCTTCGTGAGCGGCTATCACCTGGTGGAGCCCAGACCCGAGGACTACGACCTCCATGCCTGGGCCTAGGTGTATCTGCCGGGGGCCGGCTGGCGCGGCTACGACCCCAGTGGCAAGGGCCTGATCGACGATCGCTACATCGTGCTGGCCACCTCCTCGAAGGCCCATCTCACCGCAGCGGTGTCGGGCAGCTTCTCCGGAGCCAATCCGGTGAAGAGCGAGCTCAAGTGGAGCATTCATGCCAAGGTGCTGGCAGAGGAGCCGCTGGCCGCGCAGGGTGAAGAAGTGGCCTCCACCCGCTCAGCTGGTAGCCAATGCTTCAGCGATGCTCCACATGCCGCGCCATGACGGATACAGCTTTGGTTCCTTAGGCCCATGGTCGCTTCTACTTTCCCCACCCCATCCGCCTCCGCTGCCAATCCCCTGGCGGAGGACATGCGTCGCCATCTCTTCCTGAGCCAGGCCAAGGCTCCGGCCCTGGCCACGGTGCACGACCACTACCTCTGCCTGGCCCTGGCCGTGCGGGACCGGCTCCTGGCCAGCTGGGTGGACACGGCCGAGACCTACACGGACCAGCATGTGCGCACCGCCATCTACCTCTCGGCGGAATTCCTGCTGGGCCCCCACCTGGAGAACAACCTGGTGAATCTGGGCATCTACAAAGAGGCGGCGGCCGCCTGCGAGGAACTGGGGCTCTCGCTGGATCAGCTGATCGCCGAAGAGCCGGAACCCGGCCTGGGCAACGGCGGCCTGGGGCGCCTGGCGGCCTGTTTCCAGGAATCCATGGCCAGCCTGGAGCTGCCGGCCATCGGCTATGGCATTCGCTATGAATTCGGCATCTTCCGGCAGCAGATCTGCCCCAGCGGCCAGATGGAGAGCACGGATCCCTGGCTGGCCCGGGGCAACCCCTGGGAAGTGATCCGGCCCGAGTGGACCTATCCGGTGATCATCGGTGGGCAGACGGTGATGGGCGTCGCCTATGACACCCCGATCCTGGGCTATGGCGTGCGCACCGCCAACACCCTGCGGCTGTGGTCCGCCCATGCTCCCCAGGATTTTGACTTCGCCTCCTTCAACGCCGGCGACTACACCCGGGCCGTGCTGCACAAGGTGCAGTCGGAAACCCTCTCCAAGGTGCTTTATCCCAACGATGAGATGGAGCAGGGCAAGCGCCTGCGCCTCAGCCAGCAGATCTTCTTCGTGTCCTGCTCCCTGCAGGACATGTTCCGCATCCTCAAGGGACAGGGCATGGATGTGCGGGACTTCCACAAGAAATATGCCGTTCAGCTGAACGACACCCACCCCGCCATCGCCGTGGCGGAGCTGATGCGGCTGCTGATCGATGAGCACGGGGTCGACTGGGACACGGCCTGGAGCATCACCACCGCCAGCATCAGCTACACCAACCACACCCTGCTCCCTGAGGCCCTGGAGTGTTGGGGGCTGGAGCTGTTCCAGCAGCTGCTGCCCCGGCAGCTGGAAATCATCTTCGAGATCAACGCCCGCTTCCTGCGCATGGTGCGGCTGCGCTACCCGGGCAAGCCGGAGATGCTGGAGAAGCTTTCCCTGATCCAGGAGGGGGGCGTCCGCCGGGTGCGCATGGCCCACCTGGCGGTGGTGGGCAGCCACATGGTGAACGGTGTGGCGGAGCTGCATAGCCAGCTGCTGAAACAAAACCTCTTCCACGACTTCGCTGCGATCTGGCCGGAACGGTTCACCAACATCACCAATGGCGTCACCCCCCGCCGCTGGGTGGCGGTATCCAATCCGAATCTGGCCACCCTCCTCGACGACAGCATCGGCCAGGGCTGGAAGAGCGATCTCGATCAGCTCTCCCGCATCGAGCCGATGGTGCAGGATCCCGCCTTCCTGGAGCGGTGGCGGGTGGTGCGGGAGCACGCCAAGGAGCGCCTGGCTCAAACCATCCGGCAACAGACGATGGTGCTGGTGGATCCCACCAGCCTCTTCGATGTGCAGGTGAAGCGCATCCACGAATACAAGCGCCAGCACATGGCGGCCCTGCAGCTGGTGGAGCGCTATCTGCGCCTCCGCGCCGGGGAGGATCTGCCACCCCGCACGATGATTTTCGGCGGGAAGGCGGCGCCGGGCTACGCCATGGCCAAGCTGATCATCCGCCTGATCGTCGGCATCGCCGACATCGTGAACATCGATCCAGCCATGGATGGTCGGCTGCGGGTGGTGTTTCTGCCCAACTTCAGCGTGAGCCTGGGCCACCGCATCTATCCGGCCGTGGATCTCTCCGAGCAGATTTCCACGGCGGGAATGGAGGCCTCCGGCACGGGCAACATGAAGATGGCCCTCAACGGCGCCCTCACGATCGGCACCCTCGATGGAGCCAACATCGAGATCCGCGACCGGGTGGGCAGCGACAATTTCTTCCTCTTCGGCCACACCGCTGAGCAGTTGTCCTCCATTAACCGCAACGGCTATCACCCCATGCCCTGGCTGGAGAATGAGCCCCTCACCAAAGAAGCCATCGATCTGATCGGTTCAGGGCATTTCAGCGAGGGGGATCGGGAGCTCTTCCACCCCCTGCTCTCCAATCTCTGCAGCAGCGATCCCTTCCGCGTGATGGCCGACATCGGCGACTACAGGCGAGCGCAGAATGAGGTGGATGGGGCCTGGTTGGATCGGAACCGCTGGATGCAGATGTCGGCGCTGAACACGGCCCGCTGCGGCTTCTTCTCCTCGGATCGTTCGATCAAGGAATACGCCGAGCGCATCTGGAAGGTGACGCCGGTGCCGGTGGCGACCAGCAACCGTGAGGCCCACATTGCGGGATAGGGGGGAGCGTCTCCCCTTGCTGACGGATGATCCAGGGAGCGTCAGGCCCTGCCGATGACACCCTGGATGGAACCCCTTGCCGATCGGGTTCAGCAGCGTCTGCAGGAGGCGGGGATTCAGCTCACCGTCGGTGGTGAACCCACCCTGGTGCCGCTCAAGCCGGAGGGAGCGGAGTGGACCATCACGGCGGATGGACCCACCAAACTGCCCATCGCCCGCCAGCTGGCAGAGGTGTTTCAACGCCAGGTGTGGCCGGGCAGCACCCTGCTCTACTGCCCGGGGAAGCTCTACGCCGGGGAAGTGAACCCCCGCTGGGCCCTACGGCTCCTGATCCGTGCCGATGGCCAGCCCCTGGCACCCCCGCCGGCACCCAGCCCTCCCCAGCCGCCCCCGGCGCCCCTGCGGGCCGATCAGGGCGAGGCCTGGCTCGAGCGGCTGGGAGAGCGGCTTGGGGTCAGGCTCCAGCCCCTGCCCCTGCGGGATCCCCTCGATGACAGCCGGCGGGTTTGGGCGGCCCCGCTCACCGCGGCCGAAGCTGGGGATGGGGATCCAGAGGGCTGGCGCTGGGAGGCGGGAGCCTGGCCCCTGGCTGAGGAATTGCGGGAACTCAGCGGCGCGCCGGGGCCGGCCGGTCTGCGGCTCCCCCTCACCCACTTCCCCGACACCCTCCCCCGCCAGGTGCTCACCCTGGAGGTGGGCGGCGATGGCTGGGAGCTGTTCCTCCCCCCCCTGCTCAGGCAGCCGCTGGAAGGCCTGCTCCAGGCCGTGGCCCACAACCTGGAGGGGCTGACGGAACCAAGGCTCAGCGGGATGCTCCCGAGCGACTGCGACGACCACTGGCAGGTGCTGGGGCTGACGGCGGATCCAGGGGTGCTGGAGATCAACCTGCCGGTGTGCCATGGCTGGGGCGACTATGCCCAGTGGCTGCAGCGGATCGAGACCGCCGCCGCGCAGGTGGGCCTCCGCACCTGGAAGGAAACCGACCATGGCGGCCAGGAGGGCACCGGAGGGGGCAACCACCTGCTCTGGGGCGGCGCCAACCTGGCCACCAATCCCTTCTTCCCCAGACCCGGCTGGCTGGCGGGCCTGCTCCGCTACTGGCAGCACCATCCCAGCCTCAGCTATCTGTTCAGCGGCTCCAGCGTGGGGCCAGCCTCCCAGGCACCCCGGCCCGATGAGGCGGCAGGCTCCATCTTTGATTTGGAGCTGGCCTACCGGCAGATGGAGCTGGCCGAGAAGCGCCCCTCCACAGAACCCTGGGGTGACCACCGGGCCCTGATCGGCGAAACCCTGCGCCACCTGCATGCCGATCGCAGCGGCAACAACCACCGCAGCGAAATCAGCTTCGACAAGTTCTGGAACCCGGGAACCCCGGCAGGGTGCCTGGGGCTGATTGAGTTCCGGGCGCTGGAGAGCCTGCCCCGGCTGGAGTGGACCCAGGCCATCGCCCTGCTCTGGAGCAGCCTGGCGGCCCATCTGCTGAATCCTGAGCACCGGCCCACCCGGCTGCGCGACTGGGGGGCCGCCCTGCACGATCGTTGGTTGCTGCCCAGCCAGCTCTGGGCCGATCTGGAGGCCGTGCTGGCCGATCTGGCCGGAGCCGGCCTGACGCTGGAGTCCGGGCCGTTCCGAGAGCTGTGGGAGTGGCGTTTTCCACCCCTGCTGGCCTGGGAGGGGGCCGCCGGAGCCGATGGGGAGGTGCCCCGCCTGGAGCTGCGCCCGGCCCTGGAGCCCTGGCCCCTGATCTGTGATTTCCCCCGGGAGGGAGGTTTCACCAGCCGCTTCGTGGATGGCTCCCTGCGGAGGTTTGAAGTGACGGCCAACGCCGCCTTCCGCCAGACCTGCTGGCTGACCCTGCAAGGGAGGCCCCTTCCCCTGGATGCCGACCCCGCTTCCTTGCTGGCGGTGCGCTATCGCCTGCAACAGCTCTACCCCTGTCTCCATCCGGCGATCCCCCCCCACTGGCCCCTGCGGCTCCTCGTGGGCGGGCCCGCGGCTGTGGCGGCCTATGAGCTCAACAGCAGCGGCGAACGGTTCCTGCCGGTTGACCTTCAGCCCTCCGATCCTCGCGATGGATCGGGGGAGGCCTGGTTCGGCAGGGACCACCCAGATGCCGTCACCCTGGATCTGCGCCTGGAGAGCCTGGGGCTCACCAGTTGAGGCCGTGCAGCTTGGGAAGGGGAGCGGTCTTCGAGGTGACAGCAAACAGGCGGGGGATGCGGGAGCTGTTGTAGACGCGGAACTCCCGCACCACGCTGGCCCCCTCCTCCCGCACCGCCTGGTTGAGCACCAGGGATCCATCGGGGTCGGACACGGAACGATGGAAGGTGCCCGGTGGGATGCGGAGGATGTCGCCGCCGCAGTCCAGCCGCACGATGTGGTAGGGGTAATTCCAGCCCAGGTTCACCAGATAGAAGGTGCGACCGCCGTGCATCGCCAGGAGATTGTCTTCCTGGTGGGGATGCAGATAGAACTGCCAGGCTTCGGTCTCTGGATCGTTCGGGGGGCTCACCGCCGGCCCCGAGTGCACCACCAGATCCCGGGCGTTGGAGGTGGGCACGGTGATATCGAAAAACCGCACGGAGGGCGTATCACGAAACTTCTCATAGGGGATCAGCTCGAACATCGGCGCGGGACGAACCACGCTGTGAAGGGGCTCGCTCTGACCTTGCTCGCTGCGATCGGGCATCGGAAAAGCTTCGGGGCTGGGGGGGCGGCTGGACTGTTGGTTGGCGAGGGTGGCGGTCATGACGGCTAGCCCAGGACTGGTCTGGACTGGTGCGGGAGAGAGCTGGGTTCGGCCTTGGGGGCTGAACCGTCGACGGAGAATGATCCAGTGAACCGAACGGCCGGGGCCCCCAGGGTGAGCGTCGTTACAAAACGATGGATCTTGCGGGCACTTCCTCAAGCGGGCTCAGAGGGGGATGGGCATCACCACCTCGGCGGGAAGCGGGGCACAGGCGGCCACCCGCTGGGCCACCACCTCCCCGATCACGATGATCGCGGGGGAGGCCATCGCCTCGCCCTCCACCTGGGTCGCCAGCTCCTTGAGGGAGGTCACCAGGATCCGCTGCCCCTGCACCGTGCCCTGCTGGATCGCTGCAGCAGGGGTGGAAGGTTCCAGCCCCCCGGCGATCAGCTCCTCACAGATCCGGGACAGGTTGTGCAGCCCCATGTAGATCACCAGGCCATCGCTGCTGCGGGCCAGGCCCCGCCAGTCCACCCCGGGCCGGCCCTTGTCGATCTCTTCATGCCCGGTCACGAAGGTGACGCTGGAGCCGGCCCGCCGATGGGTGAGAGGGATCCCCGCATAGGCCGGAGCGGCGATGCCGGCCGTCACCCCCGGCACCACCTCCACGGGCACGCCCCGGCTCACCAGATGGGCTGCCTCCTCCCCGCCCCGTCCAAAGAGAAAGGGATCTCCCCCCTTGAGCCGCACCACGCGCCGGTGGCACTGGGCGAGCTCCAGGAGCACGGCGTTGATCTTAGACTGGGGCACGGAATGGTGCCCCCGCCGCTTGCCCACGAAGCGGCACTCGCAGCCCGCCGGCACCAGATCCAGCAGGGCCTGGGGCACCAGGGAGTCGTAAACGAGGGCATCGCAACTGCTCAACAACCGATGGGCCTTCACCGTGAGCAGGTCGGGATCTCCTGGGCCCGCCCCCACCAGATACACGGTCCCGAAGGGGGGTGGCGCCGTGCCCAAAGGGGCTGGTCCGCCGCCGTTGCCGCTGCTCATGGCAAGGCCACCAACAGTTCGAGCAGGGCCTGGCGGCACTGGCGCCTGCCCAGCAGGGGCGATCCCAGCCAGGCAGCAAACCCATCGGTGAGCCGACAGGACGCCATGGCCAGGGGGAGGGCTGGCTCCTGCGGCGGCGGAGGGGCACCCCCTCCCTCGGCGGAGGGGTAGGGGAGGGCCAGGCAGCTTGCGCCGCAGAGGGAGGCGAGGTGGCTCAGGTAGCGCTGGGGAAGGGAACCTTCCACAGGATGGTGCACCAGCAGGGGAGTGGCAGCCTCGGTGGGCGCCGCCAGACGGTTCACCTCCTCCACCAGGGCGGCCTGCCAGGCCGCCCAGGCCCCGAGGAAGGGCAGCCGCCGCACCGCCCCGGCGGCCCGCCAGCGGGCCACCCGCTGGGGCACATCGTGGCGCACATGGCCGCCCGGCAGGAGGAACAGGGGCACCAGGGTGGTGAGGGCGGCGCTGGGCTCCGGAAGGGGCGGGAGCTCAGGCGCCGTGAGGGTTTCCAGGTGCACCGGCGCCCCCCGGCGCGCCTCCAGCTCCCGGGCGAGCGCCAGCAGCTCCTCGGGCACCAGCCCCCCGGAGCGGCCGTGGATCAGCAGCACCAGGGGGGTGGGGGCCATGCGCGCCAGGCGCCGCTCGAGGCGGCCGGCGACGGCAGGATCGAGGGCACGATTCCGCAGAGCAACAAGAGACACCCGCGCTCCGGGCAGGCGGGCCAGGGCATCCACGGCCGCCTCGGCCAGGGGGGCGTGCAGATCACCGGCCAGGGTGGTCAACATGCGCCGCAGCGGCGGGAGGGGCCAGGCGGCCAGGCCGCGGCAGATCCCTTCCAGGGCGGCCATCCGCAGCTGCAGCGGCCCGGGCTGCAGGGCCAGCTCCCGGAGAAGGGGGAAATCCGCAGGGTCTCGCTGGTGGCCCAGCAGCGGCAACAGGGCCACCAGCCGATCCCCAGGGGCGTCGGGAGCTGCGCAGGCCTGGCGCAGCACAACCAGAGCCTGGGGATCAGGCCGGGGAACCAGCAGGGGGGGCAGGGACGGATCCTGGGCCGCACTGCGGAGCCACCACTGCAGCAGCCGCACCATGGCCGGTCCATCGAGATGATCGGCCAGCACCGCCATCAGATCCTGCTGGGGCGCGAGCAGACCGGCCTCTAGCGCCTGCAGCCAGGGCTCGAGGGGGAAGGAGGGGCGCCGCCGCAGGGTCTGGAGCCAGGGCCAGCGATCCGCACTGCCAGGAGGGGGCAGCTGGGCCACCACGTCGGCAAGCTGACCTGGGGTGGGAACCACGGCTGGGGAATCGGCCTGAGGATTCACCATGGCAAATCCCCAGGGGGAGTGGGCAGCCAGGAAACCCGCGCAGCGCCTGGAGCCGTGCCTGGAGACATGACGTAACAACCGCTACGTTTCATGGCAGAAGGGTCCGGGAAGCCGTGCTCCGGCCTGGAGCTTGCCCACACTGAGAGCGGACGTCGGCTCCTGGAGGACATCCTGTGCAGAGAACCGCTCTGGATTTCGCGGCCCAGAAGGAACGTCAGTTGCTGTTCCTCCTCACCCGCCAGCTGGCCGAGGCCCAGTTTCAGCGGGCCGACCAGATCCGCTCCCAGCAGCTCTGGCAGGAGGCGGCAGCCCTGGATCTGGATCCCGATCGCCTTATCCACCTGCTCTATGGCGTGGCCGACCACGCCGACCAGCAGGAGATGGACCGGGTGGATCGTGCGTATCAGCAGAGGATGGCCGCGCATCGGCAGCGCTGGTGGGCGCCCGCCCTGGGACGTTTCACGGGGAAAGGGGGCGGCGCCTGGCACCGAAGTGCTCCACGAGCAGGTTCTCCAGCACGTTCGTGAGCTCACTGAGGGGCACCCCCTTGTGGTGCAGCTCCGCCAGTCGTGGCTCGGCGCCCATGGAGCCCCCCAGAAACAGCTTGGCCGCCTCCACCATTTGGCCATCCAGACGGGCCTTGGCGCCCATCAGACCGATCTGACCCATGTAGGGCTGCCCGCAGGCATTGGGGCAGCCGGTCCAATGGGTGCGCACCGGGTGGGGCAGCTCCAGGCGACGCTCCAGCTCCTCCACCACCTGCTGGGCCGTGGTCTTGGTGGGGATCAGGGCGAAGCTGCAGTAGCGGTTGCCGGTGCAGCTCACCGCTTCCGCCATCAGGGGGCCGGGGTTCAAGCGGAAGGCCCGTTGCCGCTCCGGCCTCTCCAGTGCAGCCAGGAGCTCCGCGAGCCGTTCGTCGGGCACATCGCTGATGACGACGTTTTGGCTCTCGGTGAGCCGCAACTGGCCGGATCCGAAGGTGCGGGCCAGATCGGCCAGATCGGCCATGGCGGCGGCATCCAGCCTGCCCAGGGGCACGTTCAATCCCACCCAGCTCAGACCGGGCTGCTTTTGGGGATGGACGCCGCAGACATCCCGAGGGGGGCGGTTCACCAAATGGCTGCCATCGTGGCCCGGCACGAGGGCGGCAGCCTCAGGGCCCCTGAGGTCGGCATGGCAGGCCAGCACCGCCTCCCGATAGGCCTCCAGACCCAGGGCATCGATCAGATACATCAACCGGGTGCGGGTGCGCACGGCCCGCTCGCCACAGCGCTCGTAGTGCCTGAGCACCGCAAGCGTGAAACCCGGCAGGGCCTGGGGCGGCAGCCACACCCCCAGAGGGATGGCCAGCTCATTGCGCTGGCCTGAGAAGAAGCCGCCCACCATCACCGTGAACCCCAGCTCCTCCCCCTGGAAGGCCGGCAGGTAGGCCAGGTCGTTGTGGAGCAGAAAACTGTCCGGGGCGCCGCCGACGGCCACATTGAATTTGCGCGGCAGGTTGCGGGGACCTTCCGGCCCCAGCAGCGCCTCCTGAATGGCCGTCACCAGGGGGCGGGTGTCGACGACTTCCTCCGGGTCGATCCCGGCCAGGGGATTGCCAGTGACATTGCGGGGATTGTCATGGCCGGACTGCCGACTGGTGAGACCCACCCGTTCCAGGTCCTGCAGCAGGGGAGGCATGTCCTCCAGCAGGAGGCCGCGGAGCTGAATGTTCTGGCGCGTGGTGATGTCGGCACTGCCATGGTCGCCGCAACGGTCGACCACATCCGCCAGGGCTTCCAGCTGATGGGCGTGCACCAGGCCATTGGGCAGCCGGAGCCGCACCATGAACCGACCGGGCGTCACCGGCCGGAAGAAGATGCCGAGCCACTTCAGGTGGATCGTGAGGGTGGCCTCATCCAGGGTTTCCCAGCCGGCGGCCGCGAGATCGCCGAGACGGGGTTCCAGGTCGAGGCCACAGAAGCCGGCCTTGGCCTGCTCGATCTTGTTGAGCGACGCCCCGGCAGTGGAAGCAGCAGAAGGTTCCATGGAGAGATGGGATCAGAGAACCCGCCTCCGCACGGGTCGATGACCTGCAGAGATGGGATTCGCGTTCAGGCCTGTCGAACAAAGTCGTCGCGGTGGGCCGCTCTCCAGTCACAATGTGCACCAGGGCTGGCCATCGTCTTGTTGCAACCGCTACAAAACCCAGCGACTGAGGTCGGAGCTCCGGTGCCGATCAGCGATCGACGGGCCCGTCAACTCTCCTCGCTGGGCCCCCAGCAGGCCCGCTTCCGCGAGTTGATCGCCAAGGTGGGCAGTGGGGAACACACCAGCACCGGGCTCAGCCGGGAGGAAGCCCAAGAAGCGATGGCGCTGATGCTGTCGGGCTCCCTGGATCCGGCCCAGCTGGGGGCCTTTCTGATCGCCCATCGCATCCGCCGGCCCACGCCGGAAGAACTGAGCGGCATGCTTGACACCTTCCAGGCCCAAGGACCGACCCTGGCCACACCGGGCAGGCGCGCCCTCTGTTTCGCCGTGCCCTACGACGGCCGCAGCCGCACGGCGCCCCTCCTTCCCCTGATCGCCCTCACCCTGGCCGCGGCGGGCCAGCCAGTGGTGCTCCATGGGGGAGGACCCATGCCGGTGAAATATGGCGTGACGCTGGCAGAGCTCTTCGCCGCCCTGGGCATCCCCTGGGACACCCTGAGCCTGGAGGCGGTGCAGCAGCGACTGGATCGGCACAACCTCGCCCTCACCCACCAGCCCCTGCACTTCCCCGCGGCGGAAGGGCTGGTGCGCACCCGCGACCTGATCGGCAAACGCCCGCCGGTGGCCAGCCTGGAACTCCTCTGGACCCCCCACCGGGGCGAGCGTCTCCTGATCAGCGGGTTCGTTCATCCCCCCACCGAACAGCGGGCCTGGGAAGCGCTGCGGAGCAGCGGAGAGCAGGAGGTGCTCACCATCAAGGGACTGGAGGGCTCCACCGATCTGCCCACCACCAGGGCCGGCATCACCGCCCGCTTGCGGGGGGAGCGCACCGAACGGGTGATGCTCCATCCCCGCGATCACGGCATCAGCGCCCCGGAAGTGCCCTGGCAGAGCCTGGAGATCTGGCGCGACCAGGCCATGGCGGCCCTGCGGGGGGAGGGCCCCCTGGCTGAAGCCCTGCTCTGGAATCTGGGTTGCCTGCTGTGGCAAAGCGATCAGCACGGCAGCCTGGGGGAAGGCCTGCAGCAGTCCAGGGCCCTGTTGCTGGCCCAGGTGGGCGAGCGCTGCAGGCGGGAGCTGGCGGCATGAGCCCGATCGCCAGCCGGGTCTACGCGTTCGAGTCCGACTTCGCAGGGGATCTGCGCTGTCTGCCGATGGCCGTGCGGCGCAAACTCGATCTGGCCGGGGTGAAGCTGAAGCTGGTGCACTGGCACGGGCTCACCAGGGAGGAGCGGCAGCGGCTGCTGGCCTGGGCCGACGATGAGGGCTCCCTCGGCGCGATGCGTGCCTGGCTGCTGGAGCGCAGCCGTGCTCTGCCGCAGGGTCCAGCGAGCCTCCTGGCTCCAGCGGTAGACAAGGCGTGGCAACAGGAGAGCATCTTTCCGGAACCGCTGGCGGCCTCCTGCCGCCAGCTGGGGCTGCACGTGCGCCCCCAAGGGTGGGCCGGCCTTGATGAGCTCCAGCGCTTCACCCTGGTGAAGCTGAGCCATCCAGGCCATGAACACCGAAACCTGGCCAGGGCACTGGAGGAGTTCGGCGTGCTCGCCAGAGAGAGCTGACAGAGAGAGGATTTGGTAGCTGATGTGACATCGCACTGGCATCGTCGACTGATTAGATGCATGCATCGGTCAGCCTTTGCGCCGACATGATTTTTCAGCCGTGCACATCGTTGTGATGCCTGGCTGTGGACCACCGGGTCGCTCTCCCACCCTCTCGGGGGTCCCTCTCCTCTGAACTGCCGCTTCCTCTGAACAGGCAGGGACTGTTGCAACCGACTCCTGCTGTTCCGATCCATTGGTGATGAACGGCAGATCATGCCCATGGCCGGTTCCGTTCCGCCATGCCGATGCCATTCACCCAGCACACCCCAACAAAGCCCATGGCTTCCTTTTCTCGTCGCCGTTTTCTGCTCACCGCTGCCGGCACAGCATTGAGCAGTGTGGTGCTGGCCGCCTGCGGCGGCAAACCACCCGCCTCTGGTGAGAAAAGCGAGAGTGCCCCTGCCGCCGGAGGCGCTGCGGACACTGAGGTGAAGGGCGCCACCCTCGGCTTCATCGCCCTCACCGACAGTGCCCCCCTGATCGTCGCCAAGGAGAAGGGTCTCTTCGCCAAGCACGGCATGCCCGATGTGAAGGTGATGAAGCAGACCTCCTGGGCCGTCACCCGCGACAACCTCGAGCTGGGGGGCGACAAGGGAGGCATCGACGGCGCCCACATCCTCTCGCCCATGCCCCTGTTGCTCGCCGCGGGAAAGATCACCAAGAGCAAGCAGCCCCTGCCGATGTACACCCTGGCGCGGCTCAACACCCAGGGCCAGGGGATTAGTGCCTCCAAGGAGCTGCTGGACGAGAAGCTGACCGTCAACAACAAGGAGGGCCTGGCCAAGGCCACCAAGGGCCTAGGGCGAAAGCTGAAGGCCGCCGTCACCTTCCCGGGGGGCACCCATGACCTGTGGATGCGCTACTGGCTGGCCGGCAACGGCATCGATCCCAACAAGGATGCCGATCTGGTGGTGATCCCCCCTCCGCAGATGGTGGCCAACATGCAGACCGGCACCATGGATGTGTTCTGCGTCGGTGAACCCTGGAACCAGCGCCTGGTGAACAAGAAGCTGGGCTATACCGCCACCCAGACCGGGGAGATCTGGAACAGGCACCCGGAGAAATCCTTCTCGATGCGGGCCGACTGGGTGGACAAGCACCCCAAGGCCGCCAAGGCCCTGCTGATGGCCGTTCAGGAAGCCCAGATCTGGTGCCAGGACCCCGCCAATCTCGATGAGATGTGCGAGATCATCGCCCAGGACAAATACATCAAGGCCAATGTGGCCGACATCAAACCCAGGCTGGCCGGCAACGTGAACTACGGCGATGGCCGGGAGGTCAAGAACAGCCCCTACAGGATGCTGTTCTGGGAGGACAACGCCTCCTTCCCCTTCAAGAGCCATGACGCCTGGTTCGTCACGGAGGACATGCGCTGGGGCTATCTGCCCGCCAGCACGGATATCAACGGCCTCGTGAACAAGGTGAACCGGGCCGACCTCTGGAAGGAAGCCGCCACCGCGATCGGCCGGGCCAAGGACATCCCCGCCAGCGATTCCCGGGGCAAGGAAACCTTCTTCGATGGGGTGGTGTTCGATCCGGAAAATCCCAAGGCCTACCTCGACGGCCTGAAGATCAAGGCCCTCAGCTGAACTCCACCACCATGACCCCCTCCACCCCGGCCAGCCGACGACGGTCGCTGTCGCGCGGGAGCCTGGTCCAACCAGGCCTGCGCCCCATCCTTCCCTATCTCATCTGCATTGGTGGCTTCCTCCTGGCCTGGCAGATTCTTTCCCTGATCCTGGGCGTGGGACGCCTGCCTGGCCCGATCAACGTGGTAGCCGACACCTGGAACCCCTACATCAGCCAACCGTTCTTTGATGAGGGCGGCACCAGCAAGGGTCTGGGCTGGCAGATCCTCATCTCGCTGCAGCGGGTGGCCGTGGGCTATGGCCTGGCGGCCGTGGTGGGGGTGAGCATCGGCGGCCTGCTGGGCCTCAGCCGCTTCATCGGCAAGGGCCTGGATCCGGTGATCCAGGTGCTGCGCACCGTGCCGCCCCTGGCTTGGTTCCCCATCTCCCTGATGGTGTTTCAAGACGCCAACACCTCGGCGATCTTCGTAATTTTCATCACGGCGATCTGGCCGATCATCATCAATACGGCAGTTGGGATCAGGGAAATTCCCCAGGACTACACCAACGTGGCCCGGGTGCTGCGGCTACGCAAAGGGGAATACATCCGCAACATTGTGATCCCGGCCACCGTGCCCTATGTGTTCACGGGCCTGCGGATCGCCGTGGGCCTGGCCTGGTTGGCGATCGTGGCGGCCGAGATGCTCAAAGCCGATGGCGGCATCGGCTACTTCATCTGGGATGCCTACAACGCGGGC
>JBJTQT010000162.1:0-4710 GCA_046075745.1 Cyanobium sp. | reverse complement strand
CTGTTCCGTGTCCTCCTCCAGGCAGTCGATCCGTTCCGTGGCCCCTTGAGGTCTGGGGAGGGGTGAGGCATGGGGAGCCTCCACGGTCCAGGGGTATTGGATCAGGGTCTGATTGAGCAGGTCCTGCACCCCCTCCGGGCTGTCGCCACAGAGCACCAGGGCTGCACCCTGCTCACCCAGCCGATCGACCAGTGCCCTGAGGTGTGAGCCCTCCAGCGCGGTCAGGTCGGCTTCCACCCCAAGGGGATCATGCCCATAGGGACCGCCATCGAAGAGCAGACGGCGGAGCTGGTCGTGGGCCTGCTGGAACGGATCCTCCTTTTGCCGTTGGAGGGTCTGCAGGTTGAGCTGGCGCTCCAGATCCAGCTGATCCGGGCTGAGGGTGGGCCGGCGCACCATCTCAAGCAGCAGCGGCAGGAGGGCTTGGGCATCCTCCGCACCACAGTGAAGAGCCAGGGTGAGGGCATCTTCCGAGGCTTCGGCCCGCAGGGCAGCGCCTGCACCCTCCACCCGGTCAGCCAGGGCCTCGGCATCGAGTTCGCCGCAGCCCCGGGTCATCAGCCCCGCCAACAGCTGATGCGCTCCCCGCTGGTGCACGGGATCCGCACCGCTTCCTCCCCGGATCACCAGCCTGGCGGCCAGCACCCCTGGTCCGGGGCGTTTTAGCACCACGACCGGCAGGCCCCCCTGGAGAGCCTGACGTTCCAGATCCACCCCCATGGCGATGCTCATGCGGGGATCGCCTCAAGGACACAGGCCCGTTGGGGGTCCAATGCGGCCAGGGCTTCGCTCTGCAGACGGGAGGGCGTCCAGCGCTGCAGCATCTGCAGCGGAGCGGCCGGAGCGGGATCCCGTCCCCAGAGACGGGCACTGCCGATCAGGCCCGCCACACCGGAAGCGGCCTCCAGGCTGAAGCGATAGCTGTTGCTCACCAGGCGCTTGGCCCTCTCCCACTCCTCCTCCCCCAGGGATAGCCCCATCACCTCCTGCCAGACCACGGCAATCGCCGCCCGCACCTCTGGCAGATCCTCTGGAGCGCAGACCGCCTCCAGGAGAGCGAGGCTGCCGCATTCCATGGCGTGAAGATCCAGGTCGATGCTTTCGACCACACGGAGCGTTTCCCTAAGCCGCTCCACCAGCCTGGAGCGACGCCCCTCGGCCAGCACTGTGGTGGCCAGATCTGCCCCCATCAGGGCCTCCAGGTTGGGGGCAGGAGGCTGCCACCAGGCCATGAGGAGTCGTGCAGCTTCCAGTCGGGGCAGGGCCAGACGATGTTCTCCGGCCTCCACCTGCAGCGCAGGACCGGGGGGCACTTCGCCGCAGGCCGCCAGCTGGGCGAGACGCCCCGTGCAGGCCCGCTCCACCAGTGCTGTCTGAACCGCTCCAGAGAGGGCCAGCACGCAGCGGCCCCCGCCGTAGAGCCTCTGGTGAAACGCCGTCATGGCGTCTGGGGCATGGGCCAGGAGGGCCTGCCGCTTACCGAGGATCGGCAGGCTGTAGGGGTGCTGGGGGCAGGCCAGCGCGAGCAGGCGTTGCAGGGCCACCTCCTCTGGCTGATCTTCGCTCTGGGCGAGTTCTTCGAGCACCACCTGGCGCTCCATGGTGAAGGCTTCGGCCTCCAGCCGTGGGGACAGCACCAGCTCCAGCAGTAGATCCAGGGCCCGAGGTGCGGCCTCCGGGCTGATAAGCACGTGATAGTGCACATCATCGAAGCCTGTGGCGGCATTGCTGCTGCCACCGAGAGCTTCGATCTGCAGATCGAATTCCCCTGGGCCGAGGTGGTCACTCCCCTTGAACACCATGTGTTCGAGAAAGTGGGCCATGCCGCTCTCGGCGGCTGTCTCGTAGACACTGCCGGCCCGGCACCAGAAATCCAGACACACCAGTGGGGCCTCCGGAATGGCGAGGCTCACCACCTCCACACCATTGGCGAGCCGCAGAGTGGTGGGTTCCTCCAGTGCGGGCAGCAACGGGCCGCAACATCCTCCGGTTTGGCTCATCGACCCATGGCAGGATCGCCATTCTGCTGGCCGCTGGGCCCCCCCGATGAGCCAGGTTCCCGCCCCTGAGCCTCCCGCTGCCGATCTCCAACCCGGGATGGGGGTCCATCCCCTGGTGGATGGCCTGGCCGGGCGCATCCGCGAGCTGCGGCACGAGCTGGTGGATCTGCAGCCCCTGGCCGTGGATCCGGCGCTGGAGGCCATCACGGGCAGCCTGGATGGCGAGCGGTTGTTCATCCGCAATGAGCTGCACAGCTGCCGTGGACTGCGCAAGCTCCATCTTGAAACAGCCCGGCTCGGAGCCGGGCTGCAGATTCTGCATTGCGTCTTCTTCCCCGATCCCTGCTACGACCTGCCGGTGTTCGGCGCCGACATCGTGGCGGGCCGCGGCGTGGTGTCGGCGGCGATCGTGGACCTCTCCCCAGTGGCCGGCGCCCTGCCCGCCGGGATCAGCGAAGCCCTGGCGGAGCGCCGCCGACCACCGTTCAGCGAGATCCGGGAGCTGCCGGCCTGGGGATCGATCTTCTCCCCGCATGTGCTCTTCGTTCGCCCCCACGGCCCCCAGGAGGAAGCCTGGTTCATCGAGGAGGTGACAGCCGTTCTGCAGGTGTTGGGGGCCGCCATCGCCGCCAGTGAGCCTCAATCCTGGGAGGATGCCGCTACGGTTGCGCGCTGGAAGGGGCAGCTCCGCTATTGCCAGCAGCAGAAACAGAACGACAAGACCCGGCGGGTGCTGGAGAAGGCGTTCAACCCGGAGTGGGCGAACACTTACCTCGAGACCCTGCTCTTCGACGACCCCCCTCCGCCGGGATCCCAGGGGCTGGCCTGAAGCCTGATCCGGTCCAGGGGGGAGTGGGCTCCCCGGCGGCTCGCGGGGGCATGCTTCCCCTTGCCCTGGTGGCCGCCCTGGCCGGCTCAGCTCTCACCCTGGTGGCCCTGGTGGTGACCCGTCAGCTGGCCCTGCCCAACCGATCAGCTCCGAAGCCAGCGGTGGTGAAGGCCCCCCCGAAGAAAGCCCTGGAGGCCGTGGCTGCCCTTGGTCGGTTGCAGCCTGCAGGGGATATCCGGGTGCTGGCGGCCCCCATCGCCGGAATCGGTGGGAGCCCCAGGCTCACCCATCTGCTGGTGGCGGAGGGGGATCAGGTGCGCCAGGGACAATTGCTCGCCCGCTTCGACACCGGGCCCACCCTGGAAGCGCAGCAGCAGCTAATCCTCACCCGCCTCTCCAACCTGGCCCGTCGACTGCAGGTGGAGCAGCGGGAGCTGAACCGCTATCGCCAGCTCACGGGAGTGGGTGCCCTCAGTGCCGATGAGCTCGACCGGCGCGAGCAGCAATACCTCCAGCTTCTGGGGGAGTGGCAGGTGGCCCGGGCGGAGCTGGAACAGGTCCGTGCCGACCTGGAGAACACGGCCCTCCGCGCCCCCATGGATGGCACCGTGCTGCGCATCGTGGCCCGTGTCGGGGAACGGCCCGGCGACAAGGGAATCCTGGAGCTGGGAGCCAGTGACCGCATGGAGGCCCTGCTGGAGGTGTATGAGAGTGACATCGATCGGGTGCGGCTCGGCCAGAGCGTTCTGCTCACCAGTGAGAACGGCGGGTTCAAGGGAACCCTGCGGGGGAGAGTGATCCGCATCAGTCCCCAGGTGCGTCAGCGGGAGGTGCTCTCCACCGATCCCAGCGGCGACGTGGATGCCCGGATCGTGGAGGTGCGGGTGGGGCTCGCTCCCGAGGATGTCGCCCGGGTTCGCTCGCTCACGGGCCTCAAGGTGATCGCCCGCCTGCAGCCATGAGCTCCCCCATGCCCTGGCAGGGACGACGCATTCCCCTGGCCTGGCTGCTGCTCACCCGCCAGCCGGCCCGGCTCGCCGTGGCCCTGGCCGGCATCTGCTTCGCCGGAATCCTGATGTTCATGCAACTCGGGTTTCGCGATGGTCTCTTTGATGCCAGCGTCACCCTCCACAAGCTCTTCGATGCGGATCTGGTGCTGATCAGTCCGCGCACCATGAGTTCCATCGCCATGGCCGGCTTTCCCCGACGGCGGCTGGTGCAGGCCATGGCGGATCCGGAGGTGGCCGGCACCACTCCTGTGCATTGGAACCTGCTCCTCTGGCGCAATCCTGAGAGCCGCGCCACCCGCTCGATCCTCACCCTCGGTTTCGAGCCCGATGATTCTCTGTTTCTGCCCCCGGGGCTGGGGGATCAGGCCCAACTCCTCACCCAGCGGGGCCGGGTGCTGTTCGATGAACGCTCCCGTCCTGAATATGGCCCCATCGTTCGCTGGCTGAAGGAAGGTCGCACGGTGGAGACAGAAGTGGCCGGCAAACGGGTTCGGGTGGCCGGCCTGGTCTCCCTCGGCCCTTCCTTCGGTGCGGACGGCAACATGCTCACCAGCAGCGAGACTTTTCTGCAGCTCATGCCCAACACGCCCCCGGGAAGCATGGAGCTGGGGCTGATCCGCCTCGTGCCCGGTGCTGATCCCGCAGCGGTTGCCGCCAGGCTGCGCCGTTCGCTGCCGAAGGATGTGGCGATCTACAGCAAGAGGGGGTTTGAGGAGTTCGAGAAGAATTACTGGCGCAACAGCACGGCCATCGGCTTCATCTTCACCCTTGGCACCGCCATGGGTTTTGTGGTGGGTTGCGTGATCGTTTACCAGATTCTCCATTCCGATGTCAGCGACCATCTGCCGGAATACGCCACGCTGATGGCCAT
>JBJTQT010000161.1:0-3146 GCA_046075745.1 Cyanobium sp. | reverse complement strand
GACAAAAGGCGAGGGCCGCTCCAACAGGCGCGCCAGCCCCGGCAGGTTGCAGAGGCAGCATTGCCAGTGGGCAGCCCCATGCGAATTCGTGGCGGCAGCGCAACAGTTGGCCGTGCCGCTGGCCCACCGTGCCCCTACTGAGCTGAGGCAGGCCGATGCAGACCGTTCCAGATCGACGCGAAACACCAGCCCACCATTGCACCGATTCCTGTGGTGAGCGCCACCAACCCAATGGCCACTCCCAGTTCAAACGGTTGAATCACATAGACCGGCACCGGTGCACAGGAGGATCAGCTCCAAGGGGCCGAACAGCTGATCGAAAGCCTTCGCGAATCGCGGTTTGTGGCCTTCCGCCGGCTCTTGGCCAGTTATGTGTTTTTCTGGGCCATGGCCCGGGATGTGGGCCTACTGCCGGTGTTGCGTTTCAATTGGTCGCGGTCCCAGAGCCGCACCCGGGTGATGACTACTGCAGCACCCGTCTCCGCCGCCAGGCTGGATTTGGCCGAGGACGAGGAAATTGCTGCCCTCTCCCTCGACAGCGCCGGGCGGGAGCAGAGCTGAGCGGCCAGGCTTTTCCCTGGACCTCTTTACCGGGATTGCCTGCAGCAACTCCAGCCAGCGCGTGAGCCCGAAGGCTTTTCGTCCGTTGCGCGGTCACGGCACATCCCAGGGATTGATCAACTCCAGGCAAATCTGCAAAGTCGGAGACGTTTCTTGTGGCCAGGGGAAGCGGGGCGCTGGATGGATGGGCAAGCCCTCTGCGGTGTTCTTCGCGGAGGTGGTGCGCTCTCTGGGGTTGCCGCTCGAGGCCTGCCTGATGGTGGGTGACGACGTGGAGGCATCGGGGCCCTGCCGGAACGGCTTGGGTGGTGAGTCCCTCCAACGGCTCCCCTTGGGATCACTCGTGCATGTTCTTGATCTCTTCGACGTTCCCCTGGCCGTCGGTGTTGCAATATCCCTCGGGATCCTTGCCGGGCACGTGATGCACGCGGAAGTCGAAGGAGAGTCCACCGCGCTTGATGTCAGCCAGGGTGGTTTCTCCGGCATCGATGCTGGCCCGTAGAGAGGCCCCCAGAGAAATCTCCACATCTGCCATCGACTTGGCCTTGTACTTATCGGCTACGGCGTTCTTGCAGT
Organism: Cyanobium sp.; assembly: GCA_046075745.1. GTDB lineage: Bacteria > Cyanobacteriota > Cyanobacteriia > PCC-6307 > Cyanobiaceae > Cyanobium. The sequence goes on along the minus strand of JBJTQT010000161.1, from coordinate 2,009 downwards.
TGCGTCCCCAGGAGCCGATCCGGGCTTCGATCTTGTCTTCCTCGCTGCTTTGGGCGTGGGAGGCACTGCTCAGAAAGATACTGCCGCTGGAGGCGGCAATGAGGGCGGCGGCGAAAAGAACGGTACGGCGCATGGTGGGTGCGTTTCTCGGGGCCAAGTCAACTGGAAAAGGTTGCAGCTATGGCCCTGCAGCCAGGGGATACAACCTGTTGAACGGTAGGGCGAGGCCTCAACCTTGGCCAGGATCAGTGGTGAAATTGTGAGCGGATGTGTTCAACTTGCGTTTGGTTGATATTGAGGGGCCTGTCGTCTGGGCTTGCCAGAGGTGTTCATGCAGTTCCATTGTGAGCCGATTCCGTCACTGATCGCCGCACTTGCCCCGGTCCAGGTCCAGGTCAATCGCCCATGGGCTGCATGGCCCGGGCCTTACCCCCGTACTCGACACCAATGACTTCGTCTGTTGGGACGCAGCTCTAGCCACCACCCTGGGGCACCACCGCAGTGTGCTGCTCGATGCCCGCGAACGGTTTGAGGCCCACTTCCAGATCGGACAACTTGGGCCATATGGAGTGATGCATCTGCATGGACGGGGCCGAGTGAGGTTGTTGCGTGAGCAGTGCGGCGCCAGCGTGCTGTGGCTGCCGTTGCGTGGCCTGAGCGAAGAGCGGATCAATGGCCGCGCCTGGCTGGCGGAACCGGGATCGGGCCTGCTGTTTCAACCCGGTGATGCGATGCAGGGGGAGACCAGCGAGGAGATCGAGGGGTTGTCGATCCGGATCCCAGAGGCAATTCATTCCCGGCTGCCGCTGTCGGTCTCGCCGTCGCTGGCAGCAGGCCCGCTGGCGCAGCGCCTGCTGGCCTGTGCCCGGCAGCTGGCCGCCGCCGCCGCCCAGCGTTCCCTTGGTGCCGAGCATGCGGCTGATCAGTTCAGCGACGCCCTGAGCGCCTGGTGTGACTGGCAGTCCCAGCCGCAGCCGCGCGAACGCATCACCGCCCGGCGGCGGCGGGAGACCGTGGTCCAGGCGCGCCAGTGGATGGCGGATCGCCTGGACCAGCGCTTCACGGTGGCGGAGTTGAGCCGCTCCCTGGAGGTCTCCACGCGGCAGTTGCAGTACAGCTTCCTGCAGGAGCTGGGCTGCGCTCCGATGGCCGAGGCCAAACGGCTGCGCCTGCAGCGCCTGCGCGGACTCCTGCTCGACCGCGCGCAGGATCAGCAGAGCATTGCCGAGCTGATGGTGGCCTCCGGGCTGATCGCCTCTGGGGTCACCTCCGCTGACTACCGCCGCTGGTGCGGTGAAAGCCCGCGACGCACGCGGCAGCGGCGGGGCTGAGTCGAAAGGTCAGGTCGCCTCCGCTTGAGCCTCACCCCGGCCAGCGCCAGGCGGCCCGTTCCAGCACCGTCTGGCCTGGCAGCAGCGTGGCACCCTCTTCCCGCCCCAGCCGCAGCAGCCGGCACTTCGGTGCGTCGGCCAGGGCGTTGATCAGCACCTCGGCGTGGGCCACCACCCACACCTGGGTGCGCTCGGCCACCGTGCTGATCAGCCGCGCCAGGGGCGCCAGCAGATCGGGGTGGAGGCTGTTCTCCGGTTCGTTGAGCACCAGCAGCGGCGGCAGGCGCGGGCTGAACAAGGACGCCGCCAGCAGCAGATAGCGCAACGTGCCATCGGAGAGCTCCGATGCATCGAGGGGGCGCAGCAGGCCCGGCTGTTGGAGCTGCAGGCGGAACAGGGGCGATCCGGTGTCCACCGTCAGCCGGCAGCCGGGGAAGGCATCGGCGATCGCGGCCTGCAGGCCATCGCCATCGCCGATCTCCAGGATCGTCTGCACCGCCGCCGCCAGATCGCCGCCGTCTGCGGCCAGGGCCGGGGTGCGGGTGGCGAGGCGTCCCAGCCGGGCGGGCGCCTGCCGGTCGGTGCGGAAGCTGTCGTAGAAGCGCCAGCTCAGGATCGTGCGGCGCAGCTGGAGCACCGCCGGCGCCTCCAGCGGATCGGAGACGGCGGTGAACAGGC
>JBJTQT010000160.1:0-8938 GCA_046075745.1 Cyanobium sp. | reverse complement strand
CCCCACCAGTGGGGCCGACCCGAAGCCCCCTTGGTTTTGCCGCCATCGTGGTGCTGCTGCTGGTGGGACTCCTTTTGAGCGGCCTCCTCTCCGGGTGCATGCGGGTCGAGACCCAGCTCAGCTTCGAGGGCCCGGGGCGTGTGCGTCTGGAGCACCGCCTGGATCCTGCCGCCGGCACCCCATTGCCCTTCCAGAAGCGGTGGGCGCGAGCCCTCACCTCTTCCAAGCCTCCCTACACATTGGAGCAGATGGGGCCATCATCCGTGCTCGTGAGTCCCCTGCTCACCCCCCGAGACGCTGTTTCCTCCCTTCAGCAGACGCTTGGGCTGGCTTCCGAACTGGCGGGTCTCCCCATCCCGCCACCCGTGCTGACGTGGCGGGAAACCAACCTGCTGATCGGGGTTCATCAGGACATTGAGGTTGAGCTGGATCTCCAGGCCCTGCCATCCCTGCCCGGGCTGGAGTTGCGACTGCGCCTCAGCCCCCTTCCCAGGAGAGCGATTCGCCAGGCGATGCCAGGCTCCATCCAGGCCACCGGTAGGCCTGAAGCCTGGATCTGGCCCTTGCAGCCCGGAGCGGTGAACACCCTGGTGATCCGCTGCTGGCGCTGGAATCCCCTGGGTCTCGGGGGATTGCTGATCCTTATCGGGTTGCTTCTGGTGGTGCAGCTCCAGCGTCTGCGTGTGCGGCTAGGGATGGGCCTGCCTGAATTACCGGCCTGAGTGTTGATCAAAGCTGAAGGGGGTCTGGATCGATGGCCAGGGTCACCGTGCGATGCAGCATCGACCGCATCTCCCGCTCAGGTGGCAGGGGCAAGGCAGAGCCTGCAGGGCCATGGAGCAACAACTGCCAGCGACTGCGGCCGGCCACCCGGGCCACCGGCGCTGGCGCCGGCCCGATCAGCAACCACTGACTGGCCTCCACGGCAGGACGGAGTCGTTCCGCCAGGGCGGTGGCAGAGGTGGCTGTCGCCGAGGCGGAAGGCCCTGCCAGCCTGAGAAGGCACGCCCGGCTGAAGGGAACAAGGCCGGCACTCTCTCGCAAGCTGGCCTCCGCCTCAAGGAAGGGGGCATAGCGTCCATCCACCAGATGGCGGATCACGGGGTGATCCGGTGTGTAGGTCTGAACCAGCACCTCCCCGGGTTGCTCCCCCCGCCCGGCCCGCCCTGCGAGCTGCAGCAGCAATTGCAGGCAATGTTCCGCGGCCCGCAGATCCGGTCGATGGAGCAACCCATCAGCCGCAAGAACGGCTGCCAGGGTCACGCTGGGCAGATCCATCCCCTTGGCGAGCATCTGCGTGCCGACCAGCACATCCGCCTGACCATCCCTGAACCTCTCGAGAACCCGCCTGTGACCATCCCGCCCGCGGGTGCTGTCGGCATCGAAACGGAGCACACGAAGTCCTTCCAACTCCTGGCCCAGCTGCTCCATCACCCGTTGGGTACCGGCTCCGAATGGTTTGAAGGCGCTTGATCCACAGGCAGGACAGCGCTGGCTCACGACATCCCGGTGCCCGCACCAGTGGCAACGAAGCCACTCGATTCCGTTGCCGCGCCGATGAACGGTGAGGGCAACATCACAGTGGGGGCACTGCACCACGGTGCCGCAGCTGCGGCAGCTCAGAAAACTGCGATATCCCCTTCTGGGCACCAGGATCACGGCCTGCTCGCCCCGCTGGCGCAGGGCCTCCAGGCGGTCCAGGAGAGGCCGGCTGAGGAGTCGTCGGTGCCCTTCGGCCAGTTCGTGGCGCATGTCCACGACCCGGACCGGTGGCAGGGGGCGCCGCCCGATGCGCTCGGCAAGCCTGAGCAATGTGCTGTGGTGCCTGGGTTCTCGGGTGGCCAACCAGGTTTCCAGCGATGGGGTGGCGCTGCCCAGCAGGAGGTTGGCCCCTTCAAGCCTGCAGCGCAGACGGGCAACGTCCCTGGCGTGGTAGCAGGGCATGGGACTCTCCTGTTTCCAGGAGGAATCGTGTTCCTCATCCAGCACGATCAGTCCCAGAGGAGAGAGGGGGAGAAAGACCGCCGACCGGGTTCCCACCACCAGAGCAGGCTTCCCCTCCCGGGCGGCCTGGAGACAGAAGCGCCAGCTTCTGATCCGATCCGCCTCCGAAAGTGCGCTGTGGTACTCGAGAACGCCAGCCCCAAAACGCTGCCGAGCCCTGTCCAGCAACTGGGGCACCAGGCCGATCTCGGGGGTGAGCAGCAGCACACTGCGGCCCGCATTGAGGTGGTGCAGGGCTGCCTGTAGATACACCTCGGTCTTCCCCGAACCGGTGATCCCCCAGAGCAGGGCCTCCGTGCCGGATGGAGCTTGCTGCAGGGCTCTGACTGATTCGGCCTGGGCGCAGGTCAGCGTCCGTCCTTCAGCCTCCAGATTGAGCCTCAACCACGTGGGCTGGTTTGTGATCCGTTCCCGGCAGAGTCTGCTGCTCACCAGCCCCTTCTGCTCCAGCCCCTTGACCACGCCTCGCCCGAACCCATCGACAGAGAGCAGATCCTTCAACAGCCGTTCCCCTCCATGGGCTTCCAGATGCTCCAGCAGCTGTCGCTGCCGAGGCGGGAGAGCGTGGGAGGGAGGAAGGGGGGCTGTGGTGCGCATGATCTGCTGAAGTGCCCTCCCCTCACCTGTCGACTGTTGACGCCGCACCCCCAGCCAACCTGGAGGGAGTGCACTGCGCAGGGTGCGAAAAAAGCTCGTGTGGCAGTCCTTGGCCACCTCCGCGATCAAGGTCTGCCAGTGCGGATGGACGGCGGCATGCTCAAGGAGGGATAAGACCGGTTGCAGGGAGGCCTCGTCAAGATGGGCCGGGCTGTGCTCCAGCCCAGCGACCACCAACCCGGCGTGGAGTCGCCCCTGCAGCCGCACCTGGACCAGGTCACCTGCCCCCAGCTGGAGGCTCCGGGGATTGGCATAGGTGAAGATCCTGCCCTCCCGCCCGGCATTCAGCCAGACCTCAAGGAAGGCTGGGCAAACCGGGGGGTCTGGGTCGCCCAGGGGGAAGGATTCTTGCAAACGTCTCACACCATTCCTAAGATGAAGAGAGCCAGACCGAGAGGTCGACATCAGCCAGGCAGTGTTCATTGCAAGGGAGAGACACCAGCGTCCCCGAAGGCATCCCTTGGATGTCCACCCCCATCCCTTCACCCCCTGTCCCGGTCGTAGTTCGTCTCGCTGTTCGCTGTCCACCTCCTTGAGGCTCGTCGTCCATTTTCAACCTTCGGGGTTGGTCCACTCTGTCCCCCAATCCGTTCAGCTCCGATCTTTCCCTGTAGCACATCAGGCCTGTGGAGGCTCGGCCCTCAAACCAATGATGCGGGCCTGAATCTGCCCTGCCTCTCTTTCTTTCCAGTCCCTTTGCCCGGCACCATATGAGCCCTGCCTCCCTGAAATCCACCACTCCTGAGGTCCTCACCGACTCCGCGGAGTCTCTGGCTGTCCTGGAATCGGCTCTTGAGGCGTCTCCCCCTGGAGAGTCACCAGCTTCCCCAGGTGGAACCCCAGCAAAGAAGCGTCGCGCTGCGACCTCTGGGCCCACTAAGGCCAAGGGCAAAGCCAAGGCTGAGCCTCAGCAGGAGGACGACCTCCTGGCCGTGGATGCATTGGAAGACACATCAGAGTCCTTGCTTGATCCCTCGGATCTGGTTGAGTCCGATGCGCTCACCCTCGCTGATGAGAAGTTGGAGGCGGGTAAGGATGCTCCCGCGGCCGCTAAGGCACTGGCCAGTATCAAGGTGGGCCCGAAGGGCGTGTACACCGAGGATTCCATCCGTGTCTACCTTCAGGAGATCGGTCGTATTCGCCTGTTGCGGCCCGATGAAGAAATCGAATTGGCACGAAAGATTGCCGATCTACTCCAACTGGAGGAGTTGGCAGCCCAATTTGAAGCCGATCATGGCCATCAGCCGGATACCAAGGAATGGGCGACTTTGGTGGACATGCCCACCATCAAGTTTCGGCGCCGGCTGATGCTTGGCCGCCGTGCCAAGGAAAAAATGGTGCAGTCAAACCTCCGTCTGGTGGTGTCCATTGCCAAGAAATATATGAACCGTGGGCTTTCTTTCCAGGATCTGATTCAGGAAGGCAGCCTTGGTCTGATCCGTGCAGCCGAAAAATTTGACCACGAAAAGGGCTATAAATTTTCCACCTACGCCACATGGTGGATCCGTCAGGCCATCACGCGAGCAATCGCCGATCAGAGTCGCACTATCCGCCTACCGGTGCATCTTTACGAAACCATCTCCCGCATCAAGAAAACCACCAAAACACTCTCTCAGGAGTTTGGCCGAAAGCCCACCGAAGAGGAGATTGCAGAGAGCATGGAGATGACTATTGAAAAACTCCGGTTTATAGCCAAGTCGGCCCAATTGCCGATTTCCCTTGAAACTCCGATTGGCAAAGAGGAAGATTCCCGCCTGGGTGATTTTATCGAGGCAGATATTGAGAATCCTGAACAGGACGTTGCCAAAAATCTTCTCCGTGAAGATCTTGAAGGAGTGTTGGCAACCCTCAGCCCTCGGGAGAGAGATGTGCTGAGGCTTCGTTATGGTTTGGACGATGGGCGCATGAAAACCCTGGAGGAGATCGGTCAGATTTTTGATGTCACCCGCGAGCGCATCCGTCAGATTGAAGCGAAGGCGCTGCGAAAACTAAGGCATCCCAATCGCAATAGTGTTCTCAAGGAATACATTAAATAATCTCCAGGATATATGGATTCCCCAATTTTCCGCTTTGAAGCCTGTGATAAGTCTGTTTTAGTTTTTATATCATTATATTCAATTTGAGTGTCGCCTCCCCTGCCTTGATTAGACTGTCTGTCGTTCTACCTACGTATAACGAGAGGGAAAATATTTATCCTGTTGCAAATGAACTTCTGCCTCTAGCTGATCTCTATGATCTTGAGGTCATCTTCGTTGATGATGATTCTCGAGACGGCACTGCCGACAAAATTCGTGAACTTGCCAAGATTCATCCGCAGGTTCGCTTGATTCGGCGCGTCGGCCGTGGTGGGTTGTCCAGTGCCATCAAGGAAGGGATCCTCGATGCCACTGGAGATCTTGTGGTTGTGATGGATTGTGATGGTCAGCATGAGCCTTCCACAGTGAGGGAGGCTTTGGACGCCCTTCAGGCATCAGGCGCAGATCTCGTCATTGGCAGTCGTTTCCACCCAGAGGCAAAGATCAAGGGGCTTAGTGCAGAGCGCGAGCGGAACTCTACGTGGGCCAATTCCGTTGCCCGCTTCAGTTTGCCGCGCTACCGACAGCTCAGCGATTACATGAGCGGTTTTTTTGTCTGTCGCTTGCAATCGGTTCTTCCCCTTGTCAGGCTGATTGATGTCAACGGCTTCAAGTTTCTCTATGAATTGCTGGCCATCAGTCGTGGTCAATTGCATGTTGGCGAAGTTCCCCTGCAGTTTCAGCCGCGGATCAGCGGGGAATCCAAGCTTGATATTGCTGTTGTCTGGGACTTGGGGATTTCAATCCTGCACACCTTGCTTTTCAGAAGCGTGCCCAGGCGAGCGATCAGTTTTGCCCTTGTTGGTGCCACTGGAATCCTTACCCATCTCTGCATCTACTGGCTTCTGAGGCATCTCTTTGCTTCTCCATTTGAAGTTGCACAGACGTTTGCTGTCATCTGCGCAGCTTCGTCCAATTTCCTCATCAATAATGTCCTCACCTTCCGTTTCCAGCAGCTCAAGGGCGTGCCACTGTTTATCGGTCTCTTGCGATTTCTCCTTGTGACCTCTATGGGCATGGTTGCCAATGTTGGTGTTTCCTCTGCCCTTTATCATCAGGTCTCCCAGCCGCCCTTATTTGCTCTCTTTGCTGGAATCGCTGTGGACTTTGTCTGGAAATATGCAGCGTCTTCCAAATTCGTCTGGAACACTCCCTGACACCCTGTGGTTGTTCAGGACGACTCCCCATGCCCCATGGATCGATGGCGGTAAGCTCGCTGCCAATGATCTCCTGATCCTCTGAACCCGTCGTCTGAAGTCCTGGCCGTGAGGCAATCTCGGCTCAGATTCTTCCATTGGGATGGAATCCTCAGTTTGCTGGGGCTGGCCCTGTTGTGCTGGCTGGCCTTTTTCAATGGGTTGGGCAGCCTTGGCCTCATGGATAAAACCGAGGCGCTTTTTGTGGAGGTGGGGCACCAGATGCTGCTCCGAAACGACTGGGTGACCCCCTGGTGGAACGGGGAAAGGTTCTTCGACTATCCGGTTTGGGGATATTGGATGGTTGCCCTTGCGTTTCGTGTTTTTGGGGTGTCTGAGTGGGCGGCACGCCTCCCTGTCGCTCTGGCCGCTAGTGCGGTTGTCGTCGCCTCCTATGCCCTGGTGTTGCACTGGGGCCGGGCCGAGGATCCTCCTCTTGTGCGCTTCGGTAGGGCAGCAGTAGCAGCAGGGATCCTGGCCACATCCCCGGGGTGGATCGGCTGGGGGCGCACCTCCACAACGGACATGTTTCTCTCCAGTGCCATCAGCCTGGCTCTGCTGTTCTTTCTTCTGGCCCACCACGAAGCCCCTTCCTCAAGGCTGGCATCTCTCGGGCGTGTCGGGTTCGCTGGGTTCTGTGGTGTCGCCGTTCTGGCGAAGGGCCCTGTCGGTGTGCTCCTGCCTGCTCTTGTGGTGGGGATCTTTCTCCTCTTCACTGGCCAGTGGAAGGCTTGGGTTCAACCGCTCAGACTTGTGGCCATGCTGGCTTTGTTCCTTGGCGTGACCCTTCCCTGGTATGCCGCTGCCGCCAAGGCAAATGGTGCGGAATTTCTGGGCGGATTTCTTGGCTTCAGCAATCTGCAACGATTCACCCAGGTGATCTATGACCACCCGGGACCGCCCTGGTTTTATCTCCCCTGGCTGCTCATCCTGCTCTTCCCTTGGTCTCTGTTTCTGCCTGGGGCCATCGGCAGGTCAGGCTTCCGGCGTCGGACCCGCTGGAGCTCTCTGCCTGGTCCGCCTCACCCGGGGGCCACGGTGTCGCTGTTCCTGCTGCTCTGGCTCCTGGTTCCCCTGGCCTTTTTCTCGATCGCAGCTACGAAACTTCCTGGGTACATCCTTCCCATCGTTCCCGCAGGGGCCCTGTTGGTGGCCCTCTCCTTCTGGCCTCTACGGGCTGCTTCCCCACACCGCATTGCCGCTCCATCGGCTCTGCAGGATCGACCGTTCCAATGGAGTGGCACCGTCGAAGCCATTGTGCTGGCAGCAATGGCCGGGGCGGCTGCCATTGCTCCCCGGTGGGCTGCCAGTGATCCAGCCCATCCGTCTTTTGCTGGGGCACTGGAACGCACGGGCCTGCCATGGCTCCTCAGTGGTCTGCTGGCCCTCACCAGCCTGGCCCTGGTGGTGATCCTCCTCCAGAGACGGGATCGGCGCTGGCTGTGGCTGGCCAATCAATTTGGCTTCCTCTTGATCCTTGCTGGCGTGGTTGCTCCCCTGGCTCCTCTGCTCGATCGTGAACGTTTGTTTCCGATCCGTCAGCTGGCACGCCAGGCGAGCAGCCTTGCCCGCCAGGACGAACCGCTCTGGGTGGTGGGCACGAAGCGCTACAGCACGCTCTTTTATGGCGGGGAGAGAGCGGCCTTCGTTTCCAGCCGTGAGGGGATCCAGGAGCGTCTACAAAGGGACCCGGCCAGCCTTGGACTCACCCCGGCGACACAAACGGCCCGTTTGCTTGGAGACCGGCGGCATCTTGAACGCCTTGCCCTCTCCGAGCCGGATGTGCAGCGTCTGGCCCGCAGCGGAGAGCAGGAGGTCTGGCGTGTGCAGCTGCACGATGGCAGGCTCTCTCGCGCAGATGGGGAGGATCCCAAGTGATGCCCCGATTTCTTCCCCGTGATGGTCTGATCCTCTCGGCCTGCCTGGCCGTTCTCTTCCTGCTCGGTCGGCTGGTGACAGCAACGGATCAAGCTCCCGAGCTTGACCACCTCACCCTGGATGGGCTGGGTCGTGTGCTGGCGGGCCCCATTGGTCTGCTGTTGCTTCAGGTTTATCGACTCAGTGGGGTTGGTTTCACGGCCCTGCTGGTGGTGGCGGCTCTGATCTTTCTCTTGCTCAAGCGCTGGTGGAACGACCTGAAGCTCCTGGTGATGGCCACGGGTGGCATTTTGGCGATCGTGGATCTCTGGCTCAAACCCTTCTTCGACCGCGCCCGCCCCCATGCCAAGTTGCTGCCGGTGGACGGAAGAAGTTTTCCCAGCGGCCATGCCGCCGGTTCGATCGCGTTCTATTTCGCCATGGTGGCCATTCTGTCGTTGCACTATCCCCATCTCAGAAGGCCATTGGCGCTGGGGGCCACACTCTGGGTCGCGCTGGTCTGGTTGAGCACCCTTGTGGCGCGTGCCCACTGGCCCTCTGATCTGTTGGCCGGCGGCGTGGTCGGTCTGGCCTGGCTCACCATCTGCTTAGCCTTCTGGCGTCCAGGGGTACGGCCATGACCCTGCCCGAGCCCTGTCAGCTTGCGGATCTTCGCGGCCTGCGCAGGCCACCCTCCTTGAATCCTGTCCAGAGGCAGTCGCTTCAGGCGGAATTGCGCCAGCGGGTGGCCGCCTGTGACTGGTGCACGATCGGGGTGATGGCCCCCGGGAGCGAGGCGGCCTGGAAGGCCCTGCGAAGCTTTGAGCAGGGTCTTCACTGGCCGCCCCTTCCGGCGTCCCTGGAAGCTGAGAGCACGGAGCTCAGTGTCTTCCTGAAAGGGCATCAGCGCAAAGGCCAGGTGTGGTTACGTGCAGAGGAGGGCCTGGGCGAGGGTGTTCTGATCACCGGCTACAGCGACTCCAATCCAGATCTGGAGGATACCTGGGGCCCGCTCCCCCTGGATTTCTTCAGCCCTCAAGCACCCGGTGGCCGTTAGCGGGGCCACCGGTCTTTAGGCTGATTGGCTGTGAACAGGCAGCACCACCTGCCGGCCGCCCACTGATGAACGGTTCCCTTCTGCGCATCGCC
>JBJTQT010000159.1:0-3775 GCA_046075745.1 Cyanobium sp. | reverse complement strand
CCTGATCCCAGCGCTGCTGCAGCGCCTCCAGGGCCCCATGGGCCCGCTGGCGTTGCTCCTGCAGTTGAATCCGCTCCTCCATCGGTGCGGCCTCCGCCGCCAGCAGGGCCAGCTCCACCCGCCTGAGTTCCCCCTCCGCCTCCTCCACCACCCGCGGTTTGGAGGTCACCTCCATCCGCAGCTGGGCGGCGGCCTCATCCACCAGATCGATGGCCGAATCGGGCAGGCAGCGGTCACTGATGTAGCGATCGGCCAGGCGGCAGGCGGCCACCAGCGCTTGATCGGTGATGGTGACGCCATGGTGGAGCTCGTAGCGCTCCCTGAGGCCCCGCAGGATTTCCAGGCAGGTGTCCCGGTCGGGCTCGCGGATCACCACCTGCTGGAAGCGCCGCTCCAGGGCCTGATCCTTGCCGATGGTGCGGCGGTAGTCCTCCGGGGTGGTGGCACCCACGCAGCGCAGGTCGCCCCGGGCCAGGGCGGGCTTGAGCAGGCTCCCCGCATCGGCGCCGGCCCGCTCCCCCCCCACCACGGTGTGCAGCTCATCGATGAAGAGCACCACGCCGCCGTTGCTGCTCTCTGCTTCCCGCACCTCCTCCAGCACCCCCCGCAGCCGCTCCTCGAACTGCCCGCGAAACTTCGCGCCGGCGATCAGGGCGCCCAGGTCTAGCGCCACCAGCCGCACCCCCCGCAGGGCTTCCGGCACCTCCCCAGCCACGATCCGCTGGGCCAGCAGCTCGGCCACGGCGGTCTTGCCCACGCCCGGCTCACCGATCAGCACGGGATTGTTCTTGCTGCGGCGGGAGAGCACCTGGATCAGGCGGCGGATCTCGGTGTCGCGGCCGATCACCGGATCCAGCTCGCCGTTGCGCGCCGCCTCGGTGAGATCCCGCCCGTAGAGGCTCAGGCCTTCCGATCGGCCCTCCTCCGCCTCGCCCACCCGCTCTAGCCGCAGCCCCCCTGCGGCTGGCCGGCTGCTGGGGGGGGGCGCCGGGCCCGCTGCTGGCGGAGCCGGCTGGGAGGATCGAGCCGTGGGGGGGGCTGTCCTGGCGGGCACGGCCGGCTCCGCTGGCGCCATGGAAATGGATTCCGGAGCCCGGGGCACACCCTCCGGTGCGGCGGTGATGCCCCCGGGGCGCCACTGGCGCGTGAGCAGGGCGTCGCTGAGGCCCTCATCCGCCAGCAGGCCCCCTGCCACCCGGGGATCCTCCAGCAGGGCCAGCAAGAGATGGGGAATCTCGATCAGCCGGTCGCCCCAGGCGAGCCGCCGCTGCTCGGCCATCTCCAGCAGATCCTCCAGGGCATCGCCGATATAGAGAGTGTTGCCGGTGCTCGAGGGTTGGTCGGCGCAGAAGGCCTCCAGCCGATCCAGCAGCCGGTCTTCATCCACCGGCAACCGCTCCACCCAGGGGCCAAAGCGCGCCTCCAGCAAAAGGGCGAGCAACAGATGCTCCACATCCATCGTCCCGTGGCGCCAGCGGCGGGCCTGCTCCTGGCTGGCGAGCAGCAGATCCCAGGAGCTGTCGCTGAAGCGATCGGGGGTGGCGGTGAGGCTGGCGGAGGCGCCGGAAAGGGTGTCGGCAGGCATGGGGCTCAGGCGGCCGTGGCCGGGGCAGCGAGCTGGATCAGCTCCACCCGGTATCCATCAGGATCCTCCACGAAGGCGATCACGGTGGAGCCATGCTTCATCGGCCCGGGCGGCCGCACCACCTTGCCTCCCTTTTTGGCGATGGCCCCGCAGGTGCTCTCGATGTCGGCCACGCCGATGGCGATGTGCCCATAGCCGCTGCCGATCTCATAGGCCTCCGTGTCCCAGTTGTGGGTGAGTTCCAGCACGGTCTGCTCGCTCTCCTCCCCGTAGCCCACGAAGGCCAGGGTGAAGCGTCCGCCGGGGTAGTCCTTGCGGCGGAGCAGCCGCATCCCCAGCACCTCCGTGTAGAAGGCCAGGGATCGCTCCAGATCCCCCACCCGGAGCATGGTGTGCAGCAGTCGCATCTGGAAGATCCGCAGCCCGGGGCGAAACATCCCAGCCATTGTGGCCTCCGAAACCAGCCGCGGGGAGGCCGATCGGCCATCCTGGGGAAGCTGATCGCCCTTGCCAATGGCCTTCGCCTCGCCGAGGCCCTATACCCTGCTCTCCATCGCGGCGGCGCTGGCCACCATCGGGCTGAAAACCTTGGCCTACAAGCTCACCGGCTCGGTGGGCCTGCTGTCCGATGCCCTGGAATCGGGGGTGAATCTGGTGGCGGCCCTGGTGGCCTTCTGGGCCCTCACCCTGGCGGCCCGCCCAGCCGATGCCGACCATCACTACGGCTATTCCAAGGCCGAATACTTCTCCAGTGGCCTCGAGAGCGCCCTGATCGTGGTGGCCGCCACGGCGATCCTGGCCACGGCGGGTGAGCGCCTGCTGCATCCGGAGCCCCTGGGCCGGGTGGATCTGGGGCTGGCCCTCTCCCTGGTGGCCACCGCCATCAACGGCTGGGTGGCCTGGGTGTTGCTGAGGGCGGGCCGCCGGTTGGATTCGATCACCCTGCGGGCCGATGCCCACCATCTGCTCAGCGATGTGTGGACCTCCCTCGGGGTGGTGCTGGGCGTGGCCCTCACCAAGGCCAGTGGCCTGTTGGTGCTCGACCCCCTGATCGCCATTGCGGTGGCCCTGCAGATCATCTACACGGGCTGGCGGCTGCTGCGGGAAACCGCCGCCGGCCTGCTGGGTCGGGCCTTGCCGCCGGAGGATCTGGCCCGGTTGCAGGCCGTGCTGGAGGCCCACAGCGGGGAGGGCGTGGCCTTCCATGCCCTGCGCACCCGCCAGGCGGGCTCCAGGCGCTTCATCTCCTGCCATGTGCTGGTGCCCGGCTCCTGGACCGTGCAGCAGGGCCATGATTTCTGTGAGCAGGTGGAGGCGGAGATCAATGCCGCCCTGCCCCGCTGCCACCCCTTCACCCACCTGGAGCCCATCGAGGATCCGCGCTCTTGGGATGATGAGAGCTTCCGCTGGGAAGGGCCCCAGGGGTAGGCGTTGTCACATTCGCAGCGGTGGGGGTGACCCATAGGATCGGCCCAACCGCTCCGCCTGCTCTGTGTTCGATTCCCTCGACCTGGTGATCGATTCGATCGTTGCGCGGGAGGTGCTGGATTCCCGGGGCACGCCCACTGTGGAAGCGGAGGTGTATTTGGAGGGGGGCGCCAGCGGTCGGGCGATCGTGCCCAGCGGCGCCAGCACCGGCGCCCATGAGGCCCATGAGCTGCGCGATGGCGATGGGGGCCGCTACTTCGGCAAGGGGGTGAGCAAGGCCGTGGAAAACGTGGAGGAACGCATCGCGCCAGCCCTCTGTGGCCTCAGTGCCCTGGATCAGGCGGCGGTGGATGCGGCCATGCTCGAGCTGGATGGCAGCGACAACAAGAGTGCCCTGGGGGCCAATGCGGTGTTGGCGGTGAGCCTGGCCACGGCCCATGCCGCGTCCAGGGCCCTGGGCCTGCCCCTCTATCGCTATCTGGGCGGCCCCATGGCCAACCTGCTGCCGGTGCCGCTGATGAACGTGATCAACGGCGGCGCCCATGCCTCCAACAGCCTGGATTTCCAGGAATTCATGATCGTGCCCCATGGCGCCGGCAGCTTCCGGGAGGCGCTGCGCATGGGCGCCGAAGTGTTCCACACCCTCAAGGGGCTGCTCAAGGAGCGGGGCATGAGCACGGCCGTGGGGGATGAGGGCGGCTTCGCTCCGGATCTGGGCAACGATCAGGCGGGCGACATCCTGGTGCAAGCGATCGAGAAGGC
>JBJTQT010000158.1:0-9983 GCA_046075745.1 Cyanobium sp. | reverse complement strand
GTGGCGAACGCAGAGTCGCCCCTGCCTCCCGCAGCTGTGCAGCTCCCGCCGTTGCCCTCGCCTGAATCAGAGACCTCTGGTGCCCCCCCTGCGCCCGCCGCGGCAACGGAGCAGGCCCTGCCCCACCTGCCTGAGCCCGGGCTGGCGGCTCCGCCTCCGCTGGAACTGGAGTTGATCAGCAACAAGCAGGAGTACGACGCTCAGCTGGAGCGCTACATCAGCACCGGCAATGTCACCGCGAACCTGGCCGGGGGGCGTCTCCAGGCCGACCGGATCGAGTTTGAGCCTGCCACCCGCACCCTCTTCGCCAGCGGCAGCGTCCGTTTTCAGCGGGGGCAGCAGTTCTTTCAAGCCAGCCGACTGCGCTACAGCCTGCTGGAGGGCATCGGCGAGATGGAGGACGTCTATGGCGTGCTGGATCTTGATGGCAGCGCCCAGGATCTCAATCTAGAGACGCCCCCTTCCGCACCGCTGCCCCCGCCTGAACCCCTGAGCTGCACGCCCTCCCTGCCCCCGATTCCGGAGTGGCAACCGTACCCCTGGGCGATCACCGGGTGGGGGGGACAAATGACAACCGCCAATTTCGGGCAGACCTTCACGTTTCAGGGCGAAGCCCGACCGGAATACCTGATGGGCGTCGGCGTGCAACGCCGGATCCTCAACGGGGGGCCTCTCTCCCTGGAACTCGATGGCAACCTGTTCGCCCACCATGCAGCCCGTCAGCAGGGAGGTCCCTACAACCAGACGGTGCCCTTCGCTGACACGCCAGCCCAGACCTTCGGAGAAGCCACCCTGGGAATCGGTGCCCGCCTGTGGCTGCGGCCCTGGCTGAACCTGTTCTTCGAGGAGGGAGTGAGTCTGCTCAGTCAAGCGAGCAACTGGGAGAAGACGGAACGGGAGAACTACGCCACCTTCCTCAACTACCTGGCCTTCGAAGTGGAAGGTCTGGTGACGCCGGAATGGTCCATCGTCGGGAGAATTCACCACCGCTCCGGTGCCTTCGGCACCTACAGCGGCGTGCGGGAAGGCAGTAACGCCTACCTGCTGGGGGTGCGACACCGCTTCGGAACCGCCCCTGAAAGCCGGCCAGCGCCCACCATGCCGCCTCCCCAGGGGTGTGCCGGGGCGCCGCCGCCGGAAAGCCGTCCGCAGGACACCTCCCTGGCCGCCCGGCTGGAAGACGTCACCTTGGGAGCTGAACGGCGGCCCGGCGAGCAGAGCATTTCACCCGCCAAGGATGCCAGCCCCCCTCCATCCGGCACAGCCTCTCCATCGGACACCGCATCTCGATCTGGCTCGGTATGGAGCCGTGCGCACCAAGCTGAGAAAGCCCGTCGGGCGGCCATCGCCCGGTTGGACCAGAAGGTGAGAGAGGTCACCTTCCAGCAGAGCCTCACGGTAGAGCGGCGCAGAGGCTTCCCGAGTCAGTTCAACGTCACCGATACGGAAACCGCCTACGGAGATGTGCGGCCTGGCCAGCTCAACCCGCTCAATACCAAGGGCAACCGCAGCCTGATCAAGGGCACCATCAGTCGCTGGCGGGTGCAGGCCAGCAGGCTGAGCCTCACGCCCACCACCTTCTCCGGGGAGCGGGTGGCCTTCAGCAATGACCCCTTCACCCCCGCCCAATCCTGGATGGATTCGGAGAATGTGGTGGGCACCCTGCAAACCAATGGCGACACCGTGATCAAGGCGGGGCGCAACACCGTGGTGCTGGAAGACCGCCTGCGGATCCCTGCCCGTCGTCAGACGGTGATCAAAAAGAAGGAAGAGGTGGAGAACCCATGGGTGCTTGGAATCGATCGGGAAGACCGCGATGGGGTCTTCCTCGGCTACAACGCGCGCGTGGGAATCGGCCAGCGCGGAGAACTGGTGCTGCAGCCCCAGATTCTGGTGGAGCGGGCGCTTGATGGCACAACCAACAGCTATCCCTATCCCTGGCAATCCGCCGGGGCCGACCCTGTGGATCAGCCGGCCACCGCAGCGGATGATTTCGGCTTCCTGGCCCGCCTGGAAGCTCCCGTTCTGGGGTTTGACGCCAAAGCCCGCCTGGATCTCTCCACCTTCAACCCGGAGAACATCCCCAACGGCACCCGCAGCTGGGGGGAGCTCACCCGCACCCTGCCGATTGCCTGGCTCGGCAATCCGGGCCTGCGACTCTTCGGCGCCTATCGCTTCCGCACCTGGAACGGCACTCTCGGCGAACAGGATGTGTATTCCGCTGTGGGCGGCTTCCTGGAAAAGGAGGGCACCCTCCCCAATTGGGGAGGGCTGAGCACCAAGTATCTCTGGCGGGCAGGGCTGGGCAACTACCAGAGCGACGACTTCGAGACCACAAATCTGGCCGAGCTCTGGCGCGCCAATGCCATCGGCTCGATCACCACCACGTTGCCGCTCTGGAAGGGCAAACCCGCGCTCCCCACCCCCCTGGAAGGCCTGGCCAACTCCCCAGAGCTGGTGGTGCCGGGCCTGGCCCTGGAAGCGAACCTGCAGGGCACCCTGGCCTTCTACGGCAATGGCACCCGGCAGAACACACTGTCCATCAGCGGAGGACCAACCCTGACCCTGGGGCACTTCGTGAAGCCTTTCCTCGACTACACCAAGCTCACCATCACCGGTGGTGGCACCCTGCGGCAGGGGGAAAGCCCCTTCAGCTTCGATCGGGCCATCGACCTGGGCACCCTCGGGATCGGCCTCACCCAGCAGATCGTTGGGCCACTGGTGTTCAGTGGTGGTGTGGGCTTCAACGTCGACGGCAATTCCGGGAACTACGGAGAGATCACAGGCTCCTACCTGGAGGTGCGCTGGCAGCGGCGCTCCTTCGATGTGGGGGTCTTCTACAGCCCCTACGACGGTCTGGGAGGGGTGCGCGTGCGCCTGAACGACTTCAACTTCAAGGGTCCCGGGGTGCCCTTCGTGCCCTACACCCCCAGCCAGCAGCAGCTGATGCGTCCCTTCTGATCCCGATCTCAGGCTCGGAAGCTGTTCAGATAGGGCAACCGCTCCAGGGTGGCGTGCAGCTCCGCCCCATGGGCCAGCAACTGGCCCGTGGCATCCCAGTGGCCACTGAGCAGCATGCGATGGGGGCCGGGATCCAGATGCACAGGCCAGCGATTGTCTCCGGCCGCTTCGCTCTCAAGCACCACCTCCAGAGCCTCCAGATTCACCTCCAGCACGGTGCTGGGATCCACGGCCACAGCCTGCTGGATCGCTTCCACCACATCGGTGGGGGCGGAAAGGCAGGGGATGCCCAGGGCCAGGCAGTTGCCGAAGAAGATCTCGGCGAAACTCTCCCCGACGATTGCCCGGATGCCCCAGCGCATCAGGGCCTGGGGGGCATGTTCGCGGCTGGAACCACAGCCGAAATTCCGGTTCACCAGCAGCACGGATGCCCCCTGATGTTCTGGCCGATCAAAGGGATGGGGGCCTTCGGGGTGGTGAACCCGCTCAGCACGATCGTCCGCGAAGGCCCCAGCGGCCAGTCCTTCAAAGGTGACGCACTTGAGAAAACGGGCCGGGATGATGCGGTCGGTGTCGATGTCAGAGCCCACCACGGCCACGCCCACGCCACGATGACGGCGGACCGGGCCACTCGGAAAGGGGTGGGGATCGGAAACCTGGGCAGACATCATGCAGCAAGCAGGGGGGACTGGACAGGGGATCAGGGAGCGGCGATGGCATCGGCGAGCAGGCTGCGCACATCGGCCACGTGACCGCTGACCGCAGCCGCGGCCACCATTGCCGGACTCATCAACAGGGTGCGACCGCTGGCTGAGCCCTGCCGACCCTTGAAGTTGCGGTTGGAGGAACTGGCGCTGATCTGCCGTCCCTCAAGCCGGTCGGGATTCATGGCAAGGCACATGGAGCAGCCGGGCTCACGCCATTCGAATCCTGCGGAGCGGAACACGGCATCGAGGCCTTCGGCTTCCGCAGCCGCCGCCACCTGCTCCGAACCGGGCACCACAAAGGCCTTGAGACCGGGGGCGACCCGGCGACCGCGGGCCACAGCCGCTGCAGCGCGCAGATCACTGAGGCGACCATTGGTGCAGCTGCCGATGAAGCACACATCCACCGGCAGGCCGGCGATCGGAGCGCCAGGGGCCAGATCCATGTAGCGGTAGGCCTCCTCAGCCAGCGGCCTCTCCTCAAGGGGGGTCTGCTCCAGGGTGGGCACACACTCATCCACACCGATGCCCTGGCCTGGGGTGATCCCCCAGGTGACCGTGGGCGCGATGGTGGCTGCGTCGAAGCGCACCTCGTCATCGAAAACAGCTTCCGATCCACTGGCCAGGGATCTCCACCAGGCGACGGCCCGCTCCCAGGCCTCGCCCGAAGGGGCATGGGGCCGCCCTTGCAGGTAGGCGAAGGTCACATCGTCGGGGTTGCAGTAGCCCACCCGGGCCCCACCCTCAATAGCCATGTTGCAGAGGGTCATGCGCTCCTCCATGGAGAGCGAGGCGATCGCCGGGCCAGCGAACTCGTAGGCATGGCCCACGCCACCCTTCACCCCAAGGGTGCGGATCACATGCAGCACCAGATCCTTGGCGTACACGCCGCGCTGCAAGGTGCCCTTCACCCAGATGCGGCGCACCTTCAGCTTGGTCATCGCCAGGCTCTGGCTGGCGAGAACATCCCGCACCTGGCTGGTGCCGATGCCGAAGGCGATGGCGCCGAAGGCGCCATGGGTGGAGGTGTGGGAATCGCCGCAGGCCACGGTCATCCCCGGCTGGGTCAGACCCAGCTCCGGCGCGATCACATGAACAATCCCCTGGCGGCCGCTGCCGAGGCCATGCAAGGGGATGCCATGGGCAGCACAGTTGGCCTCCAGGGTAGCCAGCATCTCCTCAGCGAGGGGATCGGCAAAGGGGCGCGCCTGGGAGGTGGTGGGCACGATGTGGTCCACCGTGGCCACCGTGCGCTCCGGATGGCGCACGGTGAGGCCCAGATCCTTGAGGGCTGCGAACGCCTGCGGACTGGTGACCTCATGGATGAGATGGAGACCGATGAACAGCTGGGTGGTCCCACCAGGCAGAGCTGCCACCCGGTGGAGATCCCAGACTTTGTCGTAGAGGGTGCCAGCGCTCACGGATAACCGACTGGATCACCAGCACACCCTAGAGGGGGAGGGGATGGAGGAAGGACAGGACCACCCTGGAAGAGGCCATTGAGGTAGTGGCGCACCACCGCCCTGTCCTTGGCGCCGTGCTGGAAGAGAAACCCAGCCAGGGCAGCCTGCATCAGCCTGTACTGATCCCACTGGGGGTGAAGGCGAATGAACTCCCGCATGGCGTCGAAGAGATCCTCTGGCATCTGGTTTTCGATGCTCACGCTGCGGGGGGCTTCCGGCATTCAGACGACACGACAACGGGACCATCACCCCATGGCGACCCACCAAGCGTCAAGACCGAGGTCTCATGCCAGGTCCTGACAGTCTCATGAATAGAGCCCTGTTGCCGCAGGCTTTTTGACTCCGCTGAAGCGCGCTGAGTGGGACCGGTTGCGACGGGACTTTCCCTGTCAAGAAAAACAGCGGATCCCACAGCCCCGGGATCCGACGACGGATCCGAGGCTTGCTGGCTGGGGCGGAGAGGGGCCCGCTTGTGGAAAAACCCCTCATTTTCTGGGGAAAATGTCAGTGATCGGGGGAAAACTCCACCCCTTAGTTTTCGTGATCAATCCCATTTTCGTTGCCTTTGCTCTTCCTGAAAACCGGCAAAGGTTCACGGATGGCTGTCAGCCAGGCAAAGGCGCAGGCGATTCAGCGCTTCCCCCACGGTGAGGGCCTGGATGGCCTGACGGCCCCGGTTCGCCCCGAACCGCAGGCCTTCACTCCAGCCGCTGAATGGTTCCGGACCCACCACGGCCACATGCACCAGCCCCACCGGTTTCTCAGCAGAGGCGCCGCCGGGCCCGGCAATGCCTGTCACAGCAATGGCCCAGTCACTGGAAAGGCGCTGGCGCACCCCCTCAGCCATGGCCAGGGCCACGGCATCACTCACGGCTCCCCACCGCTCCAGCAGATCCAAAGGCACTCCGAGCAACTCCTGCTTGGCCGCATTCGCATAGACCATCACCCCTCCGAGCCAGCTCTGGGAGGCCCCAGGAACGGCCGCCAGAGCAGCCCCCAGACCACCACCAGTGCAGGATTCCGCCACCGCCAGGGTCTGGCCCCTCTCCGCCAGGCGGGCCAACACCACGGAGGCCAGGCTGTCCTCATCCGCCCCGAAACAGGCCGCTCCGATCCGGTCACGGATCTCTCGCTCCACCGGAGCCAGCAGAGCGCCAGCGGCAGCGGCATCCCCGGCCCGGGCCGTCACCCTCAGGGTCACCTGTCCCCCACCGGCATAGGGAGCCACGGTGGGATTGGCCAGGGCCAGTAGATCGGCCACCTGCTCGGCCAAAGTTGATTCCCCGATGCCCCAGCAGTGAAGACGCCGACTGAGGAAGACTCCTTCCGCCAGCCTGGCCTCCCGCAACCAGGGCACGGCGGTTTCCCGCCACATGGCCTGCATCTCCGAGGGAACCCCCGGAAAGGTGAGGATCGTGAACCCGGGCTGGGGGCTCCAGATCATGCCTGGAGCCGAGCCGACCGGGTTGGGCAGCACCGTGGCGCCCTGGGGCAGCTGGGCCTGGCGCCGATTGCTCGCGGCCACCGGCCTGCCTCGACTCCCCAGCTTCGTCTGAATGTCGGCCCAGATCTCGGGATGCTCCACCAGCGGCACCGCAAAGGCAGCGGCGATGGCCTAGGTGGTGAGATCATCCGGGGTGGGGCCGAGCCCGCCTGTGGTGATGAGAACCCGGCAGCGGCGAGAGGCCTCGCGCACCGCGGCCATCAGCCGCTCCCGGTTGTCCCCCACCACCTCCTGCCGGTGGTGGGGCACGCCAAGGACAGCGAGCTCCTGGGCCAGCCAACGAGCATTGCCATTCAGGATGTCGCCCAGCAGGAGCTCGGTGCCGATGCAGAGAATCTCGGCGCTCACGCTGCCCCCTGGGGATCGTTGGAACCCCCATCCCGCTCCTGCTGCAGACTCCGGCGGGTGAGCACCACAGCGGCCACCAGCACCGCCGTGGCCAGGGTGAGCCAGAGGAAGCGCATCTCCGCATTGGCCACCACCAGCGCCAGGGCCGCCAGCCACTGGGTGAAGGCATAGATCATCAGCACGGTGCGGCGATGGCTCAGGCCTGAACGCAATAGGCGATGGTGAAGATGGCGCCGATCGGGATAGAACGGGGAGCGCCCCTCCCGCAGCCGCCCCATGATCACCGCAGACATGTCGGCCAGGGGCAAGGAGAGAATGAGCAGGGGCAGCAGCAAACTCACACTCGTGAGCCCCTTTGCCGGGCCCACGATGCTGATGGAGGCCAGGGCAAAGCCCAGGAAATAGGAGCCCCCATCCCCCATGAAGATGCGGGCGGGATTGAAGTTGTGGCGAAGGAAACCGAGGCAGGCCCCTGCCAGGGCGGCGGCCAGCAGCCCTGCGGCGGGCTGCTGGAGGCTGAAGCTCACGGAAAGGAGGGCCACCGCAGCGATGCCGCTCACCCCAGCCGCCAGTCCGTCCAGCCCATCGAGCCAGTTGATGGCATTGGTGATGCCGGCCAGCCAGAGCACGGTGGCCACCAGGCTCAGCACAGGAGACAAACGCACGACGTGGGCGAGTTCACCCCCTCCCACCGGAAGATTGAAGGGGAGATCGATGTTGCTGATGCGCACGCCCTGGCTCCAGACCGCCGTGGCGACCGCCACCTGGCCCAGCAGGCGCGGAAAGGGAGGCTGAGCAAAGAGATCATCCCCCAGGCCAATCACGAAATAACAGAGCGCTCCGGCCAGAGAGGTCCAGATGAGCTGATCCTTGTCGGGGGGCAGTTCCATAAAACCGCCGCACAACCAGGTGATGAACAACCCCAGGCTGAAGCCCACCACGATCCCCACGCCCCCCAGCCGCACCATGGGCAGGCTGTGCTGTTTGCGGTGGTCGGGTTGATCCACCAGCCCCCAGCGCAGCCCGAGTCGGCGGATCAGGGGCACAACCAGCGCGGTCGCCAGGGTGGCGACCGCAAAGGTGAGGAGAGCCGCCGCATTCGGTGTGGAGGCGAGGGTCACAGCGGCGACTGAAGTGGGGCTTGCAGGAATCTGGGGGTCCCGGGGCGAGGAAGGTCCGCCCTAAACCGGCTGGAGCGCACGCTGGCCGCCATAGAGGGGGAATCGATCGCAGAGAGCCCGTACGCGCTCCCGGCAGTCCAGGTCGATGCTGGTGTCCTCCGGGTGGAGGAGACGGCCGGCGATCACTTCGGCCACTTCCAGGAAAGCGCCTTCATCGAAGCCCCGGGTTGTGAGGGCTGCAGTGCCGAGCCGGAGGCCGCTGGTGACGAAGGGGGATTCTGGATCAAAGGGAACGGTGTTCTTGTTGGCCGTGATGTTCACTTCACTGAGGAGGGCATCGGCCACCTTGCCGGTGAGGCCGATGGACCGCAGATCCAGCAGCACGATGTGATTGTCGGTGCCACCGCTCACCACGGCGATCCCTTTCTCCTGCAGACGGGCAGCGAGCACCCTGGCGTTGGCCACCACCTGCTTGCAATAGGTCTTGAAGGCGGGCTGGAGGGCCTCGCCGAAGGCCACGGCCTTCGCCGCCACCACATGCTCGAGGGGGCCACCCTGGGTGCCAGGGAACACCGCCTTGTCGAACTGTTTGCCGAAGTCGGCGTCGTTGCAGAGGATCAGGCCACCCCGCGGGCCCCGCAGGGTCTTGTGGGTGGTAGTGGTGACCACATGGCAGTGGGGCACGGGATTGGGATGTTCCCCGGCGGCCACCAGCCCGGCGATGTGGGCCATGTCGGCCAGCAGGTAGGCACCCACCTCATCGGCGATCGCCCGGAACCCGGCGAAGTCGATGCGACGCGGGTAGGCGGAATAGCCGCAGATGATCAGCTTCGGCCGATGCTGCAGGGCCAACTGACGCACCTCCTCCAGATTCAGCTGATGGGTGGTGGCATCGACTCCGTAGTGCACGGCCTTGAACCATTTCCCGGACACGTTCACGGAAGAGCCATGGGTGAGGTGCCCCCCATGGGAGAGGTCCATGCCGAGAATCGTGTCTCCAGGTTGGAGCAAGGCGAGAAACACGGCGAAATTGGCCTGGGCACCGCTGTGGGGCTGCACATTCGCCCAGGCGGCCCCATAGAGCTGCTTGGCCCGCTCGATGGCCAGCTCCTCGATGCTGTCGACGAACTCGCAACCGCCGTAATACCGCTTGTGGGGGAGCCCTTCGGCATATTTGTTCGTGAGCACCGATCCCTGGGCTTCCATCACGGCCCGGGAGGCGAAATTCTCACTGGCGATGAGTTCGAGGTGCGTCTGCTGTCGCTTCAGCTCCCTGCCGATCAAGGCGGCGATCGCAGGATCCTCACTGAGCAGGGGTGCATCGATCGCGGAAGGCATGAAAAGACTGCGCACCAACCGATCGTAGGCAACCCAGGGGCCAGACGCCCGTATCCTGAACAGCAAGGCCAACAAAAAAGCCGCTCATTGAGCGGCTTCTCCGACGCGCCTGGAGAGATTCGAACTCCCGACCCTCTGATCCGTAGTCAGATGCTCTAATCCGCTGAGCTACAGGCGCCAACCTCTTCATTCTCACCAGAAGGGGTGCCCATCCGTCAACCGATCCCCCCTCGCTGATCCCCCATGCCCATCCGCTGGTATGGCCCTGCCGATCCCACCGATCCTACCTACCGCCACTTCGAACGGGTGGTGAACCTGACGCTGCACGCCGCACTGTTCGCCTCCATCAACAGTGGCCTCTGGTTTGTTCAGGGCCTGCGCCATCCCTGGACCCACCTCGACTGGCTCACGCTGGGCTGGGCAGCTGTGTTGCTCATCCATGGCAGCGTGGTGGTGCGCCTTCGCCCCAAGCCCACCCCGCCCCCATCCCCATGACCCTCGCCGCCCAGGATCTCGAAGAGCTCACCCAGGAGCTCGCCGACAG
>JBJTQT010000157.1:0-5041 GCA_046075745.1 Cyanobium sp. | reverse complement strand
TATGGCCATGAGCGCCACACCATCCCCCTTGGCCGCCGCGGCAAGCCCGTCAAAAAGATGCGCTTCATTCCCGCTGAGCGGGCCCATGCCCTCGCTCGCAAGCTGCAAGGGCGGTTTGGCACCACCGTGTCGGTGCTTTGAGGCTCAGGCCTCTGCCTTCTGCCGGCCGGGGTTCCCGGCCGGTTCCCCTTTCTCAACGTTTAAGAGAGAACCTCTGCAACAGCTTGTGGACATACAGCCACTCCATTGAAGCTGCAACTCAGCGCATACAAAAAGACCACCGGCTCCAAGGGGTGGACCCAAAGGGCAGCAGTCTGGTGATGTGCGGATCGGCAAGCCGATCACAGGAACGGGTCTGGACCCTTCTTGCACTCCCGCTGGAATCCCTTCCAACGGCTCTGACGGTGAAGGGTGCTGGGGGGGGAACACAAAGACGGAAACCGATGTTGTTGTTGCGGTTGTCCTGTTGCCTCCTGTTCCGGTAGGCCGATCGGCAGTTCCTGGGCTTGTTGTTCCAAGAGCCACCGCGCAGCAGCTGGGCGACCCGCCCCAGGCTCACCATACCTCTGGCGCAAAAGACAAGCCCTGATAGAGGCGTTGACGTAGAAGCCGTGTGTGGCCGTAGGCCAGGTGGGCGTTCCAGCTCAGGAGAGAAACCCGTGCCTTCTCAAACGGGATCAGGCCACTGGTCACCCCACGCCCATGACGCTTCAAGCGTCTTCGCCCACGAATCAAGTTGTGATTGCGCACTCGGATGACGCCGCGCACAACATGAAAGCCAACAAAACTGGCACCATCACGCGTGCGGCGGATCTGGGTTTTCACCGGGTGTGGTCGCAGCCTCAAAGAAGCCAACTCCTGCTGGATTCGTCCCTTGGCCCTCGAGAGAGGCTCTTGCTGATCAGCAAACAAGGCAAAGTCATCGACGTATCGCAGATAGCTTCGAATGCCTTCCAGGTCCCTGACAGTGTGATCGAAATCGTCCAGGTGGAAATTGGCCAGAAACTGGCTGGTGAGGTTGCCGATGGGAAGTCCTCTGGCCCGCTCCAATGGCGTGAGCAGGGAGTCTCCAGGAAAGGAATCGATGGCTGGTCCAAGGACCGCCCCATTGGCCAAAATTCGTTCCAGAAGCCAGAGCGTCTCCGTGCAGGAGATCCGGTCCCTGAGTTGGCCCATGAGGATCTGATGATCAATGTTGGGGAAATACAGGCGGATGTCGACCTGCAGCACCCAGCGATATTCCTTACAGGCTCGCGCAAATTTGCGCAGGGCACGATGACTGCCAAGACCAACACGGTTGGCATAGCTGGTGGCCAGAAAACGGCGCTCCAGAGGTGGAGTGATCACCGCAATCAAAGCATGGTGCACCACTCGATCGCGATAGGGTGCAGCCGAGATCAGGCGTGGTTTAGGGTCGCGAATGCGAAATTGCCTGTAGGGGCCAGGCATGTACGTTTGAGTGAGCAACTCACGCTGGAGACCAAAGAGTTCTGCTTCCAGATTTGCATTAAAAGCGAGGACATCTGGTCTGTAGCGCTTACCTTTTTGCGCCCGACGAGCCGCCTCCAGGAGATTGGAAAAGCCGGTGATGCGCGGGTACAGATTCCTCAGAGGTGGAGAGGCCATGGCGTTAAGCTAACAAGATCAGCTGTTGGCGAGCCCTCCACCTTCCTGTCGCCGTCGATGGCCAATCCACCCTGTGAGTTGACGTCCCACCGCTTCAAGCAATCGTGAGGCATGCTCGTAGCGCCGATCATCCATGAGCTGGAAATCATGGAGCAGGCGGGTTTGGATTTGTAGCAAATCTAGCCCAGGAGCCAATGATTCCAATTTAGCTAATTTCTCACTGCTATAGCGGGCTGATACCAGACCCTCCAATAGAGCATAAAGCCCACTCACCAGCCGGTCTCCAAGCGCAAAGCGATGGTCCCTTGGCAATCGATTGAGCAAGGGGACAAACCAACGAATCAGATCGATCGTCGCCTGAATGATCGGCAGCTCACCCTGGCTTGGCGTGGACATCGCTTCCGTGCATCAACCCAGATCATGGAGCCACAGAAGGCCTGTGGAAAAGAATCGAGGCGCCTGCGGCGCCAACAGCCAAGGGATCAAGATTTAAGGGCTGAGGGCTCAAGGGCCCAAGGGATCAAGAAGAACGTCCTGGGGGGGGAACACAAAGACGGAAACCGATGCGGTTGACGCGGTTGACCTGTTGCCACCTGCCCCGGAAGGCCGATCGGCAGTCCCTGGGCTTGTAGAACCAAGAGCCACCGCGCAGCAGCCTCTCTCCTGCATCTCCAGTAGATCCCCAAGGCGTTCCGTCCATGGGTGCTCCGTTGTAGCTGTCATGCCACCTGTCCAAGCACCATTCCCACACATTGCCATGCATGTCCTGTAATCCCCAGGCACTGGCAGGGAAGCTGCCGACCTCACTCGTCTCCTTCCGGTAATTGCCTTTCGGGCCTGTACCGTAGGTGAAATAGCCGTCATAGTTCGCCAGATCTGGCGTCAGCGTCTCTCCAAAGGCAAAGGGTGTGGTGGTGCCCGCCCGGCAGGCGTATTCCCACTGGGCCTCACTCGGCAAGCTGTATTCACACGTGGTTTGCTGGCTCAGGCGCTGGCAAAACTCCATCGCCTCCTCCCAGCTCACCTGCTCTACTGGCCGGTTGGCCCCTTTGAAGTTGGATGGTTCCGGTTTCAGATCCCTCTTCACCTGCGGCCAGGAGGCCACCACCTTCCATTGGGCCTGCGTGACGGGGGTTTGCCCGAGAAAAAAGCTCGGCAGTTTCACACGATGTTGAGGGCCTTCGTCATCAGCTCGTCCCTCTTCATTCTCAGGGGTGCCCATGAGGAACTCCCCTGCCGGGATCTGGATCATCGTGATGGCGATTCCTTCGGCCAACTCTTCCCGGAAGCCGGGGACTGTGATCGGTGCTTCTTTCTTCCGCCACTGATTCCCTTCCCGCTCCAACCAGCCCTTGGTGGCTGGGATCTGGATCAGGTGAGTGATCTGTGATGTGTTTGGGGCGGCCTTTGCCGAAGCCTCCTGCGCAGCGGACTTGGGGACTTGAACCTGCTGCTGCAACTCTTCTTTTTCTCTAGCGAGCCTTGCTACTTCCGCCCGCGTCCGTTTGGTTTCAGCTCTTGCCTCTGCAGCTTCTGCTCGCCATCGTTCCGCCTCAGCACGGGCTTCGCTGTCTGCTCTGGTCCTCTCATGCCGAGCGTCTTCTGCCCTCTGCCTTTGGGCTTCTTGCTCAGCCCGATGGGCTCGCTCCTCATGTTGCTGCTTGGCTGCCTCTTCCAGGACAGCATTTTGTTTGGCGAGCTGTTCGGCCCTGAGCTCTGTAAACGTCCTTTGAATCTTCTCCGTAATCTCGACCATTGCCAGGTCTTGATCGACCTCACTCATTTGGGCCAATGATTTGGCTGGAGGAATAATGGCCTGATATTGTTCGATCTGTGGATACAGCTTCCAGGATGAAGGGCGCAAGGGAAGCCACAAGACTTTCAGGCCATCCTCATCTGCGGAGCGAAGCAGATCTGGCAGTTCCTTACGTTGAATGAAATCAGAGGCTAGAAATTGTGGGCTCACAAGCAGCAATGCAACCTGTGCTCTTGAGAGAGCTGTCTCAATTTCCTTCAGCCATTTATCCCCAGGCTGAATCAAAGAGTCATCCCAGCGTTGCAGACCATGGAGAGATTCCAATGGCTTGAAATGGGTCCGTAGCTTCTCCAGCCAGTGCTCATCATAATGGCTGTAGCTTATGAACAGCTCCTTCCGTTGGCTTTGGCCATCACTCGCTTCTGATGAATGGCTCACACTCCCGCTCACAGGCCAGGTTGGTCGATGTTCAACATAAGATAGGTCGGCCGCTGAGTGCGGGGCTGCAAAATATCAGCCCTACTCACCTCAAGCCTGCCCCATATCTCCTGCAAATGAGAAGGGCGCCCCGTACGGAGCGCCCTGTGGCCTGCTGCAGGGATGGGGCTCGCACCCGCCCTGGTCTTGACCTCTGAATCAATTCATAGATCGGCCAGGCGTCCCCGTCAGCACCGCAAACCCCACGGCAGATCGACCCAGCCACCCCAAGGCCTCAGCCCCCCAGCTCCAGCCACCAGCCTGAGCCCACTCCCTCCACCATCCAGCGGCGGCCCCAGTTGCGCTCGGAATAGCGCTGGCCCTTCCCGCTGCCGATGGCGGTGCTCACGTAGCCGCCGCCCACCAGGTTGGCTTCGCCGTAGGGATCGTGCATGAGCACCTGGCGGGTGGCCGGATCCCAGCCCACCACCAGGCTCCAGTGCCCCCCGCCTCTTGGAGCAGAGGCGGGCCCATGGTGGAGCCAGCCCACAGGGATGGGACAGCCCAGGCGCAACTGGGCGATCAGCTGCTCGATGCGGCCATCGGTGCGGAAGGTCGCCTGGATCCCAAGCCGTTGCAGCGCGGCAATTTGAGCTTGGCTGCTGGTGGTGTCGCCAAAGCGCTCCACCAGCGCCAGGTAGCGATCATCCGGCTGGCCAGCTCCCGCCAGGCAACCCGGCTTAAGGAACGCCGCCGCCATCGCGCAGGTGGAGGAAAAGCACATCCGGTGGCCCTGCCAGGTGGCGCTGTCGCGCTGGCAGAAGTAGGGCACCGGCAGGGTGAGGAGGCTCTTGCCGGAGAAAGTGAGCTCGGGGATGGATGCGGTGGTGGCCGCCATGGAAGCAACGCTCAGAACTCCTGAGGGTTCCGGCTGCCACACTCCCTCCAGACCAGACCCCTGAAAAAGGATCCCGAGCAGGCTTTTTCATTCTGCGGGGCGGCCTCAAGGATCGGAGCCATGCCCGCCTTTGGTGCGTTGGGGCTGCTTGCCGCAGCCCATCAGATCAGTGGCGCGGGTCCTCCTGACCCCGCCCCGCCCCATCAGGCGCCCTGCTCTCAGCCGTCATGGCCACAGCGCCTGTCTCGCCTTCTCCTCTCTGCCGCCCGGAAGAGGATCCCTTCCTGCTCCTGCAATCCACCTTCCATGCGGTGCAGGAGATCCTCGTGCGCCATAGCGGCCAG
>JBJTQT010000156.1:0-30756 GCA_046075745.1 Cyanobium sp. | reverse complement strand
TCTCCCTTACCAAGGGAGTGCTCTACCGCTGAGCTACAAGGGCATGTGGAAAGGTGGGCCGGGTTGGATTTGAACCAACGTAGGCAGAGCCAGCGGATTTACAGTCCGCCCCCATTAACCACTCGGGCACCGACCCGAACCACACCAGGCCAACTTACCAGCTGCTCCTCCCTCTCCCTACGATCGCTGCGGAGGTCATGGATGTCCCGGGTGCTGCGCCTTCTCCTGCTTAACGGTCCCAACCTCAACCTCCTTGGCCAGAGGGAGCCAGGGCTTTATGGAGCCCAGACCCTGGAGGCCATCGAGGGACAGCTCCGCCGTCAGGCCGATGGACTGGGCGTGTCTCTGGACTGCTTTCAGAGCAACCATGAGGGGGCACTCGTGGACCGGATCCAGGCCGCCCGTGGCCAGGCCGACGGCATCCTGATCAACGCCGGCGCTTTCACGCACACCTCCATCGCCCTGCGGGATGCGCTTCTGGGCGTGGCGATTCCCTTCGTGGAACTGCACCTCAGCAATGTGCATGCCCGGGAGACCTTTCGTCACCATTCCCATCTGGCGGACAAGGCCGTGGGCGTGATCTGCGGCTTCGGGCCCCTCAGCTACGACCTCGCCCTGCAGGGGCTGGTGGCCCACCTGAGGAAGGAGTCCGGCGCATGAGGACCCGGCTGGATGCCCCCTCGGCCCGGGTCAAGTGGCTGGAGGCTCCCACAGATGCCGCCTGGCTCGCAGCGGCCCAGGCGCGCCCGGATCTGGTGCTGATCGACCATGCCCATTGCGAGCGCAAGGCGGCGGGAGTGGCCCTGCAGTTGATGTTCCGCTATCCCACCGATGAGGCCCTGGGAGGTGCCCTGAGCGCCTTGGCGCGGGAGGAGCTCGAACACTTCGAGCTCGTGTTGGGGGCGCTGCAGCGCCGTGGCATTCCCCTCACGTCCCTGGCTCCCCCCGCCTATGGCTCCACCCTCACCGCGGCGGTCCGGCGCGGTGAGCCCGAACGGATGCTGGATTCGTTCCTGGTGGCGGGGCTCATCGAAGCCCGAAGCCACGAGCGCATGGCCCTGCTGGCGGCCCACAGCAGCGATCCCGAGCTTCGGGCGTTGTACGGCGAGCTGCTGGTCAGCGAAGCCAGGCACTTTGGGCTCTACTGGCTTCTGGGCGAATCCCGTTTCGGCCGTGACGCCACGGTGAATCGCCTCCGGGAGCTTGCGGCCGTGGAAGTGCAGGCTCTGACGGGGGAGCTGGCCTCTCTTCAGGACGTGCGGATGCATTCCGTGGGGATCAATCCAGCAGCGGAAACCGCTCCGCAATGGGATCGCCTGTGAACTGAGCCACCCAGCCCTCCGGGTTGTCAAAGAAGCGGATGGCGGTGAAGCGCGGGGTAGAGCCCATGTCGAACCAGTGCCTCGTGCCGGCGGGCACCCTGAGAAAGTCGTTCCTGGTGCAGAGCAGCTGCAGCACCTCTTGTCCGATGTGAAGGCAGAACAGCCCTTGACCTTCCACGAAGAACCGCACCTCATCTTCCCGGTGGATGTGCTCCGCCAGAAATTTATGGCGGAGCACATCCCGCTCGGGGTGGTCGGGAGTGAGGCGGATGGCATCCACCGTGGGATAACGGCCCGTGGCCTGCACCCGGGCGATCTCCGGCGCGTAGGCCGCGATGATTTCGTTGGGATCGGCAGCTGGATCCAGCGTTTCGCTGGTGGTCCAGCGCTCGAAATCGATGCCCCGCTCTGCCAGAGCCCCGCGGATGTGCTCCGGGTGGTTGCTGGAGAAGGAGGGAAGGGGGATTCCCTCATCGTCGCCGGCGAAGATCTCCAGCTTGGTCATCGGATGGAACGGGGCCGTCTCCCTGAGCTTAGAAAGGGGCAGTGGTTGCGAGGTTCCACGATCGCTTCCCTGCTGCAGACCCTTGGCGAGGGCCCCGTTTCGCCTCAGCCCGCTGTGATTCTTGTGGGCGTGGGCCCCGGGGATCCTCACCTGCTCACCGTGGCGGCCGTGCAAGCCATCGCCTCAGCTGCGGTGGTGGCCTATCCGGTGGCCCGGGAGGGGGGTGAGGGGATGGCGGCCCGGATCGCAGAGCCCTGGATCGCTGAAGCTCAGAAGCGATTGCCGCTGGTGCTGCCGATGGTGGAGGCGGCCGAGCCCCGCAGGCTGGCCTGGCATGACGCAGCTGACGCCCTGGCGGCCGAGGTGACGGCTGGCTCCACGGTGGCCCTGCTCTGCGAGGGCGATGCCTCCCTCTATGCCTCGGGCTCCTACCTCTTGCTGGCCCTGGCGGCTCGCCATCCTGCCGTGCCTTTGCAGGTGGTGCCTGGCATTACCTCCGTGGCCGCAGCAGCAGCTGCGGCCTGCGGCCAGGCAGGCCCCTGGCCCCTGGCCCTGCAGCAGGAGCCTCTCCTGATCCGCCCCACCCCGGGGACGCCGGAAGAGCTCGACCGGCTTTTGGACGCCTGCACCGATGGGGTGCTGGTGCTCCTCAAGCTGGGCCGCCGCTGGCCCTGGGTGCGGCAGCGGCTGGCGGAACGGGCGCTGTTGGAGCAGGCGCTCCTAGCCCAGCGGGTGGGCTGGCCTGATCAGCGGCTGGCCCCGGCCACCAAGGTTCCAGGGGAGGAGCAGCCCTACTTCTCCCTCCTCCTGATCCGTTTGAGCTGGCCGGAGGTGCTGCCTTGAGCGCGGCGGTGCGCAGGAGATCCAGAGCTTCTGCAACCGTGGAGGCCCGCATCAGGGCATGGCGCAGCTGGGGTGCGCCGGGGAAGCCGGTGCAGGTCCAGCTCATGTGCTTACGTGCGATCAGCAGGCCTTGGTCTCCGTGGGCCAAGACCAGCGCCAGCAGTTGTTCTCTCGCCAGCTGGACACGCTCCAGGGCGCCTGGGGTGGGCGGCACAGGCCGGCCGTTCAGAGCCGCATCGATCTGCCCCACCAGCCACGGAGCGCCCATGGTGCCGCGCCCCACCATCACCCCATCGGCGCCGGTGACGGCCAGACAACGCCGGGCTTCTTCCGGACTGCACACATCCCCATTGGCGATCACTGGAATCTGCAGGGCCTGTTTCACCGCAGCGATTGCGGCCCAGTCGGCCTGGCCGCGGAATCCCTGTTCGCGAGTGCGGCCATGCAGGGTGAGCAGCTGGGCGCCGGCCTCCTCCAGCCGCCGGCACCAGGCCACGGCGTCTGGGTTGCCGCACCAGCCCAGGCGCGTCTTCACGGTGACAGGGATGCGAACCGCCGCCGCCACCGCCTCCAGGATGCGTGCCGCCAGATCCGGGTCACGGATCAGCCCACTGCCACCTCCCTTGCGGGCGATCTTCTTCACGGGGCAGCCCATGTTGATGTCGATCAAAAAGGCCCCGGCGCCTTCGGCCCGCCGGGCAGCTTCCGCCATGGCCCCAGGTCGGTGGTCGAAGAGCTGTACAGCAATGGGGCCGCATTCCTCCGCCAGCTCCTGCACCTTCCGGGTGCCATGGCCCAGCTCCAGGCTGGTGGCATTCACCATCTCCGTGAACAGCAGGGCGTCTGGTGCCCAGCGGCGCACCAGGCTGCGGAACACCCGGTCGCTCACCCCGGCCAGAGGGGATTGGAGCACACGGCAGCTGAGCTGACGGGGCGTGCCGTTGCCGGCAAGCAGGAGAGGGGGCGGAACGGTCATCATGGTGGCCCATTGTTGAATGGCGGTTGATGCCTTACCCCCTCAGCCGGGCTCTTCTGGAGGCGGTGCTGGCGGACCGCACCAGTGACCGTTTTGTTTGTGAATTGGTGTGGCAACGCCTGGGCTATCTGCCCCCTGAGGACGAGGCCAGTACCCCCTGGCAAGCAGGGCCCGACACCCCAGCCCTCTGGGCCCAGGCGTTTCCTCAGGCGCCCGAGGTGATCGCCCAGCGGCCCGCCAGCGTGGCGCTCACCCGTTCCGTGCCGTCCCCCCACAAGCAGCTGCTGAAGCAGCAACTGGGCTTTGCCGGCTACCGCATCGGCGAGCTCTATCCGCGGCGCACCCGCAGAGCCACCGCCGTGAACTGGTTGCTGGCCCAACTCGCCGAGCGTGGCGAACCGCTCCTTGACACCGGCCCCCTCCCTCCCCTGCTGGACCCGCCCGCCGATCCTCGCTACGGCCACGCCGGCGATCCTTCCGTGAGCTGATGATGTGGCTGCGCGTTAGGGTCGAGGAAGCACCAGTCGGTGGGGTTCTACAGCTTGGCTCTTCCGGTGGTGGCCATCCTCGGGCGCCCCAATGTGGGGAAGTCGACCTTTGTGAACCGGCTGTGCCGCAGCCGGGAAGCCATCGTGCACGATGAGCCAGGGGTCACCCGTGATCGCACCTATCAGGAGGCCTTCTGGGGCGATCACCACTTCAAGGTGGTGGATACGGGCGGTCTGGTGTTCGCCGACGACAGCGAGTTTCTTCCCGAGATCCGGGAGCAGGCCAAGCTTGCTCTGGAGGAGGCCGCCGCCGCTGTGATGGTGGTGGATGGGCAGCAGGGTCTCACCGCCGCCGATGAGAGCATCGCTGAATGGCTCCGCTTCCAGAAGGTGCCCGTGCTGGTGGCGGTGAACAAATGTGAGTCGCCCCAGCAGGGCCTGGCCATGGCGTCCGAATTCTGGAGCCTCGGGCTAGGGGAGCCCTATGCCATTTCCGCCATCCATGGCGCCGGCACCGGAGAGTTGCTCGATCAACTGGTGACCCTTCTGCCCCCGGCACCGGAGGAAGAGGGTGGGGAACCCATCCAGATGGCCATCATCGGTCGTCCCAATGTGGGCAAGTCGAGCCTGCTCAATGCCATCTGCGGAGAGCCGCGCGCCATCGTGAGCCCGATCCGTGGCACCACCCGCGACACCATCGACACCACCCTCGAGCGGGATGGGCGCTGCTGGAAGCTCCTCGATACGGCAGGGATCCGGCGCCGCAGCAGCGTGGAGTATGGCCCGGAGTTCTTTGGCATCAACCGCAGCTTCAAGGCGATTGATCGCAGTGATGTCTGTGTGCTGGTGATCGATGCCCTCGATGGCGTCACCGAGCAGGACCAACGGCTGGCCGGCCGCATCGAGGATGCCGGCCGGGCCTGCGTGGTGGTGGTGAACAAGTGGGATGCGGTGGAGAAGGACAGCCACACCCTCACCCAGATGGAACGGGAGCTCCGCAATCGGCTCTATTTCCTGGATTGGGCCCCGATGCTGTTCACCTCCGCCCTCACCGGCCAGCGGGTGCAGGGGATTTTCCCCCTGGCTGCCGCTGCGGTGGAGCAGCATCAGCGCCGGGTGAGCACCTCGGTGGTGAATGAAGTGCTGCAGGAGGCGCTCCAGTGGCGCTCGCCTCCTGCTACCCGGGGGGGCCGCCAGGGCCGCCTCTACTACGGCACCCAGGTGGCCTCCAGACCACCAAGCTTCACCCTGTTCGTCAACGAACCGAAGCTCTTCGGCGACACCTACCGCCGCTATGTGGAGCGGCAGATCCGGGAGGGCCTCGGCTTTGAGGGCACTCCCATTCGGCTTTTTTGGCGGGGAAAGCAGCAGCGTGATGCCGAGAGGGATCAGGCCCGTCAAGGGATCGATCGCCGCTGATGGACTGGCTGCGCCAGATTCCGATCGGCCAATACGTGGATGCCTCCTCCGGGGAGGGATCCGGCTGGTTGCACCGTCTGGATCCCCGGCTGAAACTGGCCTGGACCCTGGCGTTCTTGGTGACACCCGTGCTGGCGGGCCCCGGCTGGCGGCTTTCGCTGGTGGGCCTGCTGTTGCTGGTGACCCTTTTCAGTGGGGTGCCGCTGCGGCTGTGGCGTCGATCGGTGCCGGCCCTGCTGGCCTTCGCGTTGCTGGTGGGTCTGCTCTCCCTGGTGCTGCCGGCCTCTCCGGCTCCAGGCGCTGGATTGCAACGGCCTCCAGGGGAGATTCTTCTGGCTCCCTCGCAGGGGGGCGGGACCCCTGAACGCACTGGCCTGCCCTGGGAGCTGGCCCGCTGGGGCCCGGTTGGTTTGGGCCCCCTGTCCCTGGGCCCGCTGGTGGTCACCCGCAAATCGGCGGAGCTGGCTCTGAATGCGTCCACCCTGCTCTTCACGGTGGTGCACAGCGCCAACCTTCTGCTTCTCACCACGGCTCCTGAAGCCCTGGTCTGGGCCATTAACTGGTGGTTGCGCCCCCTGGCCTGGCTGGGCTGGCCGATGGAGCGGCTGGGGTTCACGCTTCTGCTGGCCCTGCGGTTTCTGCCCCTTGTGCAAGAGGAGCTGCAGAATCTCCTGCGGGCCCTGGCCACCCGCGCGGTGAATCTTCGATCCCTCGGCTGGAAAGCTGGACTGACCCTGGTGCTGGCGGTGGGGGAGCGCCTCCTGGCTAACGTTTTGCTGCGATCTGAACAGGGGGCCGAAGCCCTGATGGCCCGGGGAGGCCATTGGTTGCCGCCGGATCGCCTGCATCAACCACAACCCACCGCCTGGCTCCCCACCTTGCTCGGTACCCTGGGGCTGGTCCTGCTCCTGCTGTTGCGGTGGAGAGCGGGATTGGCCTGAATGGTGGTTCGTGGGCGCCCAGCAGCCTGTGGCCTTTAATGGGCGTAGTTCGTTGTGGCTCGTGAGCGCAGAGCGGTATCTCAGCCATCCCACCTTCGGGATGCTCTATCGGGTCGCTCCGGCTGGGGAGAACAGGGATCTCTTCGCTACGCTCTATGCCCAGAGGATCTTTTTTCTGGTCACTCTGCAGGCCAAAGGCGCCATATTTGAGGTGATTCCCCTCACGGATGCCCGCCATTTTGCAGAGCAGAATCTGGCCCGTGCCCGCAGGGAGGGCAAGATGGAGCTGGCCCGCTGGCGCCAGCTCTTTGACCAGACCTTTCTCTGACAGCCATGGCCGCCGTTCCGGCGATGGCCGATCGCTTCGCGGCCTTGCGCCACAGCCTGCCCCCCAGCTGCCGTTTGCTGGCCGTGAGCAAGGGCCAACCGGCGGAGGTGATTCGCGAAGCTATGGCCCTGGGGCAGCAGAGCTTCGGCGAGAGCCGTCTGCAGGAAGCCCAGGCCAAGCAGCTGGCCTTGGGGGATCTCCCTCCCCTCGACTGGCATTTCATCGGCCGCCTGCAGGCCAACAAGGTGCGAGGGGTCCTGCGGCACTTCGGCACCATCCATTCCCTCGACAGCCTGCCCCTCGCTGAGCGGCTGCAGCGCATCGCCCAGGAGGAGGGGGTGTCTCCGGTGGTCTTCGCTCAAGTGAAAATCTTGCCGGATCCAGGCAAGACCGGGTTTGATCCAGCCACGTTGCGCCTGCTCTGCCCTGACCTGGCGGCGATGGATCCCCTCCGGCTCCAGGGGCTGATGACCATGGCACCCCAGGGGTTGAAGCCCCATGAACGCCTTGCCCTTTTCCAGCAGTGTGCCGCCCTGGCCAGGGAGCTCGGTCTGCCAGAGCTGTCCATGGGCATGAGCGGCGACTGGCAAGAGGCTGTGAAGGCAGGCAGCACCTGGGTTCGTGTGGGTTCTGGGCTCTTCGGCGAGCGGCCTCCTGCGGGCGGGTAAGGTGGCCGGATCACCGGACGACCACACCACAGGTGGTTGCAAGCCGACCTGTGGGACGCTATCCAGGTGCAAGCTCCAATCCCCGAGGTCCGATTCGTGTCGTTGTTTTCCCGTCTCCGTGCTGTCGTTTCAGGTGACGACTACCTTGATGGCGATTACGACGACGAGCTGGATTACGACGCCGGGGATGGTTTCGACTCCACCACCAGCTCCGCCCGCAGTTCCTCTGCCCTGGCCATCAGCCCCGATTTCGCTTCCCCCAGTGGCGATGATCCCTTCGCCGGCACCAATGTGATTGGCATGCCTGGGCTCACCAATGCGGTGGCCGAGGTGATGCTGATGGAGCCCCGCAGTTTCGATGAGATGCCCCGTGCGATCCAGGCACTGCGGGAGCGGAAAACGGTGATTCTCAACCTCACCATGATGGAGCCTGACCAGGCCCAGCGTGCGGTGGATTTCGTGGCTGGTGGTACCTACGCCATTGATGGCCATCAGGAGCGTGTGGGGGAAAGCATCTTCCTGTTCGCTCCCAGCTGTGTGACCGTCACGGCGGCCAGCAGCGAAGAGACCACGTCCCCCACGGTGAGCTCCAGCCCTCGCTCCACTCCCCCTGAGCCCCAGGAAGCGGCGCCCAGCCCGGCCTGGGGCCGCTCCGACCTGCTCGGTTGATCGACAGCTCCCCCGCCTCCGGTCGTTCCCCTTCCTTCGGCGTGGTGGGTCTTGGCCGAATGGCCCAGGCTCTTTTGGAACCCTGGTTGGAAGATGGTCTGGTGTCGTCGCAACGTCTCCACGCCGTTGTGGCTTCGGAGGCTTCCAAGGCCCGCTGGGCCTCCTCCAGGTTGGGAAGCTTTTCCCTTGGGGTGAGCACCGATCCCAGCAGTGCCTGGCAGTCGCAGGTGGTGCTGCTTGCGGTCAAACCCCAGCAATTGGATGATGTGGCCCAGCGGGCTGCTGCGCTTGTTGAGCGATTCCCTGCCCCCCCCGGGCAGCTGTTGATCTCCATCCTGGCGGGCGTGCGCTTGGAGCGGTTGCAACGCCTGTTTCCCGGGCGAACCTGCGTGCGGGCCGTGGTGAACACCCCAGCCCTTGTGCGCTCTGGCCTCACGGCTCTGGCCTGGGGCCAGGAACCGGCTCTAGACCAGCTGGAATGGGTGGAGCAGCTGTTCCGACGGGTCGGTGATGTGTGGACCTTGCCAGAGGGGCATCTGGATGCCTTCCTGGCGCTCACCGCTTCCGGTCCGGCCTTTGTGGCTCTGGTTACGGAGGCCCTCGCCGATGGTGCCGTGGCTGCTGGTCTTCCCCGGAGACTGGCCCAGACCCTCGCCCAGCGCACCCTCGCCGGCACCGCGGCCCTGCTCGAGGGGAAGGATCTCCATCCCGGCCAGCTCAAGGACATGGTGAGCAGCCCTTCCGGCACCACGATCGCTGGACTGCGCCAGCTGGAACGTTCCGGTCTGCGATCCGCGTTGCTCGAGGCCGTGCTTGCCGCTGCCGAGCGCAGCCGGGCTTTGGGCTAGGAGGCTTTCGAGCTCCCCAGTCGGGGCTCGGTGCCTTCCAGCAGGCGCTTCAGATTGCTGCGATGGCGCCAGAGCACCAGCAGGGTGGTGAGGACGGCCAGAGCGAGATAGGCGGGGCGAAAGCCACCGTGCCCTGGGAACCAGCCCAGCATGAGGAGAGGCAGACCAATCGCCGCCACCATGCACGAGAGGGAGACGATGCGGCTGATGCTGAGCACAGCCAGGAAGAGCCCGAAACAGGCCAGGCCAACGGGCCAGGCGAGGCCCAGCAGCATGCCCAGCCCCGTGGCCACCGCCTTGCCCCCGCGCCATCCAAGCCACACCGGCCAGCTGTGGCCGGCCAGGGCCGCCAGACCTGCCGCCACCACCCACCCATCCAGCCCCGTGCCGCTCATGGCCTCCCCCCCGCTCAGGGAGCCGCCCAGCACAACCCTCGCCAGTACAACCGCGGCGGTTCCCTTGAGCACATCGAGCACAAACACCACCAGCGCTGGGCCTTTTCCCAGCACTCGAAGCACGTTGGTGGCACCGGTGGAGCCTGATCCCTCCTGGCGAATGTCGATCCCCCCCAGCCAGCGGGCCGCCAGATAGCCAAAGGGGATCGATCCCAGCAGATAGCCGGCCAGAAGAATGGCCAGGGGGAGCAGCATGGCGGCGATGGGTTCAGTAGAGGTCATCTTCGGCGGCCAGTTCGATGGGGGATCCGGCGAAGGCCAGCCAGATCGGGAACTGCAGGATCGGGATTTCGATCGCCCGTTCCGCGGCATCGATCACGATGAAGGGCAGCTCGTTCTGCTCCTCCAGCCGGTCGGCCCGTTCCACCAGGGCCTCCGGACGCTCGAAGAGCACGATGCCACTGTTGGGGCCAAAATCTTCCCGGCTCAACCCCAGGCAGTCCTGGAGGCCCCGACGCCACTCCCCGAGCCGTTCCGGCTGGCTCGCCATCACCAGGGTCTGGAACCGCTCGCCATAGAGATCCCCGAGGATGGCGATGGCCGCGGAGGTCACCACCACGTTGCGCAGTCGGGTGCCGCGGCTGGGCTGGGCCCCTCTGCCGCCCTGGCGCAGAAACCAGTCCTCCAGCAGGGTGGCCCCTTCCGCATCGAGGGTGCGGCGCAGACGCCAGGGATCGGCGGAGAAGTCCGGTTGGCCCTGGAAGCTGGCCAACCAGTCGCGGATCACGGCTTCGTCCTGGCTGAACAGGCCTGCGGCCGCAGGGGCGACCTGGGGCGCAGCGGCCTCCGCAGCCTGTTGCTGATCCAGGGAAGATGGCTGCACTAGCAGGGGCTGACTCACCAGCTGGGCCTGTTCGGCGGAGGCCGCCAGATCCTGCAGCGCGCCTACCAGATAGTCCTGGAATCCACGCACCCGCTTGGCGATCTCTTCCGACTGGCCGCTGAAGGTGCTGTTGATCTCGGCGTTGATCAGGCCCCTGCGCTCCTCCAACGCCCGGATCTCCTCCTGCAGAGCCTGCCGTTTCTGACGCAGCTCCTGCAGCGCAAGGTCAAGGAGCTGCTGCCTGTCCTCAGGGCTGCTGCCTGGCCCGTCCGGCTGGAGGGTCTCGGGGTTGGTGGGGTCGGTGTCGTTCGTCATGGCCTGGGGGAGGCGGGAAGGTGCACGCGCTGCTCCAGTTGCGCCCGCAGGACGGTGGCATCGAAGAGCATGGGCAGGAGGTGGGGGCTCTTCTGCTCCCGGAAATAGAACAGCACCGGCAGGGCGGGGGAGAACAGCCGCCAGGCGAGCCATTCGCTGTAGGGGAACCGGCGGATCTCCTTACCGCTGCGCAACACCAGGAGAGCATCGGCGCTGAAGCACAGCCGCAGCACGGCGGTCTGCACCAGGAGGAAGGAGGCAAAGGCCAGCATGGCCAGTCCCACCCACGGGGCTCCACCCCAGCGGGGGGTGCCCACCAGCACCAGGGCGGCGAGCAGGGTCAGCCCCAGGGGCACCCAGAACCTGGGCGCCAGGGTGACGTCCTCAGAAGAGGCGGCCTCGGCATTGGTTGGGTCGGCGATCGCCATGGTCGTCTGTGGATGGCACGACGGGGATTCTGACCCGGGCGCCGCTGGCTCAGGTTCCAAAGAGGATCTGAGTGAGGACCACATCCGCCAGTGCCACAGTGACCAGAATCATCACTACGGCTCCTGTGGTGCTGGTGCCCACCTCCTTCGGCCCGCCCTTTGTGCTGAGTCCCCAGCCGCAGGCCAGCACGGCCACGATCAGCCCGAACACCACCGATTTGAGCAGCATGGAGGGCAGATCGTCGGGCTTCATCCAGGTGCGCACAGAGGTCCAGAACACACTGGGGGGAATGCTGTAGAGCAGGGTGCTGCTCATCTGGCCCGACCAGAGGGCCATCCAGAAGAACAGCAGGCACTGCACGGGCGACATGATCACCAATGCCAGCAAGCGCGGCACCACCAGGTAATCCACCGGGTCGGTGCGGAGCATGGTGATGGCATCGATCTGTTCGGTCACCTTCATGGTGCCGAGCTGGGCTGCATAGGCCGTGGCCACCTTTCCGGTGAGGAGCATGGTGGTGAGCAGCGGCGCGATCTCCCGGGAGAGTCCGAGGGAAAGGAGGCCCCCCACCGCCGCGTTCGCTCCCTGCCGCGAGAGCTCAGCGGCCACCTGAATGTTGAACACCGTGCCGGCCGCCAGGCCGGTGATCAGCACGATGAGCACACTGCCGGGCCCAGCCTCCAGAAGTTCCGCCAGCAGGTCGCCGGGATGGATGCGCCCCCTGGCGATGGCACTCACGGCCTGGCCGCCAAGCATCAGGCTGGTGCCCAGCCGGCTGAGCCAGCGGGGGGGCGCAACACCCTTCAGCCGGCGTGTGCTCGTCATGGCGCTTCGACCCCCAGCGGCCGTTCCGTGCCCCTGGGCCAGCGGCGCATCACCACCAGGCCAAGCACCACCAGCAGGGCAGGAATGAGGCCCATGCAGAGGCGGATGGCCACCAGGGCCGATGGGGGTTGGGCGCTGCCAAGGCTGGGCAGGTAGCCACTGAGGGTCATCAGGCTGCCGAAGCCGAAGAGCACCAGGCTGATGCAGAGCTTCTGCACGAACACCATGAAGGCGCTGTAGAGCCCGGCGGGTTTGTCTGGATCCACATCGATCGCATCGGGCAGGAGCGACCAGGGGATGAGATAGGCCGTGGAGGCTCCAAGACCCACCACCAGGATCGCCACCACCAGCGCCGCCAGGCGGAGCTGGTTGGAGAGGCTGGCCAAGGGGCCGAGCTGGCTGTCGAGAGGCACCAGCAGCATGGCCGCCAGGCAGCCCGTCACCCAGAAGCCCGCGCCCCAGGCCAGGGCGCGGAGCCTTCCCTGGCGATGGCTCACCAGGGTCCAGAGCTGGAGGCCCGCCAGGGTGCTCAGCTGGAAGGGCAGAAGAATCCAGTTGCTCCAGCTTTCCGGCAGCCGCATCACCACCGGCAGAAAAATCAGAGCGGCGGTCTGCATCAGCTGCAGGCCACACCAGAGCAGCAGGTAGAGCCCCAGCACCCTCAGGAAGCGGCCGTTCTCGCCGATGCGCCCCAGGAGCCGGCGGGTGGAGCCCTTGGAAGGGTTGGGCTGCTGGGCCAGGCGGGCCGTGGGGGCGATGCCCCAGCAGCAGGCCAGGGTACTGGCGCTGATCACCAGGCCAGAGAGCATCCCTAGCTGCCAGTATTTCGTGGGATTGGAGTGATCCTTCAGCAGCACCCCGCCCAGCACGATCCCCACCAGCCCCGCGATGATCGAGCCGGTGAACCGGGCCCGGTTCAGACGGGTGCGCTGGGGGGTGCTGCTGGTGAGCTCCGCCATCAGGGCGGTGTAGGGCAGGTTGACGCAGGTGTAGAGGCTGTTGGCCACCACTGAGATGGCTACGAAATAAGTGAATTTCACCCACTGGCTGCCGGGGGGCAGCCACCACATCGCCGCCATGGCCACCCCGAGGGGAATGGCGCTCCAGAGCATCCAGGGCAGGCGGGGGCCGTTGGGATGGCGGGTGCGATCGCTCAGCCAGCCCACGATCGGATCATTGATCGCATCCCAGATGCGGGCGAGCATCAGCACCAACCCTGCCATCCAGGAGGGGAGCCCGGCGGCCGAGGTGTAAAAGACGAACAGATAGAAGCCGATCAGGGAGGCCGCCATGCCGGTGCCCGCATCCCCGAGGCCGTAGGACACCATCAGGCGGCCTTCATCCGCTGCCGCCAAGGCGTCGGCCGAGCCTTCTGGGGAGGGGGGCACGGAGGGAGAGGTCAAACGGGCTGCCGAAACCGCAGGTCATCATGCTTGAGCTTTCCGCCGCGGGCGAGCCGCACAGGCCTGTGGAAGAATGGGGCCTAGGTGCTGCCGATTTCCGGCTGACTCCAGGTTGGGTCCAATTCTTTGGGATCCAACACCCGGTTCAACCCGTTTTGCGGGCGTAGTTTAGTGGTAAAACCTCAGCCTTCCAAGCTGATGATGCGGGTTCGATTCCTGCCGCCCGCTTCCTTTTCTCGAAATTTTGTCCTGCTCCTGCGTCAGGCCAGCCGCGGTTTGTGGAGGGCCATGTTGTAGAGGCCCATCAGTATCAGCCGCCGCGAGGAGGCAACCCCCGCCTGCAAGCGGATGTCGCTGCTCAGCACCCAGCGGGCGGCAGAGGGGAAGCCACGGCGTGCAGAGCCGAACCTTGCAGGGGATCCCGGCCGTGAAGGTTCAGTTTGCAGATTTCTGACGTCATGGATCGCCCTGGCGGCTGG
This sequence comes from Cyanobium sp., assembly GCA_046075745.1. Lineage (GTDB taxonomy): Bacteria > Cyanobacteriota > Cyanobacteriia > PCC-6307 > Cyanobiaceae > Cyanobium. Next base: position 17,020 of record JBJTQT010000156.1, on the reverse strand, counting down.
ATCCCCTGCGAGCGCTTCGACGTGGGCAGCGCCCCACGTGCAAAACGGCTTAGGATCGTTCACCTTCTCGTATGACGGAAGCGCCATGGATATCACCACTGTCTCCACGAAGTTTCAGGTGGTGATCCCCAGGCGGGTCCGCGAGCAGTTCGGCCTCAGCCCTGGGCACACCCTGCAGGTGATCGCCTTGCCGGGGCGTATTGAGCTGGTGCCCACCCAGCCGCCAGCGGCGCTGCGTGGTTTTCTGCAAGGCAAGAACACCTTCCAGCGGGAGGGAGATCGCCTGTGACCCTTACCCGGGTGGTGGTGGATTCCTCGGGCTGGATCGAGGTGTTCACCGATGGACGGCAGGCCGACCACTTCCTGGCCCTGATGGCCGATGCAGGCTCCCTCGTGGTGCCGGCGCTCACCATCTTTGAGGTGTTCAAGTGGGTGCTGCGCGAACACGGGGAGGCCCAGGCCATTCAGGCGGCCGCGGCCATGCAATGCGGCCAGGTGGTGGCTCTCGACAGCCGGCTGGCCCTGGCGGCGGCCCAACTCAGCCATGCGCTGCAGCTGCCGATGGCTGACAGCATCATCCTGGCCACGGCCCGGGATCAGCAGGCCAGGCTGCACACCATGGACAGCGATTTCCGCGGCATTGCTGATGTGGTATGGATGGATTTCATCCCTTGAATGACGCACGGGTCGCATCGCCGTGCTGATCTTCAACGGCATGGTGCTGGCCCTCTACACCGTGGCCTTCGCCCGCATCCTCCAGCTCGCCAGGGCGGTGATCTGAGAGTCTGCGCCTGGCTCAGCTCACCAGGGAGGGGTGCAGCATCAGCATCAGGCTGCGGCTTTCCAGGGGCGCCCCTGGGGGAGTCCAGCGTTCCGGCGTCTCCGGGAGATCCTCTCCCGGGGGGAGAGCCGTATCGATCACCCGCATCCAGCCGGCCTTGGTGGGGGGCAGATCGAAGTGCATCGCCTTGTAATACGCGTTGCATCCGCACCACAGCAGGGGGCCCTGCTGGCTGTCGTGCAGGCTCCAGGCCAGGCTGTGCGACCAGCTGGCCCAGTCGGGCTTGTGCAGCTCCACCCCGTGCCATTCCCGCCAGAGGACGTGGCCATCGCCGGCTCGCCGCGGGGCAGCATCGGCGATCGGCATCTCGGGGTTGAGCAGGAACGCCAGCCGTTGCCTCAGTGCGATCAGCCGGGCGATGAACCGCCTGAGGGCCAGATCGGTGTCATCCGGCTGCCAGTGCATCCAGCCCAGGAGGTTGTTCTGACACCAGCTGTTGTTGTTGCCCCCCTGGCTGCGGCGCACCTCATCCCCCATCAGCAGCATCGGCACCCCCGGGGCCACCATCAGGCTGGTGAGCAGGTTGCGCATCTGCCGATCCCGCAGGGCTGTCACGGCCCGGTCCGTGCTGGGGCCCTCCACGCCGTGGTTCCAGCTGTTGTTGTGGTTGTCGCCGTCCCGGTCGTTTTCGCCGTTGGCCAGGTTGTGCTTGCGGTCGTAGCTCACCAGATCCGCCAGGGTGAAACCGTCATGGGCCGTGAGGAAGGTGATGCTCCGCCCCAGCGGGGCCGGCTGGCCCCCATAGAGATCGGGATTGCCCGCCAGCCGCTGGCTCATGGGCCAGCAGCACTTCTCGTCTCCCTTCCAGAAGCGGCGCATGTCGTCGCGGAAGCGGCCGTTCCAGGTGGCCACCCGGCGGGCTGGAAAGTCGGCCATGCGGTAGAGGCCGCCGCAATCCCAGGGTTCACTCACCAGCTTCAGATCGCTGAGCTCCGGATGGGCCTCCATGGCCTCGAACAGGGGCGGGTGATCCAGGGGCATCAGTTCCTCCCCCCGGCTGAGGGCAATCCCCAGATCGAAGCGGAAGCCATCGATGCCCAGCTCGTTGGCCCAGCAGCAGAGGGATTCCAGGATCAGCCGACGACTGAGGGGTTGATTGGCGGCGATGCTGTTGCCGCAGCCGCTCACATCCAGATAGTCGCCCCGGCTGTTCTGGTGGTAGTAGGTGGTATCGGCGAAGCCTCGCCAGCTCAGGGTCGGCCCGGCCTGGTTGCCTTCGGTGGTGTGGTTGTAAACCACATCCAGGAGCACCTCCAGACCGGCCTGGTGGCATGCGCTCACCAGGGTGCGCACCTCGTTGCGGGCGGCCAGGGGATCGGGGTTCACCAGATAGCCCGGATGGGGGGCCATCCAGCTCAGGGGGCTGTAGCCCCAGTGGTTGTAGCGGCCGGCCGGGGCATCCTCCGGATCGAAGGCCATCACCGGCAACAGCTCAATGGCCGTGACCCCCAGCTCCTTCAGATAAGGCAGGGTGTCGATCAGCCCCAGCAGGGTGCCACGCCGCTCCTCAGGCACGGGGCACCCGGCCCCCTGGGTGAAGCCCCCCACATGCAGCTCATAGATCACACTCTTTTGCCAGGTGTGGCGTGGGCGGGGTGCGGTGGCGAAATCAAAGCGATTCCGCTCCGTCACTACGCCCTTGAGGCAGCAGGAGGTGTTGGGGATGGCCCCCACTGCGGCGCTTCTCCGGTAGCCATCCCAGCCGCCGATGGCCCGGGCACAGGGATCCAACAGCACCTTGGAGGGATTGAAGCCATGGTTGCCAGGCTCCAGCGGACCAAACACCCGGTAGCCGTAACAGGTGCCGATGCCGATGCCCTCCACCTCCACATGCCAGTGATCCCCTGAGCGGTGCTGGCCCTCCAGGGCGATCACGCCATTGGGCTCCTCCGCTTCGGCGTCCGCAAAGAGCAGCAGCTCCACCCTGGTGGCCAGGGGGGCCACCACCGAGAAATTCACCCCCCGCTCCGTGGCGGAGGACCCCAACGGCCAGGGCTGTCCAATCCTGATCACCGTCGAGGCTACGCGAATGGAGCCAAATTAAGGTCACCCCTGTCCCCTGTCTGTGTGGGCCATGGCCGGATCGGCCTTCTCTCCGATGCCGGAACGCCCTGGTCGGCCGCCCAGGCTGCTACAGCCGGGCCTGTGGTTGTTCCCCCCCAATCCCCTCACCCATGGGGGCAGTGCCTGGCTGCTGGAGACCGATGGCGGTGATCTGCTGATCGATGGCCCGCCGGAAACGGAGGCCAGCCGCGAGTTCCTTCTGGGCCGCTCCGGTCGCTCCGGCTGGATGGTGCTCCTGGGGCGGGATGGTCATGGACGCTGCCGCTGGGTGCAGGAGCAATTGGGCTGGCCAGTGATCGTGCAGGAGCAGGAGGCCTATCTGCTGCCGGGCCTCCCGAATCTCACCACCTTCACTGCGGAGTACACGCTGGCAGAGGGGTTGCGCCTCCTCTGGACCCCGGGTCCCAGCCCGGGGGCGGCCGTGCTCCATGTCTGTGGCGGGGTGGCCGGGGCGGTGGATGGCCTGTTCTGTGGGCGCCTGCTCGTGCCTGTGGGGCCTGCTCAGCTGGCCCCCCTGCTCTCCCCGAGGGGCTTCCATGGGCCGCGGCAACGGCGCAGTGTGGTGCATCTGCAGCGCTGGTTGCCCCCCGGATCGCCCCGCTGGATCGCCACGGGTGCAGCCCTGGGAGCCCTGGCTGGCGAGGCTCTGGTGCAGGATGGAGACCTTCTGATCGAGCAACTGGCAGCCTCCTGCGCCGGTGAAAGGGAGGTTCCGCTGGCGCCCTGAGAGGCGGGTGGGGCAGGGGGCGAATGTTTCGCCAATGGTTCCAGGCGCCAGAAAGCCTGCGGTTCCTTGAATTTATTGTTGCCGCTCCGGGTGAATCCCCATACCATTGGGCGGCGCAAAGCCAGTGGCGGTCGGCTGTCCGATCCGCCTCCCCTTCATCCGCTCCTCAGACCGCTCACCGGAGGCCCATCCTCAACCCATGAACAAAGCTGATCTCGTCAACCTCGTTGCCGCTCGCACCGAGCTCACCAAGACCGACGTTTCACTGGTCGTTGATGCCGCCATTGAAACCATCATCGATTCCGTGGTGGAAGGCAAAAAGGTCTCCATCCTCGGTTTCGGGTCCTTTGAGCCCCGTGAGCGTTCCGAGCGCCAGGGCCTCAACCCCAAGACCGGCCAGAAAATCAAGATCCCTGCCAAGCGCGTGCCGGCTTTCACCGCAGGCAAGCTGTTCAAGGACCGGGTGCAGGGCTGATCTTCTGCCCACTGCCCCAATGGCGGCCCGACGGGCCGCTTTTTTGTCTCCAGTGATCCCGCTTCACCTGCCCGATGGCCTGAAGGACCAGTTCGCCCAAGGCCTGCGACTGCGGCAGCAGGGGATGAGGGGCCGTTTTGCCCCATCCCCCAGCGGGGCGCTGCACCTGGGCAATCTCCGCACGGCCCTTCTCAGTTGGCTTGAGGTCCGGCGGTGGGGTGGAATTTGGCTGCTCCGCCTCGACGACCTCGACCACCCCCGGGTGAAGCCAGGGGCTGAGGAGGCCATCCTTCATGACCTCCAGTGGCTTGGGTTGCACTGGGATGGTCCCGTGGTCCGCCAGAGCCGGCGTCAGGGGATCTATTCCACAGTCCTCTCGGCCTTGCGGCGCTCAGGGGCGCTCTATCCCTGCCACTGCAGCCGGCGGCTCCTGGCGGACATCTCCGCTCCCCACGGCCAGCTGGCCGTTTACCCCGGCCATTGCAGGGCCCAGCCCCCCTTCTGGGGGGAGCGCCAGGGCCGTTGGCCCAGCTGGCGCCTGCGGCTGCCGGAGGGTCCGATCCGCTGGCAGGAGCGGTGGGGGGGTGCCGGCGAGCTGGATGGCCCCAGGGAGGTGGGCGATGTGGTGCTGCGGCGGGCCGATGGCCTCGTGGCGTATCACCTGGCCACGGCGGTGGATGAGCTGAGCCTGGGCATCACGGATGTGGTGCGCGGGGCGGACCTCTGGCCTTCTACCGGCGCCCATGTGGCGGTGTGCCAGGCCCTGGGATACCCCCCGCCCCGCTATGGCCACGTCCCCGTTCTCCGGGATCGGAAGGGCCAACGGCTGAGCAAGCGGGATGGCTCTGAAGGCCTGGAGGTTCTTCGGTCCGAGGGATTGGATGCCGCCGCGGTGATCGGCCGGCTTGCTGCCAGCGCGGGACTGGTGGGGGAAGGGGCACGGCTGAGTGCTACGGAGCTTCTGGCGGAGGTGAGGGGGAAGCCGACTTTGGAGTTGGTGGGGGAGTCTTTAGAAAGCTTTCGGATTCCCCCCGGGGCGGGAGGACTCCCGGGGCGTCAAAGTGTGTAAATCAACACCATTTCGCGGGCCTGGCCATGCAGTCCTCCATCGCTCAGGCCCCTCCCCCAAGGCCGGCCGCCCTCGCGCCCTGTTCGCGCTGCGGCGGCAGCGGCATTCTTCGGCTGGCGGATGGCCGCTTTCGCACTTGCCTCGATTGTCTCGGGCAGGGTTGCTCAGCGCACGCCCGATCGTTTCGACCGCCAGATAAAGAAGGCAGTGGTGCCGACAACTGCAGCCAAGGGAACGGCGGTCAGCAACAGGAGAATGACAGCAGTCCAGTCTGTGTACATCCCGGCGGTTGAAACGCTCTCCCATCATCCCAGGCCGCGGTGGCTGCTGCGATGTCAGGACCATCACGCCCTGCAACGAGTCGTTTCACAACCCTCCCAGGGAGCCCCAGGCGGGGGTGGCTGGGGTGTAGTCCGGTATGGCGCTGCTCCACCTCCCCGTGGATGAGACCATCACGACACCGGCGGGGTTCACCATCACCCACGAGGCCGATGGCTCCTACCGCATCTGCGACCTGCAGAGGCATTGCCTGACCACCCAGAGCCTGTGGGAGGCCCAGCAAATGGTGCAATGGGCGGAAGTGCACCACCGTGGTCTGGTGGAGTCCGGAGGTCCGGCCAGCTCCTGAAGTTGCGCCTGCAGACTTCGGCGGGGCGACTAAAGTGAATGGATGCCATTCTGGACACCAGGAATCGATCCTTCCAACCCACTTGGCTGCAGCCAGCCTGAGCGCTATGTGCTGAAGCGCCTGGGGATGGATGCGTTTCTCGGGATCGATCGCCGCGATCAGACCATTATGGACGTGCGGCTGATCGAACAGGCCCATCACTTCCGCACCCATGAAGCGGCCGTTCGGGCGGCGGGAGAACTCCTCCGCATTGGCCGGGGTGAGGTGGATGTGATCAAGGTGGAGCAGGCCTGAAGGTTCCCGCCCTGACGCTCACGTGCGGCAGCTCTTGCCCTCGATAGCTTTGAAACAGAGGCAGCCGCCCAATGAAACGCGAGCATCAGCGCACCCTGGAGGTGTTGTTCAGCCACCCGCTGGTTCATGGTCTTCGGGCCTCGAAGGTGGAAGCTCTCCTCCATGCCCTGGGAGCCGAGGTGTCCCCCTTGGAGGGCCATCGCCTCAGGGTTCGCCTCCCGGGGGGACAGGAAACCTGGCTGCAGGTGGGGGAGGGGGTGCACCACCCCGATCTGGACCCAGAGGCCGTGCTGCGGGTTCGCCATCTCCTGCAGGAGGCGGGGGTGACGCCCGGGCATCCGGAGGCCGAAGGGCCCGCCGTGCGTGGGGATCAGAGCCGCCGGCTGGTGATTCACTTGGATCACCACCGCACCGACGTTTTCCTGCTGGAGGGTGAGGAGGTGGAGCATGCCGTGCTCACTCCCCATGGCCTCTGGGGCAGCGGCGAGAACCTCAGCCACCGGCATGATCGCGATATCGCTGGCCAGAAGGCCCCGCGGGATTTCGACTACCTCAACCGCATCCAGCTGGCGATGGAAGAGGCCGATGCGGTCCTCTTGCTGGGCCATGGCACTGGCGAGAGCGACATGCGCCAACTGCTGCTGGCCCATGTGCGCCGTCACCGTCCGGATCTGCTGGAGCGTGTGGTGGGGGTGGATACCCTGGCCATCGCCGATCCCAGCGAGGGCCAGCTGCTGGCCGTGGCCCGGGAGCACTTTGGCAATTTGCCCCACCGCAGGCCCCTGGTGATTCCCGGGCAGGAGGTGATGGAGGGTTAGATCCGGCGAGGGATCTGCCGCGGCCAAGGTGGGCTGAGGTGGTTGGCGGGCACCTGGCAGGCTGGAGGGGACCCTTCTCCCCTGTTCTGAGAATGGCTGTGCGCCCCGTGCTGCGCCTGGGGGATCCCAGGTTGCGGCAATCCGCTGTGCCAGTGCCCGAGGAGTGGTTCGGCGGCTCCCAGCTCATGGCCCTGCTCAACGACCTGCGTGACACGATGGCCGCCCGGGATGGGGCCGGCCTGGCGGCCCCCCAGATCGGTGTTCTCCAGCGGGTGGTGATCTACGGCATCACATCCAACCCCCGCTACCCTGACGCCTCGCCCATTCCGGAAACCGTGCTGATCAACCCCCGGCTGACGCCGGTGGGCACCGCCACCCAGCTGGGGTGGGAGGGCTGCCTGAGTGTGCCTGGATTGCGGGGGCAGGTGAGGCGCTGGCAGGCTCTGCACGTTGCCTGGCGTGATCCCTCCGGAGAGGAGCGGGAGGATGTGGTGAATGGCTTCCATGCCCGGGTGGTGCAGCACGAGTGCGATCACCTGGATGGGGTGCTGTTCCCCGATCGGCTCGAAAGCTCCACCGCCTTTGGCTTTGAGCAAGAACTGGAGGAGGCCGGACATCTGGAGCCTGTGGAGCACCCCAGGCCTGAAGAAAGCCGGTGACTGGATTTGAACCTGCGACCTACTGATTACGAATCAGTTGCTCTACCGCTGAGCTACACCGGCGCCGCTGGCGAAACTAGCATCGCCCCATTGCCTGGATCGCCATGGGATCAAAACTGGATCCAGAAGTGAGGGAGCGCCTCCTGGCCGAGGCGCGCACACCCTGGCGGGGATTGAGGCGTGCCCTGTGGTTTGCCCTGTTCGCCTCGGCCGGGGTGGGCCTGGCCACGATGGCGATGCGGGGTGCAGCCGGAGAGGTGGTGCCCTCAAGCGATTGGCTCATCCAGTTCAGCGCCCTGCTCGTCTGCGGTGGCTTGCTCTGGTTCGACAGGCAGCGGCGGACTGCTGACAGCTGAAGGCTCTGGGGGTGGTGACGGTTCAGCGAACACAAGCGGCGCCGGCAGCAGCAGGGGCAGCCCCAGGCTCAGCCGCGTTTCACTGAGCTCCCCTGAGCCCAGCGGCTGGGCAGAAGCGATCGCCCCTTCAGAACGTCCCAGCAACCAGAGCGACTGCATCAGCTGCTGCCACTGCCAGATCATCAGGCTCATCACCAGAGCCACCAGCAGCAGCGCCATCAGGCGGGGGAGGTGTCCCGGGTGCCAGAGCGGAGCGGCGATGGCCGCCTGCTGATCCAGGCGGATCAGCAGAGGCAGCAGGACCAGGGCCCCGAGGCCCGGCCCCAGAACCCTGAGGGGGAGCGTGTCCTGCAGCCGGCTCAGCCGTTGCTGCAGCTCCCGCCTTCCGCGGGCAGGAATCTGGGCCAGCAGCAGCGACCACACATCCGCCGGACTGCGCCAGAGCAGAAGGGCGGGTGCCAGGGCACCCAGGCTCCAGCAGAGCACCTCCTCCACAACCGGCAACGGCCCAGGATCGCTCCCGCCCAGCACCAACAGGATCAGCAGGGCCTCCAGAGGGAGGACGACCAGCCCCAGGAGCTGGATCCATAGCAGGGGTTCGGTGCGGGGGGTCACCGGGCTCAGGTGCTGAGTGTGCGTCGCTGGGTGACCAAGCGGTAGGCCTCGATCCGATCCCCCTCCTGCCAGGAGGAGAAGCGATCACAGCCGATGCCGCACTCGAAGCCGGTGGCCACTTCCTTCACGTCGTCCTTGTTGCGACGCAGGGAATCCAGATCCCCTTCGAACACCACCTCCTTGCCGCGGAGCACGCGCACCTTGCAGTTGCGCAGCACCTTGCCGCTGGTGATGTAGCAGCCGGCCACGGCGGCCTTGCCGATGGTTAACACGGCCCGCACCTCGGCCTCGCCGAGAGCCTCCTCTGCCAGTTCGGGTTCGAGCAGACCCTCCATCGCCAGTTGGATGTCCTCCAGCAGCTTGTAGATCACCTCGTAGTCGCGCACATCCACCCCTGTGGCGTCGGCCGCCCGCTTGGCCCCTGGGGCCATGGAGGTGTTGAAGCCCACGATCACCGCCCCGGAAGCGGCTGCCAGGTCCACATCCGTTTCCGTGATCTCGCCAGGGGCGGAGAGGAGCACCCGCACCTGCACCTCCTCCTGGGGCAGCTGTTCGAGGGAACCGAGGATCGCCTCCACACTGCCCTGCACATCGGCCTTGAGGATGATGTTGAGCTCCTTGAGCTCCCCTTCGCTGGCCTGTCCGGACATGGAGGCAAGCGATACCCTTCGGGAGGCCATCTGCTGGGCCAGACGGCTGGCGCGGGCTTCGGTGGCACGATCGCCCACGACGGCCCGGGCGCTCTTCTCATCGACATACACCTCAAACTCATCGCCCGCGGTGGGCACTTCGCTGAAGCCGAGGGCCTCGACCGGCGTGGAGGGGCCAGCCACCTTCACCCGCTTGCCGGAGTCATCCACCATGGCCCGCACCTTGCCCAGCACCGGGCCTGCCGCCAGCACATCCCCGTTGCGCAGGGTGCCGTTCTGGATCAGGAGGGTGGCCACCGGACCCTTCGCCTTGTCGAGGTGGGCTTCGATCACGGTGCCCCGGGCCATGCGATCCGGGTTGGCCTGCAGATCCTCCACCTCGGAGACCAGCAGGATCATCTCCAGGAGCTGATCGATGTTGTCGCCCTTGATGGCGCTCACTGGCACCATCACCGTGCTGCCTCCCCAGTCCTCCGCCACCACTTCGTGGCCGGAGAGTTCCTGCTTCACCCGATCCGGTGAGGCCCCTTCCTTATCAATCTTGTTGATGGCCACCACGATCGGCACCTCGGCCGCCCGGGCATGGCTGATCGCCTCCAGGGTCTGGGGACGCACACCATCATCGGCAGCCACCACGAGCACGGCAACGTCGGTCACCTTGGTGCCCCGGGCACGCATGGCGGTGAAGGCCTCGTGCCCTGGCGTGTCGAGGAAGGTGATCTTCCGCAGCTCGCCAGCGTGGGGCACATCCACCTGGTAGGCACCGATGTGCTGGGTGATGCCTCCGGCCTCTCCAGCCGCTACCCGGGTCTTGCGGATGGCATCGAGCAGGCTCGTCTTGCCGTGGTCGACGTGGCCCATGACCGTGACCACCGGTGGGCGGCGGATGAGGTGTTGCAGATCGCTCGCTTCGATCATCTCCACGGTCTTGGCGGCCGCGGCCTGCACGTCGTCCTCGAGCACGGGGACGCCGAACTCGTCGGACACCGTCTCGATGGTGGGCAGATCCAGCGTCTGGGTGACGGTGGCGATGATGCCCTTGAAGAAGAGGCTCTTGATGATCTCCGAGCTCTCCACACCCAGCTTGTCCGCGAGCTCCTGAACCGTCAGGTTCCCGTCCGGCACCACGAGCATCTCGGGCCGCTGGGCCTTGGCCTCGCGGGCGGCCCGCAGCTCCATGGCCCGCCTGCGCTGCCGCTGGCGGGTGGTTTCCTTCTTGCGCTTCCGTACCGCCACGCTGGGTTTCGGTGCGCCAGCGGTGGCACGGGGTTTTGCAGGCCTGGCCAGGCTGGCCTGCAGCAGAATCGCCTCCTGTTCCCCGGCGTAGCCGCCGGTTTCGGCGGTGAGAGCATCGTCGTTCTCCCCGATGATGTGCACCTTCTGGCGCTGCTTCTGGGGCGTGCGGCTGCGCAGGGCTTCCAGCTTCGCGCTGTCGTCCCAGTCGGGCCGCCGGGCCCGGGTTGGGCCGGCCGGTTGGGGTGGCTTGAACCCCGGTCGACGGGGAGCCGGTGGGGTGGCGGTGGGGGTCACCAGGCCTTCCTCCCCCTCTGGTTTGCTTCCCTCGGCGGTGCGATCCGGACGTCGGGGTGGGGGAGCTGTGGGGCGACCGCTGGGTTTCTGCAGCTGCATCAGCTCTCCCGGAGCCATGGGCTTGCGCATGCCCGTGGGCCGTCCTGGACGGGTGGGAGCACCCGGGCGCGGCGGTTCACCGGGGGTGGAGGCGCCGCCGGTGCCATCCCGTCTGATGGGCTTACCGAAGAGTTCGAGCGGGGTGCTGCCGCGGCTGGGGCCAGCACCGGGGCGGGCCGGTGGGCCTGGCGGGCGACTTCCCTGGCGGATGGGTGCCGGGGCTCCCGGTCGTTGTGGACGGGGGGAGGGAGGGGCCGGGCGGCCACTGCCGCCCTGGGGTGGCAGTCCGCCTGACTGGGGACGGCCCACCAACTGGGGTCTGCCACCGGCGGAGGGTGGGCTGCCTGGTTTGACGGGTCTCGGACTGGTGGATGGCTGCGGGGGACGCCCGCCAGGAGCCGGGCGCTGGGGGGGTTGGGAGCTTCGGTTCACGGGAACAGGAGCTGGCCTGGCCGGCGGGGTGCTGGGGCGTTCCGGTGCCCCGGCCAGGGGCCTGGTGGGAGGGGGCGGAGCGGCGGGCCGGGTGCTCTGTGGTGGGGTGCTGGTGCCCGCAGGGCGCTGAGGAGGCGCTGATGGGCGGGCGGGAGCTGGCGCCTGGGGACGTGGAACGGTGGGCTCTGGGGGAGCAGCGATCGGCCTTGCCGGCGGAGGGGTGACGGCTGCGGCTCGCGGCTGGGGTTTTGGGCTCGGCGCCGGACTGGTGGACACCGGCTGCGAAGGGCGGGGCGCAGGGGGTGTCACGGGGCGTGCTGGTGGGGCGGCAGCGGCAGGGGGGGATGGGGGTGTGCTGGCCGGTGCTGCAGGGCGGGCCGCCGAGCGGGGGGCCGCCGCGGCAGGGGCCGGGGGCTGGCTGGGAGCTTTTTTCACGGAAAGAATGGTCTTTCCGGGTGCGGCCGGCGCAGAAGCACTGGCGGAGGTCGGTCCGCCGCTGGGCGCGCCCAGCCCCTGAATCAGGGCGCGGATGCGGGCGGCCTCCTCATCGCTAATGGAGCTGCTGTGGCTCCTTGCGGCGATCGCAAGCTTCTCGGCAGCGTCAAGCACGTCCTTGTTGTCGAGACCTAGGTCCCGTGACAACTCATAAATTCTCATCTTGCCGCTGCTGGTCATTCAGGTCTCCGATCGGGCGGGGCAACAGTTGCCACCGGGCCGCAGCCAGGCTGGGGCCATTGGTCATCTTGCCTCAGTGGGTGCTGCCCTGGGAGGCGTTGTTCCAGGCTGTGCAGGATGCCTTCATCCACGGTGCAGCGCAGGGCACGCTGCAGCCTCCGTTTCCGGCGGGCTTCCTCCAGGCACCTTCGCTCTGGACAAAGGTAGGCCGAGCGGCCCATCCCCTCATCCATGACTAGGGTGCCCCCCGGTAGGCGCACCACCCGCCACAGCCGATCCCTGTCTAGGAGTTGGCGGCAGGCCACACAGCGCCGCAGCACGGGCCTGCCCTGGGCAGACATCACCGCTCCTCCGCCGCTGCCAGCAGATCGTCGGCAGGGGCCTCCTCGCCGTAGGTGTCCTCCTCCTCATCCTCCGGCAGGGGATATAACTCCCGCAGACGGGCATCCTCCTCGGCTCTGGCAGCCTGCTCGGCCGCCAGACGGGCCTCGGCTTCCGCCTGCTGTGCTTCATCGTCCTGCCGCTGGGCGATCTGCACGGCCACGGTCTCGTCCTCTTTGCTCTGGTCGTACTCCTGGGCGTTTTTGATGTCGATCTTCCAGCCCGTCAGACGGGCCGCCAGGCGCACATTCTGACCCTCCCTGCCGATCGCCAGGCTGAGTTGATCCGGGGGCACCAGCACGTGGGCATGATGCCCCTCTGGATCCACCAGTCGCACCATCTCCACCCGGGCCGGGCTGAGGGAGTTGGCGATGTACTGGCCTGGATCGGCTGACCAGCGGATCACATCGATCTTCTCCCCCCGCAGTTCATTCACCACCTGCTGGATCCGGGAGCCCCGGGCGCCGATGCAGGCCCCGACGGGATCCACCTCCCGCTCCACGCTGTCTACGGCCACCTTGGTGCGGGGGCCCACCGAACGGCTGGGCGGATTCGCCTCCCGTGCCACGGCCACGATGCGAACTGATCCCTCCTGGATCTCGGGCACCTCGTTTTCGAAGAGATACACCACCAGCCCGGCATTGGCCCGGCTCACGAACAGCTGGGGCCCCCGGCGGGGAACCTCGCTCACTTCCTTGAGAAACACCTTGAAGGTGGCGTTGGCCCGGTAGTTGTCATTGGGCAGCTGATCCCGGCGCGGCAATTCCGCTTCCACTTCCGGACGGCCCAGGCCGCTGCTCACGGCCATGATCACACTCTGTCGCTCGAAGCGGATCACCCGGGCTGTGAGCACGGGGTCCTCCAGATCTGCGAACTCCTCCTGGATCATCCGCCGCTGCTGATCGCGCAGTTTCTGAGCGAGCACCTGTTTGGTGGTGGCAGCGGCCATGCGGCCGAAATCCTCTTTCTCAGGGGTGACATCCAGAACCACCGTGTCGCCAATCTGGGCATCTTCCGCCACTTGCAGCACCTCTTCGATCGCGATCTGGTGGTCTTCGCTTTCCACCTCATCCACGATGATCTTGCTGGCGAGCACCCGATAGCCTTCCTCCTCGAGGTCGAGCGCAACATCGAAGTTGGAAAAATATTCTTCATCGAAAGGATCTTCGCTGATGCCTAGATACAGCGTGCGGCGATAGCGCTCATATCCCTTCAGCAGAGCCTCGCGCAGCGCCGCCTCAACCACCTGTGGCGGGAGTTTCTTCTCCTCGCTGATGTCTTCGATTAGGTTGTTCAGGCCTGGGAGCAGAACAAGGGCCATGGCATGGATGGGAGAGGGTGAAAATGAAAAGAAAGCGGATCGGGTTCAGGCGTCCTCGCTGGCACTCAAACGAACCTCAATCACGGCATCACGGGGGAGCCTGAGGGTGCGACCACGCACGTTGATGGCGATGGCTTCCTCCGTGCGTTCCAGAAGCAGGCCGCTCCTGCTGGTCGTGCCTGCCGCCCCCTCAGGCCGGAGCCTGACGTCCACAGGAAAGCCGCGGAAGCTGGAGAAGTCCCGGTCGGTCTCAAGGAGATCGCCCAGGCCGGGACTGCTCACCTCAAGCACGTAGGCCGACTCCAGAAGACCGGCCTCCTCAAGGGCCTCTCCGAGGGGGGCGCTGAGGGCCGCACAGTCCTCCAGCGTGACATCGCCACCATCGGTGCGCTCCACCATTACCTGCACCGTCATCGGGATGTGGTGGGTGAGCAGATGGACCTCTTTGACAGAGAGCCAGGCGGGCTTCACCGACAGCCCGGCCGAACCTGCCACCCGACGGGCCAGCGCAGTGATGGGGAGAATCAGGGGATGGGCCAAGCGCGGATCAGCGGCGGGAGTCGCCGGATCCAGGATTGGAGTCGTCCCCGAGGCCAGGAATGCCAGAGCAGCATTCATGACAGGGGCCGTGTCCGGCGGACACTCCACCACCCTAAGGGATGCCCCCCAGCTAGGGGGCTCCCGGCTGGTCGCCGCCCCCGCCAGGAGCGTTGGAAAAGTCGAAAACCGGGGCTTCGGCGTAGAAGTCGCTGCTGCTCACCTCCCCCCGCAGGTTGGGGTCCTGGTTGATGCATTGGGAGCATTGCTCCGGCGTGCGCAGGTATTGACACACCCGGGCCCAGAGCTTGGCGCGGGTGCCTGGCGCCCCTTGGCTGAAATACACCAGATCCGCTCCCCCCGCCATGCCCTGAATTTGCACGGTGCACAGGTTGCAGCGCCGCCGCAGACCAGGAGGGATTGTGGACATGGACGGCCCATTGCTCGCAGAAACTTAAGGTGAATCGGGTCTTCTGAAGGAAAGATCGGCAGATCTGATGAACATCCTTCAACTGAGTGACCCCCATCTTCTGGCTCACCCCTCCACCAGACTGGCCGGCCGCCAGCCGGTTCTGGCGCTGGAGGCGGGGATCAGGGCTGCTCTCTGCCAGCTGGACGCGGATGGGGTGGGTGTGGATCGCCTCCTGCTCACCGGAGATCTCTGCGATGATGAGAGCTGGGGCGGGTATGTGGCCCTGCGAGAGGTGCTGGCGCCATTCGGGCGACCGGTGGACCTGATCCCCGGCAATCACGACCATCCCACCCTGCTGCGGGCGGTGATGGGGCGCCATGCCCGGGTGGGCCCGGCAGCGGTGCCCCTTGGCCCCTGGACCCTCGTGCTGCTTCACAGCCATCGCCCGGCCTGCCTGGGCGGCTGGCTCGGGGAGCGCCAGCTGGCCTGGCTTCAGGACATCCTTTTCAAGGCCTCAGCCAGCGGATCCCCTCTCCTTGTGGCGGTGCACCATCCCCCCGGGCCAATCGGTGATCCGAAGATGGATGGGATCGCCCTCCACGATGGGGCAGCCCTGCTCACCCTGCTGGCGGACTGCCCACAGGTGAAGGCCGTGGTGTTTGGTCACGTGCACCAACACTGGCAGGGAGGTCTGCCGGGGCGGCCTGCGGTGCCGCTGCTGGCCTGCCCCTCCACCCTGCGGGCGTTCGCCCCTGTGCAGCCCTGCCCCCTGGGGCAGCCCCATCATCCGGGGGCACGCCTCCTGATGTTGGGCCCCCAGGGGGAAATCCGGCACCGGCTGGTGCGGTGGCGGCCGCCTGAACCCATCTAGTTTCGATGCACTGCGTCCTGGAGACCTTCCTCCCCTGAAACCTCCCCTCAAGCCTCCCCTGCCAAGCCCCCTGCGCCGCTTGGGTTCCCTGTTGCTGTCCCTGCTGCTGGCGCCCATCCTTTGGCTTGCTCCCTGGGCCACCGCGCCTGCGCTGGCCATCCCGATTCAGGCTGCAGGGTTGAATTCCAGTCCCGCCCTCGCTCCGGAGGCCGGCGATTCCGTGGTGAGCCCCAGCCCGGAACGGGCCACCGCCCTGGCAGCTCTGGCCGCAACGGCGAGTCCCCACAGCTTTGTGGCCGATGCGGTCCGGCGGGCTGGGCCTGCGGTGGTGCGCATCGACACGGAGCGCAACGTGGATCGCCAGGCCTTTGATCCAGCCCTTCTCGATCCGTTGCTGCGGGATCTGTTTGGAGACCCCTCCAGCAGCATGCGCGAGCGGGGTCAGGGTTCCGGCGTGGTGATCGATGCGGCCAAGGGCTTGGTGCTCACCAATGCCCATGTGGTGGATGACGTCGACTCCGTGGAGGTGACCCTGGCCGACGGCCGCCAGCTCGATGGCACCGTGGTGGGCACGGATCGGGTCACCGATCTGGCCCTGGTGCGCATCTCCAGCAAGGGCAAGCTCTCGGCTGCCAAGCTGGGGGATTCCGAAGCCCTGGAGGTGGGCGACTGGGCCATTGCCCTGGGCAGTCCCTACGGCCTGGAGCGCACGGTGACCCTGGGCATCGTGAGCAGCCTCCACCGTGATATCAACAGTCTGGGCTTTGCCGACAAACGGCTGGATCTGATCCAGACCGACGCGGCGATCAACCCGGGGAACTCCGGGGGTGCTCTGATCAATGCCAATGGGGAAGTGATCGGAATCAACACCCTGGTCCGTTCCGGTCCCGGCGCGGGACTGGGTTTCGCCATCCCCATCAACCTGGCCCATCGGGTGGCCGACCAGCTCGCTTCTGGCGGCACTGTGGTGCATCCCTATCTCGGGCTGCAGCTCGTGCCCCTCACCGCCCGGGTGGCCCGTGACAACAACCGGGATCCCGACGCTCTGGTGAAACTTCCCGAACGGGATGGGGCCTTGGTGCAAAAAGTGCTGCCGGAGAGCCCTGCTGAAGTGGCCGGCCTCAAGCGGGGGGATCTGGTGGTGGAGATTGCTGGCCAGGCCATTCGCAACCCCTCCGCTTTGCTCCAGCAGGTGGAGAAGTCCCAGGTGGGCCAACCCCTGGCGCTGAAGGTGGTGCGGGGGCAACGGGAGCTCCAGCTTTCGATCAAGCCCGCCCAGCTCCCAGCGCCCACGGCCTGAGCCCAGTCCTTTGCTACGTTCGCGCCCCAATCCCTCCACCTCGCTCACGCCATGTCGGATCTGCAAAATCAGATGAAGCAGGCCGTGGCCGCGGCTGCCGTCGCCCAAATTCACAACGGCATGGTGTTGGGCTTGGGATCTGGATCGACGGCGGCCCTGATGATCCAGGAGTTGGGGGAGAAGCTGAAGCGTGGAGAACTCCGGGACATCACCGGGGTTGCCACGTCCTTCCAGGGGGAGGTGCTGGCCGCTGAGCTGGGCATCCC
>JBJTQT010000155.1:0-7422 GCA_046075745.1 Cyanobium sp. | reverse complement strand
CGCAGCTCCTCCACCTTCAGGCCCAGCTGCTGCTCCTTGTAGGCGATGCTGCTGAGCAAGCTCTGCTGCCGGTCTTTGGTGGCTTCGGTGTCGAGCTTGAGCAACACCTGCCCCTTCTTCACCTGCTCCCCTTCCTTCACCAGGATGTCGTCCACCACGCCGCCCACGGGCATGCGGATCTCCTTCACCACCCCCAGGGGCTCCAGTTTTCCGGGCGCGGTGACGATCTCTTCCGTTTTGGCCAACGCCAGCCAGGCCAGGGCAAAGCCCGTCACGCCCATCAGGGTCCAGGTGATGCTGCGGGCCCAGAAGCGGGATTGCTGCAGCACCACTTCTTCACTTTCGCCGATGCCAAACATCCGCTCCCGCTTTTCTTCTTCTGTTAAGGGGCCCTCAGGGGGGCGCCACTCGGGTGGGGAAAGCATCAGCTGGCCTCCTGCTGGCGGTAAAGGGCGTAATAACGACCCCGCAGGGCCATCAATTCCTCGTGGGTGCCGGATTCCACGAGCGCGCCCTGGTGGAGCATCACGATCCGGTCGGCCCGGCGGATGGTGCTCAGACGATGGGTGATGAAAAACACCGTGCAGTGCTTCATCGAGTCCCGCAAGTTGTCGCACACCTGCCGTTCGGCTTCGTAGTCGAGCGCGCTTGTGGCCTCATCCATCACCATCAGCCGGGGTTTGGCCAACAGGGTGCGGGCAATGGCGATCCGTTGGCGCTGTCCCCCCGAAAGGGACGCCCCCCGTTCGCCCACCGGTGTGCTGTAACCCGCCGGCAATTCCATGATGAACTCATGGGCGGCCGCCGTACGGGCTGCGGCCACGATCTCATCGCTGCTGGCATCGGGGTTGGTGAGGGCGATGTTGTCGCTGATCGTGCCGGAGAACAGCAGGGGCTCCTGGGGCACGATGCCGATCTGCCGCCGCAGGGAATAAAGCTCCACCTTGGCGATGTCGAACTGGTCGACCAGGATGCGGCCCTTGGTGGGCTCATACAGCCGGGGTAGGAGCTTCATCAGGGTGCTCTTGCCGCTCCCGCTCTGCCCCACCACCCCAACGAAGGTGCCGGGCTCCACGGTGAGGTTGATCGCGCTCAGTGTTTCCGGCCCTCCAGGTACAAAGGAGAAGCTCACGTCTTCAAACACCACCTTGCCTTCGATCGCCGGCAGGGGGATGTTGGCCTTATCGGCCGCATTCGATTCCTCTGGCGTATCCACCACATCAGCGAGCCGCTCAAACGACACCCGCAACTCCTGGATGCTTTGCCAGATCGAAGACAACCTCAGCAGGGGCTGGGTGACGTAGCCGCTGATGATGCGGAAGGCAATCAGCTGGCCCAAGGTGAGCTCGCTCTTGAGCACCATGGTGGCCCCCACCCAGAGCACCAGCAGCTGGGAGAGTTTCTGCAGCACCTGGCTGGTTTCGTTGAGGAAGGTGCCTGTGATTGTCTTGTCGAAGGTGCGAGAGATGTATTTGGCGTAGAAGTCTTGCCATTTCCAGCGGCTCACCATCTCCACGTTCTGGGCCTTCACGGTTTGGATGCCGCTGATCACCTCCACCAGGTGGCTTTGGGTGCGGGCATTTTCTTCGGCGGCCTGGCGGTATTGGCGGCGGAACAGGGGGGCTCCCCCCAGGGTGATCGCGATCTGGATGGGCAGCACCGCTAGGGCGATCAGGGTGAGCAACCAGCTGTAGATCACCATCACGATGATGTAGATCACCGAGAAGGCCGCATCCAAAACGGTCATCAGGGCCTGACCGGTGAGGAAGTTGCGGATCTTTTCGAGCTCCGCGATTCGGGTGCCGAGTTCTCCCACGGGGCGCCGATCGAAATAATTGAGCGGCAGCCGCAACAGGTGGTCGATCACCTCCGCCCCCAGGCGCAGGTCGATGCGGTTGGTCGTGTCGGTGAACAGGAAGGTGCGCAAGGAGCCGATCACCCCCTCCATCAGGGTCACCACCACCAGCGCCATCCCCAGAATCTGCAGGGTGTCGAGGCTGCGTTGGGCGATCACCTTGTCGATGATCACCTGGATCAGCAGGGGATTGGCCAGGCTGAAGAGCTGCACCACAAACGAGGCCAGCAGCACCTGCAGGAGCATCCCTCGGTAGCGCTTCAAGGCGGGCCAGAACCAGCCAGGGCCAAACCGCTGCTCCGGGGTGGCCATGCTGCGCTCCAAAAGCAACAGCTCCAGCCCCTCCGGATAGGCCGCCTTGATCTGGCCCGGGCTTAGGCGCACCCAGCCGTCCTTGGGGGAGGCCAGGGTCCAGCCCTGGGCGCTGCTGCTCACCAAAATGGCGAAGCCATCCTTCCAGGGCACAAGCGCCGGGGTGATCAAGCGGGTGGCCGCCTCCCCCCCCACCTTGGCGCCGCTCACGATCAGGCCCATCATGGCGGCGATCTGGCCGCAGAGCTGAAGGTTGGGCCGCTGCCCCTGCGCCACCTTTTCCCTGAGGATCTTCTCCACCGCATCCCGCCGGAAGGGCAGCTTCAACTGCTTGGCCAGCATCTGCAGGCAGGCGGTGGTTTCCCCCACCGGCCCACTGGCCCGCACCAGGGTGAAGCCCCGATGGGTGCTGGGCTGGCCCAGATCCAGGCTCGTGGGCTGGGGCATGGCGCCCGCTTCTGCCGTGGTGGCCAGGCTGGCGGCCGCCGGTATGGGATCGGGCAAGGTGGCTTCGCTGGCTCCTGCAACCGCGCTCTGCGGCAGGGCGATCAACCGAAGCGGCAGGGGGGGCAGGGGGCGAGGAAGGGCCTCGCCCTGCCGGAACGGGTTGCCGATCGCCACCCCGGGCACGTTCGCACTGGCCAAGCGCAGGGTTTCCTCCGCCTTCAGCCCTCTCCAGATCTGGCCGTCTGGCGGCAGCAGCCTGGCATTCTCTGCCAGCTGGAAGAGACGCTGGCGCCAGCGGTTGGGTTCAAATACCTCTGCCATGGCGTTCTGGTCTTCCAGGCCAACCAGCAGGGCGTGGAGCTCAGCCAGCCAGAGATGGCTGGTGCACCAGGTGCGGAAGGCCTCTTCCTTCTCCAACAGCTCCAACACCAAGGCATCCGGGATGGCGGCAGCCCTCACGGCCGTGGCCGCATTCACCTGTTCGCAGGCCTCAGCCCGCAGCAGGGACGCCAGTCCCACAATCTCCCCCACCCCGAGTTTTTGCAGGGTGAAGGGACGCCCGCTGCGTCGTCCCAGGAGCCGGGCCTCCCCCTCAAGCAAGACAAGGATCTGGGCGCCGATCGCCCCTTCGCTGCTCATGGCTTGCCCCTCGGCAAACGGCAGCACCTCAACCGCTGATTCCAACTGGCGCCGCCCTCCCGGGGACAGGTCCGAGAAGGGGGGCTGGTCCAACCAGGCCTGACGCTGATGCGTGGACGTGCTCGTCATCGGGGTCAGGAGGGAAGGGTCGGCGAGGAGCCGGTGATCCGTTGCTTCACCTCCTCCTCCACCCACTCTTCAAACAGCTCATGGGTCATCCGGCTCTGCATGGCCTCATCGAAGCTGGCGGGCTGCAGCGATTCCAGCCGCACCACCAGCCACCAGGGCTCGATCTGCACGGGCGGGCGCAGTTCACCAGGCTGGCTGGTGCGCAACACGTTGGCCAGGATCGGGTGCGCCTGCACGAGGGGCACGGGCCCCACCACTCCGCGGGTGGCCTGCTCCATCCCCTCGGCGTATGTGGCGGCCAGCTCCGCGAAGTCGGCCTCCCCTTCGGCGATCCGCAGGTAGAGCTCATTGGCCAAGGGTTCACTGCTCACCCGCAGCAGGCTGTAGATCACGGTGTCGAGCTGTTGCTTGCGGCTGAGGAATCGCTGCTCGGCCCGGTGCAGAAACTGCGTGTGGCAGTGGTGGCGGATGCGGAGGGGCAATTCCGCCATCCAGAGGGCATCGGCCTCCGTCATGCCATGGGCGGCCAGATGGCTCTGCAGCTGATCCGGTGACTGAATGCCTTGTTGCTGCAGCCAGGTTGTCTGTGCCTGTTTCTGTTCCTCCTCACCCAGGGAGATCTCCCCGATGGCTTCAGCGATCACACACTGGCGGAGCAGGGGCACCAGCAGCTGGTGGCGGGCCAGCAGACTCCAGAGATGGGACGGAATCTCCACCGCCGATGGGGCCTTGCCGGCGGGAGGCGGTGGGGGCTGTGCAGGGGGAGACGGTTCCAGGGAGCTGGTGAGGGCGAGACCAAACCCAGACGAGAGAGGCAGGGTGGTGCTGAGGGTGATGTCTTCCGCTGCCATTATCGGAAAGGAAGGACTCCTGGCTGGCAGGCACGGGATGGCTGGCTCAGGGGATGGCTTGGTGGTGAGGACGAATCGCTCGATTCGGTCCTGGGAACCTAGCCGAGTTCCGCTGGCCTGATCGGGACTGTCGGCAGGGAAAGTGGCTGGATGGCCTTCATCCGCCTGCCAGCAGCAGGCGCAGACCCGCTTCATCGAGCACCGCCACCCCCAGGCTTTCTGCCCTGCTGAGCTTGCTGCCGGCCTCGTCCCCGGCCACCACAAAGGAGGTTTTGCTGCTCACCGCACTGCTCACCCTGCCGCCGGCCGCTTCGATCAGGTCCTGGGCCTGGCGCCGGCTCAAGGTGGGAAGGGTGCCGGTGAGCACGAAGGTCTGGCCGGCCAGGGGGGAGCTGCTTCCCCCATCCGGCTGGTTCGGGCCCACCTCTTCAGCGCTGGCCAGAGAGAACCCCTGGGCCTCCAGTTGCTGCAGCAGGGCCGAGTTGGCCGGGGTGGCGAACCACTGCTGCAGCGATTGGGCGATCTCCGGCCCGATGCCGAACACGG
Source organism: Cyanobium sp. (assembly GCA_046075745.1). GTDB lineage: Bacteria > Cyanobacteriota > Cyanobacteriia > PCC-6307 > Cyanobiaceae > Cyanobium. The sequence goes on along the minus strand of JBJTQT010000155.1, from coordinate 2,643 downwards.
CCGTGATCCGCTCGGGTGCATGCAGGGCGGCCTGGCCTAGGGCGTGCCCATCGGGGAAGGCCCGGGCCAGGGCCTTGGCATTCACCTCCCCCACGTGATGGATGCCCAGGCCATACAGCTGCCTGTGCCAGGGCTGGGCCTTGGAGGCCGCCAGGGCCTCCACCAGGTTGGTGGCGGATTTCTCTCCCATCCGCTCCAGGCTCGCCAGCAGGGCTCCATCGAGGCGATAGAGGTCGGCGATGGATCGCACCAGGCCCCGATCCACCAGCTGGGCGATCAGCTTGCTGCCCAGCCCCTCCACATCCATGGCCCCCTTGCTTACCCAGTGGCGCAGGGAGGCGCGCAGGATCGCCGGGCAGCTGCTGTTCACGCAGCGGGTGTCCGCCTCCCCCTCCTCCCGCACCAGCTCCGAACCGCATTCCGGGCAGCGGTTCGGCAGGGCGAGCCGTCGGGCCCCCTTCGGCCGCAGTTCGGGCAGCACCCGCACCACTTCGGGAATGATCTCCCCGGCCTTGCGCACCACGATGGTGTCGCCACTGTGCAGGTCAAGCTCCTGCACTCGGTCGGCGTTGTGCAGGGTGGCGCGGCTCACGCTGGTGCCGGCCAGGGGCACGGGTTCGAATTCCGCAACGGGCGTCACCTTGCCGGTGCGGCCCACCTGGGCGACCAGCCGCAGCAGCCGACTGGGGGCTTCCTCGGCGGCGTATTTGAGGGCGATGGCCCAGCGCGGGGCCTTCTGGGTGAAGCCCGCATCCGCTTGCAGCCGCAGGTCATCCAGCTTCACCACCACCCCGTCGGTGGCGTAATCCAGGTCCTGGCGGGCGGTTTCCCATGTCTGGAAAAAGCGCTCCACCTCCTCCAGATCCACGCAGCGCGCTGCGTGGGGATTCACCTGGAAGCCCGCCTGCTGCAGCCACCCCAGCGATTCCCACTGGCTCTTCGGTGCCCCGTCACCCCCGTCTGGGAGGTGGAGCGTGTAGGCGAAGAAATCGAGCCGACGGCGGGCCACCACCTTGGGATCCAGCTGGCGCAAGGTGCCGGCACAGGCATTCCTGGGATTGGCGAACAGGGAGTCTCCCCGGGCCTGCCGCTCGGCGTTGATGGTGGCAAACACCGAGGTGCTGATCAGGGCTTCCCCGCGCACCTCGAGCCAATCGGGAGGGTGATCCAGCGCGAGCCGCAGGGGCACGCTCTGGATCGTGCGCACATTGGCGGTGATCTCCTCCCCCCGTTCTCCATCCCCCCGGGTGGCTGCCCGCACCAGCACCCCCTGCTCGTAGCTCAGGGCAAGGGCATTGCCGTCGATCTTGAGTTCGCACACCATCGCCAGGGCCGGCAGCGGCGAGCCGGCTGGGGGCAGTCGATCCAGCTCCCGCAGCAGACGCGCGTACCACTTCTCCAGCTCTTCAATGGAAAAGGCATTGTCCAGGCTCAGCAGGGGGATGCGGTGGTCCACCGTGGGGAAGGCCTCGGCCGGCTGACCTCCCACCCGCTGGGTGGGGCTGTCCACGGTCTGGAGCTCCGGATGGGCCTGCTCCAGCTCCAGCAGTTCCCGGTAGAGCCGGTCATAGACCGGATCCTCCATCACAGGAGCATCCAGCACGTAGTAGGCGTGGGCCGCCTGCTGCAGTAGGCGCCTGAGTTCTTCGGCGCGCTTGAGCAGGGAGGGGGAGCGCTCCCGCCGGGATGAGGAAGGCTGCGGGGCGGGCTGCACGGGGCTTCAGCCGGCGGTCACTTTCTGGATCCGGTCCACCCGCCAGGCATCCTCCACCTTCACGAAGGTGAAATCCAGGGGCAGTTCTTCCTTGTCGTCGGATTTCAGCTTCACGGTCAGGATCACCTGGTCGTCCTGCACCCGGGGGCGGCCGGAGCGAAGGTTGCGGTATTTGTTGAGCTGCAGCCCGGCCAGGAAACGGATGAACTGCTGCCGGTTCACATGGGAGCGATAGTTCTTGGTGGTGAGCAGATAGGCCCCATCCAACTGGCCGGAGGCCACCTGGGTGAAGAACTGCTTGATCAGCGGATTGATGCCCCTGGCGCTGAGCACCAGCTTCACGGCGCTGATCGTCCAGTAGAGGAGCAGGGCGCCGGCGCCGGCCAGCAGGGCCTTGCTGCCGATGTTGCTGATCAGATCCCAGTCCATCCTGTGCGGCCCGGTGCGGCGTTCCTGTTGGCCCCAGATTCTGACGGACCGCCCGGCCAGAATGGCCAGCGTTCGCAGGACACGTCGGGGTGCCGCTGGAACCGCTGCTGCCCCTGTTCCACCGGCTTGATCGGGAACACTTCGGCGGCAGCCTGGCACCGCAGGGCCTTGGCCTTGTGGAGCTGCGCTGGAGCGATGGGCGCATGGGCCGCACGGCCGGGCTCTACCGGCGCGGTCGCCACGCCGACGGAGCGGAGTTCTGCGAGATCGTGCTGTCACGGCCCCTCCTGGAGCCCCTGCCACGGGAAGCCACCCTCAGCACCCTCTGCCACGAGATGATCCACGCCTGGATCGACCGGGTGCTGGGGGAGCGCGAGGTGCACGGCCCCAGGTTCCGGGCCCGCATGGCGGCGATCAACGCCTCCCAGCAGGAGTTCCAGGTGAGCCTCCGGCATCGCTATCCCCTGCCGGCCGCTGCGCTGGCCCCGCGCTGGCTGGCC
>JBJTQT010000154.1:0-11486 GCA_046075745.1 Cyanobium sp. | reverse complement strand
CTTTGCGGGGCCACTGATCTGGTGAGCATCTTCATCTCGCTGGAGACGCTCTCGGTGGCCAGCTACCTTCTCTCGGGCTACATGAAGCGGGATGCGCGGAGCTCTGAGGCCGCTCTCAAATATCTTTTGGTGGGCTCCGCTGCAGCCGCGGTGTTTCTCTACGGCGCCTCCCTGCTCTATGGACTGAGCGGAGGCAACAGCGGACTGGAAGCCATCGGTGTGGCCCTGGCCGGCAGCAGCGCCCCGATCGCCGCACTCTCCCTGGTGTTCGTGCTCGCCACCGTGGCCTTCAAAATTGCTGCGGTGCCCTTTCACCAATGGACCCCTGATGTGTATGAAGGCTCCCCCACCCCCGTGGTGGCCTTCCTCTCCGTGGGCTCAAAAGCCGCGGGTTTTGCACTGGCCCTGAGAATTCTCGTGGGCTGTTTCGACAGCTTCGATGCCCAGTGGAAATTTCTCTTCACCGTGCTCGCCCTCCTGAGCATGGTGCTCGGCAACGTGGTGGCCCTGGCCCAGACCTCCATGAAGCGGATGCTCGCCTACAGCTCGATCGGCCAGGCAGGTTTCGTGATGATCGGGCTGGTGTGCGGCACCGAGGAAGGATTCGCCTCGATGGTGCTTTACATGGCGGCCTATCTCTTCATGAATCTCGGGGCGTTTGCCTGCATCATCCTCTTCTCCCTACGAACGGGCAGCGATCGGATCGCTGACTATGCGGGGCTGTATCAGAAGGATCCGCTGATCACCCTTGGACTGAGCCTTTGCCTGCTTTCACTGGGTGGAATCCCCCCCATGCTTGGCTTCTTCGGCAAGATCTATCTCTTTTTCGCCGGCTGGGCTGATCACCAGTATTTGCTGGTGATCGTGGGTCTGGTGACCTCGGTAATTTCCATCTACTACTACATCTCAGTGATCAAGATGATGGTGGTAAAGGAGCCGCATGAGGCCTCTGATGTGGTGAAGGCCTATCCACCCATCCAGTGGAATCTGGCCGGGATGCAACCGCTGCGGGCAGCCCTGGTGGGTTGTGTGGTGGTGACGGCCATCGGTGGCATTCTTTCGAGTCCGCTCTTTGACTGGGCCAGCGCCACGGTGGCTGGCACACCGATTCTTCAGGCTGCTCTGGCGAGTGCCAATGCCACTGCCCTCGGTTGATTCCCCCATCGGGGTAGTGAAAGCGCCGGAAACGGCCGCCACCCTCGCTCTCCTTGAGCATGTCAACAAGGTGTATGGAGAGGGTGATGCCCAGGTGCATGCCCTCAGGGATGTGTGCCTCAGGGTGAACCGTGGCGACTACCTGGCTGTGATGGGGACCTCAGGCTCAGGCAAGAGCACGGCGATGAACATCCTCGGCTGCCTGGATCGACCCAGCAGCGGTCGCTACTGGCTCAATGGCATGGAAGTGGAGGGACTCACGGATGACGAGCTGGCGGACATCCGGAACAGTCAGCTGGGATTCGTGTTTCAGCAGTTCCACCTGCTGCCTCAGTTCAGTGCCCTGGAAAACGTGATGCTGCCGATGATCTATGCCGGTGTGCCAGCACCTGAGCGGAAGCAGCGTGCAGCGGAGGCCCTTCAGCGGGTTGGGCTGGGCCATCGGCTCGACAACAGACCCAACCAGCTCTCAGGAGGGCAACAGCAACGGGTGGCCGTGGCCCGGGCGATCATCAATCGCCCCGCCCTGCTGCTCGCCGATGAACCCACCGGGGCCCTGGATTCCCAGACCACTGCAGAAGTGCTCAATCTCTTTGATGATCTGAATCGAGAGGGGATCACGATCCTGCTGGTGACCCATGAAAAGGATGTGGGCGATCGGGCCCAACGGGTGGTGCACTTCCGCGATGGACAGATCGTGGACCCCTAACTGACTAACCCTTCGTTGCCTTGGCCAACGGCTGGGGACGTTCCAGGGTCTGAAGCAACTGTCCCATCAGCAGAGCCACCGCATCTGTTGACTGCGGGTTGGCGGAAGGCTGTCCCGAGCCCAGGGGGAGAGGGGGCAGGCCAATGGCTGCCAGACCACTGGCGGGCTCCATCTCTCCTGGGTCGGTGGCCACCCAGCCACCGTCCTGAGGCAGCCTGAGTTCAAAGTGAAGGTGGGGGCCGGTGCTCAGCCCAGTGCTGCCCACCCTGCCGATCACCTCCCCCTGACGCACGCTGTCGCCGGGCTTCACGTAGAGCTCGGAGAGATGGCCGTAGAGCGTGCGGCGCAGGGGCTGCTCGTGTTCCAATTCGATCGCCAGCCCGTAGCCACCGGCATCGCCACTGCTCATCACACGGCCTGAGAGGGCAGCCACCACCGGTGTGCCTGCAGGAGCGGCGAAATCCCGGCCGGAGTGCATCCGCCAGGAACCCAGCACCGGATGGAGCCTCCAGCCGAAATTGCTGGTGGTGACGGCTGAGCCGATCAGGGGATAGATCAGGCCCCGGTTGCCGTTTCCCCCGATGGGGGAGGGGCGGGGGGTGAGGCGGAACACATCCGCGAGCCGGAAGCGGCCGCCGACACCGGCCAGCAAGGCATTCACCGGCACACTGATGGGTGGCAGCGGGGAGGCCGCAATCCCCTCCCTGGCCACACCCTGGCTGGAGAAACCAGACGAACCCGCTTCCGCCGTAGAGGGTGAGGCCCCTGGGCTGAACAGGCCCTCGCCGCCAGGCCGGCCGCGACCGCGGAACACCACGCCGGTGCGGCATTCCTCTGCGGAGAGGGCGCCGCTGCTGCAGGCCTGCCGCTGGAGACCGGGCACAGGATCCAGCACCAGGGAGCCCCGGATACGCACCCTTTCCCTGGGGGAGACAATCCCATCCCGCACCAGGGCGTCGAGGGAGGCATCGAAACGCTGAGGTCGATCCCGGCCCAGCTGATCCGGAGTTGGCAGGAGGGGTTCAGTGCGTTCCGCCGTGGCTGGAGCAAGCACGGGCGGAACGGCTTCGGGCCGGGGCAGTTCGGCCGCGGGAACAGGGGCCGGCGAGATCGGCGGTGGCGGGGTCGGAGGGGGAAGGGGGGCTGCCGGCGCTGTCGGTGGACCCGCCTCAATGGATGGAGGGGTCTCCGCCTGGGCAAGCACCAAGGTGGTTCCTACCAAGGGAGTCCCACAGGCGGCTGCCAGCAGCAGGAGGGGGAGACGAGGGGGCATGGCAGGAAGACAGCCGGAAAGGGCGGGCAGGAATTCAAGCGCGGACGCGTCAGGATCTGCCCACATCGAGGCCAATGTAAGGAGTGTTTCCGCCTTCCGGCCAGGCCTGGTGCAGGAGGCTCTGCCGGCCATCGGCCGCCACCAGCTCCAACCCTCCCTGGCGGCTGAGCCCCCGGATCTGCCAGTCCAGGCCCTCCATCCGCAGGGTGCGGGAAGGAAGCCAAAGCCGTGCTTCTGCCAGGCGGCGAACGGTCTCCGGATCCCCGGCGCAGGCCATCGCCCACTCCAGGGCTGCGAACACCCGCGGCAGCAGACGCCGGGGTCTGGCCCGAATGCGGCCAAGGGCCTGCGCCAGATTGGTGGCCCCCTGCGGCACGGGGTTGCAGCCATTGAGCCCGAGACCCACGCGGGCCCAGCGAATGGCAGAGCCCCGCAGCCGAAGGCCCGAAAGCAGGCCGGCAAGCTTGCGCCACTGCCCGTCGCCGCCTCGAAGCTGGAGATCGTTGGGCCATTTGAGCCGCACCTCCAACTCCAGTGCCTCCAGCTGCAGCAGAAGGCCCACGGCTACCGCCAGTCCAGGGGCCGCGGCCTGGGGTTCCTCCTGAGCCCAGGGGAGGGCGGCACTGAGCCACACCCCACCTGGGGGGGATTGCCAGGGGCGGCCGTGCTGGCCATGGGCGAAGCGCTGCTGACGGGCCAGCACGGCCCGGGGTCGCTGCAGTCGATGGCCAACACCGTTGGACTCCAGGGCAAGCCAGCGCTCCAGCTCGATTTCCGTGCTGGCGCAGACCGGCAGACGACGCAGCTGCCAGGAGGGTGGGCGCCTCACAGGCTCGCCAGCCAGCGCCCCATGCGGCCGGCAGCCTCCTCGAGAGCAACCGTGGGATGCACCAGGGCCAGACGCAACCAGCCCTCGCCTCCTGGGCCAAACCCAATCCCGGGGGTGAGACACACCCCTGTGGCCTCGAGCAGGGCGGCGCACACCTGCTCACAGGAGAGACCCCGTTGGCGAGCCGCCTCCGGCAGGGGCAACCAGAGGTAGAGGGCCATGGAAGGGCGTGGCACCACCCAGCCTGCGGCCTCCAGGGCAAGGGCCATCTTGTCCCGGCGCTCCCGATACACCCCCCGCAGCTGGGCCGGCCAGTCGGCAGCCTGCTCCAGGGCAGCGATCGCTCCAGCCTGCAGGGCCACGGACTGGTTGAAGTCGACCACACCCTTGAGCTGCCGCAGGGCGGCAATGAGGGCTTCGGCACCCACCGCGAAGGCCAGTCGATATCCCCCCAGGCACCAGCTCTTGGAAAAGGAAAACAGCTCGATGCCGCAACGGCGCCAGTCGCTGTGGCGCAGCAGGGCAGGGGCCACACCATCCAGTGCCAGGTCGACGTAGGGATTGTCATGAAGCAGCACCACGTCGTGGTCGATGGCGCGCCAGACAGCCTCGTCCAGCCAGCTCTGCTCGCCAGTGGTGGCCGTTGGGTTGTGCGGAAAACCCAGAACCATCAGCCGGAGAGCATCCCAGCTGCCGGCAGGGAGACGGTGAAAAGCTGGACGCCAGCCCTGACGGGCCTCCAGAGGAAGGGCAACGGGAGAGGCCGAAGCCAGATGAAGCCCCCCGATGTGGGAGGGGTAGCAGGGATCCAGGAGCAACGCGGGGTCCCCAGGATTCAGGACGGCCAGGGGCAGATGGGCCGTGCCCTCCTGGGAACCGATCAACAGCTGCACCTCCCGCTCGGGATCCACCATCACCCCGAAGCGACGCTCCACCCAGGCGGCGGCTGCCTCCCGGAAGGGTCTTGTGGCCGCATGGAGGCAGTAGGCCGCGCTGGCGGGTTGGTGGAGCGCTTCAGCGATGGCCTCCAGAGCGACGGCCGGCGGAGCCAAATCGGTGGAGCCCAGGGAGAGATCGATCAGGGGCCCGGGATCCAGCTCAGCACTCAACTGGGCTCGCCGGTGGAGATAGGCCGCCTTGCGTTGATCATTGCGGGCGAAAACCCCGCTGCCAAGCCGGGAGACCCTCTCAGAGATGGGCATCCAGGCCTCAGAGATGGGCCGCGATGAACTGCTGGAGCTGGGACTGAGGAATGGCACCCTCGTGACGGTCCACTTCCTCCCCTCGTCGGAAGAGGATCAGGGTCGGCAGACCCTGCACATCCAGACTCCGCACCGTGAGGGGATTGGGATCCGCTTCAAGCTTGGCCACCTGTAGGGTCTCGTCATAGGTGGTGGCCGCCCAGCCCATCAAGGGGGCCATGAGGCGGCATGGGCCGCACCAGGCGGCCCAGATATCCAGGAGGAGGACATCCGGTTGATTCAGGACCCCTTCCGCCACATCCTTGTCAGTGATGTCGAGGACACCGGACCAGGAAGAGGGGTTGGGATCTGTCACGGCAAGGAATGGCGCTGAGCCGATTGTATCGATGCCATTCCTGCGGCCGTCGGCTTGGGGCCGTTGGATTGGCTCTAGAGCTTGTCGATGGAACGCTTCAGCTCCTGCAGCTCCGCATCCACCTCAGCCGCCTGAACAGGCTCCAGCTGGGGCACTGGGCCATTGGGCGCAGGGAGCTGGATGGGCGTGGCGCCGCCTTCCATGCGCTGCTTCAGCGCTGCCAGTTCGTCCTCCACATCCGCACCCTCCAGGGCGGCGAACTGGGACTCCAGGTCGGCTCCGGCCAGCTCGGCGGCCGCCTGGCTGCGGGCCTCGAGACTGAGCACCTTCTCCTCCATCTGCTCGAAGGCAGCCATGGCGTTGTTGGTACCGAGGTTGTTGACCGCCGTCTGCAGCTGCTCTTGGGCCTGGGCCGCCTGAGCCCGGGCCTTGAGCATGTCCTTCTTGGTCTTGGCTTCTGCGATCTTGGCCTCGAGGGCCGTGAGGCTTTTCTTGAGGGTTTCCACCTGCCCCGCCTGGCCGTTGATCTGGTTGTTCAGGGCGGTGGCGGTGTCCTGATAGGTCTTGCGGCGGGCCAGGGCTTCGCGGGCCAGGGCTTCTTCCCCCTTCTGCAGAGCCACCTCGGCCCGCTGGTACCAGGCCTTGGCCTGGGTATCGGCCTGTTCCGCCTGGTTCTGGAGACGCCGCTGGCTGGCGATGGCCGTTGCCACTGCCTGGCGCAGTTTCACCAGGTCGGACTGCATGTCGGCCAGGGACTGATCCAGGATCTTGGCGGGATCCTCTGCCTTGCTCACCAGGTCGTTCAGGTTGGCGCGCAGCAGGCGGCTGAGCCGGTCGAAGAAGCCCATGGGCCGGGGGCAAAAGTGCGGTTACGTTAGTCAAGGTATCGCTGCACGGGTTTTTCAGCTCAGGGGTTTGCCGAACCTTTCGGGATTCCCCATCCCTCTCCCTAGGCTTTCAGAACCATGGCTCAGGAAGCTCCACCTCCCCGCGGTCGCCGCCGCAGGGGCAAAGCCAGCCGGGCGACGGGGCGAAACCCTGGACTGGAACAGCGGGTGGTGGGGAACATCTCCCTGTTGATGCCGGCTCCACGGGCTCCCGCGGTGGGTGTGGCCACCTGTCTGGACTCGATCCAGCAGGACTGGCAACGGGACGGCCATCTGGCAGCCCTCTGGCAGGCCTGGCCGCGCCTGGTCGGGGCCCAGCTTGCCCCCCATTGCCGACCCCTGACATTGCTGGGGGGTGTGCTCACGGTTGGGGCCGCTCCAGGCCCCTGGCTCCAGGGACTGCTTTACAGCCGCCACCAGCTGCTTGGAGCCCTTCGAGGTGCGGGCTTTTCCGTGCGGGACGTGCGGGTGCAGCAGCACCACGTGGTGCCCCTGCCTGCGGCCGGTGCCGAACTGGAAGAGGACGTGTGGGCGCGCCACCCGAGCCGGATCGACGTGCACGGGCTGGCGGACTGCCCCTCCTGCCGCAGACCGGCTCCCACTGGCGAGATGGCGCTGTGGGGCCTCTGCAGCTTTTGCCGCCGCACCCTGCTCTCAGAGCGCGCTGACGGCCAGGGAGGCTAGGGGAGAAAGCGCTGGCGCCAGAGCCGTTCCTGCTCCAGGGCTTCCGCCGTCCCCTCCTGGGGGAAGGGCGGCAGGAAGTCCTTGTCGCTCGCTGGGCTGTAGGGGCCCTGCTTGATCTCAAACATCACCGTGTCGGGTGCCAGGGCCACCAGGGTATGGAAAATGCCTTCCTGGAGCTCCACCCCCTTCACCGGTCCCTGGCTGTCGAGCCTCACCTGCTCGCTCACCTCCCCTTCCGGGGTGAGGAGCAGAAGACCCATCGCCCCCTGGAGCAGCACGAAACATTCGAACCCTTCGCCCGTTCTTGGGCGCAGATGGCGGTGGGGCCGCACATAGGTGCCCGGCTGCATCACATTCAGAAAGCGCTGCACCAGCTCCGGCTCGGCGTGGAGGTTGTGGTTGCGACGCAACCGGGACGACTGGCGTGAGGCGGCGGCCACGGCATCGAAGAGCGCCTGATCCAGAACCTTGAGCTGGGGATTGGGCACAGCGAGAGGGAGAGCGGCCACCCAGGCTATGGCCGGCCTCAGGCTCCGCCCCGGAAGAGGTGGTTGTGGGTGGCGGAATACAGGCGGGAGCGAGCCTCACCTGAGCCGGCAAGGGCGGGGCTCACCACGTAAAGCGTGGTGCGGATCAACCCTCGCTCCCGGCTGGTGGCAGCCATCTGCCGCAGCGGCACCACCTGCAGCCACTGATCCGGCCAGCTCACCCGATAGCCAATGGCCACAGGGGTATCCGGCGGGGAATGGAGCAGGAGCTCCTGCTCCACCTCCTCCACATGGCGGGCGCTCAGATAGAGGCAGAGGGAGGCGCGCAGGGCAGCCAGGCGGCCCAGAGCCTCTCCTTCCGGCATGCCGGTGCGGCCACCAGCCCGACTGAGCACGATGGTCTGCACGACTCCAGGCAGGGTGAGCTCACTGCCCAGGGCAGCAGCCGTGGCCTGGTAGGCACTGAGGCCTGGCACCACCTCCACGGCCAGGCCGGCATCCGCCAGCCGGCTGATCTGTTCCGCCAGGGCGCCATAGAGGCAGGGATCACCGTCGTGCAGCCGCACGACCCGCAGCCCCGCACGGGCACGCTGCACCAGGGTCTCCATCAACTCCTCGAGGGTGAGGGTGCTAGTGCCCACCCGCTCACAGTCCGGGGGGGCCAGGGCAGCGATGCGCGGATTCACCAGGGAATCGGTCCACAGCAGCACCTGGGCCTGCTGGAGAGCGGCGGCGGCCCGGAGCGTGAGCAGATCAGGCGCACCCGGGCCGGCGCCCACGATCTGCACCGGTGGAAGGGAGGCTTCAGTCATCAGGCCACCCCAGAAGGGTCGGGCAGAGCCATGTGCCGACCATAAAGCCACCAGAGACCCAGAGCCCCGAAGGCGATCAACACCAGACTGACCAGCTGGGCCATCCGCAGGCCGCCACTGCAGAACGGGGGTTGGGAGAGAAGGCAGAGCGGATCGAGACGCAGACCCTCAATCCAGAAACGGCCGCAGCTGTAGGCGATCAGATAGACGCAGCTCAGAGCACCGGGGCGCAGGTCGAGGCGACCTCGGGAGGCCTGGCGGAACAGCGCCAGGAGCAGGAGGCACACGCCGAGATTCCAGAGGGACTCGTAGAGGAAGGTGGGGTGGAACGTGGCCTGATTGAGAAAGTCCGGTGGGCGGCGGGAGAAGGGAATCGTGAGCTTCCAGGGCAGGTCGGTGGGAAGGCCGAAGGCCTCGGAATTGAAGAAGTTTCCCCAGCGGCCGATCGCCTGACCCAGGGCCACAGCAGGCAGGAGCACATCCAGCAGCGGCCAGAAGGGCTGACGACGCCAGCGGCAGAACAGCACCGTGGCCAGGGTGCCGCCGATGAGCGCTCCATGGATGGCGATGCCTCCATGCCAGACCGCCAGCATCTCCCCCCACTGGCCCCTGTAGTGCCGCCATTCCAGCAGCACGTAGTAAATCCGGGCGCCAAGCACGGCGCCGATCACGAGCACGGGGAGAAGATCACTCACCAGCGTGGGATCGATGCCGCGTCGGCGGGCCAGCCGACGGGCCAGAACCAGACCCACCACCACGGCGGTGGCGATCAGCAGGCCATACCAGCGCAGTGTGAAAGGCCCCAGCTGCAGCTGGGGCCCAGGAGAGGTGAACATCGCTGGAAGCATGAGGGGGGATTCAGACGATCCCCTCTGCCGCCTGCACTTTCTCCACCTGACGCTTCTTCAGCACAAGGAGGATCTGGGCCAGGGCAACCGCGGCGAGGAAGGCAAGCAGGCCATAGATGCGGATCGGATTCTGGAGCACCACCTCGGCATCCACCTGACCAAAGCCCCCCACATTGGGGTCGTTGCTGAGGGGAGCTCCCGCCTCAACCGCATCGCCCACCTTCACCAGGAGCGTGGGTCCAGCGGGGACGGTTTCACTGACAGTGGAGCCATCGGCCTTGGTGATGTCCACGACCTGGGCTCCTTTCTCACCTTCGCTGATGGACGCGATCGTGCCGGTGGCAGGAGCGGTGAAGACCCCGTTGTTGCTCTTCTCACCAGTGGGGTACACCTGCCCGCGGCCCCGGTTGCCGCCCACATGGAGCTGGTACTTACCGAAGTGGATGCTGCTGTCGGTCGCAGGATCGGGGGACAGGATCGGGAAGACGATGGTCTGATGCTGTTCCCCAGGCAGGGGGCCCACCAGCAGGATGTTGGGCTGGGTATCGCTGTACTGGGTGTAGTAAACGCCGGAGGTTTCCTCCTTGAGTTCCTCACTCAACCGCTCCGGGGGCGCCAGCTTGAAGCCCTCGGGAAGCATCACCACCGCACCCACATTCAACCCCGTGGCGGAGCCATCCGCCGCCACCTGTTTGACGGAAGCGTCGTAGGGGATCTTCACCTCAGCCTTGAACACCGTGTCGGGGAAGACGGCCTGGGGCACCTCCACGCGGGTGGCCTTCTTGGCCAGGTGGCAGTTGGCACACACCAGCTTGCCGGTGGCTTCCCGGGGGGTGGCGTAGTTCTGCTGCGCCCAGAAGGGGTAGGCCCAGGTGGGGGTGGCTCCTCCGAGCACGACGGCAAACACCAGGAGGAAGGAAACGAGGCTGCCGAGAAGGGTGTGAAGGGAGCGACGCATGGCTGGAACGGCGAAGACAGGCAAACGGAGAGAGGGGAGGGGGACCGGAGCGATCAGGCCCACCAGGGGGATTCGCCGGTGCGGAAGTCGGTTTCCGTCCACTGGCTGACGAACACCGTGTCGTTCTCGACCGAGACATGGGCCAGGGCCAGGGAGAGCGGCGCCGGACCACGAACCACCTTGCCGGTGGCGTCGTATTGGCTGCCGTGGCAGGGGCACATGAACTTGTTGGCACCGCTGTTCCAGGGCACCACACAGCCCAGGTGGGTGCAGATCGCATTGATGCCGTAGTTGCCGATCGCCTCTGGGCCCTCCACGATCAGATAGGTGGGATCACCCTTGAGGCCCTGAACAAGACTGCGAACACCTTCCTTGTGGTTCGCCAGCCAGCCAGTGGCCGTGACCGTGTTGCCCAGCTCATCCTTGGCTGTGGTGCCACCCCCGGAACCAGCGGCCTTGGGGGGAATGAAATACCGCGCCACTGGGTAGAGAGCACCCAAGGTGACCCCGGTGATGGTGCCGAAGGTGAGCAGATTCATGAACTGGCGACGACCCATCCCGGGCACATCAGCAGACGGAGAGGCTGCGGGGATTTGCGTCATATGGCAGGTCCGAAGGGAGCAGCGGGCTTCGCCTGGCCATTATGAACCGCACCTGGTCTCTGTCGGGAGCCGAAAGCGGCCTCCGATGGAAGGCTTCACGGTTCGATGCGTGCCGATGCATGCCAGGAGGCCCCACAATGAATTCCTCCTGACGCCCGCCCATGGCCGATCCTGAGGCCTCCCTCAGCCCAAAGGAGCTGATTGGGTTGCTGCAGCAACGCTGGCAGGCCTCCTACGACCTGCGCCTGGTGCAGCGTCAGGGGCGCCTTTACTTCCAGGTGATGTGGGGCCATCTGGAGCAGCAGTCGTTCCCGCTGACGGCGGAGGCCTACCGGGAGAAAGTGGCGGAAGTGGTGACGACCCTCCATGAACTGGGCGCTGCTGACCAGGTGCGCACCTGGCTGGAAACCACCCGCGACCGTCCCAGGATGGGCAAGGCCCTCTCCCTGGCCCTGGTGGTGCCTGAGGCACGGGCCGTGGAATTTCTGCTCTGAGCCGTTCAAGCTCTGGGAGTGGGGGCGAAACCGGACTGGCTCAACGCCACCAGGGCCACACCCACCAGGTAGAGGGCAGTGATCGCGCCGGTGAGCAGCAGCATCGTCAGGGGGTCAGTGGAGGGGGTGAGCACAGCCCCGGCGAGGGCGCTGACCAGCACCACCCATCGCCAGGCCCGCAGCATGTTGG
>JBJTQT010000153.1:0-4589 GCA_046075745.1 Cyanobium sp. | reverse complement strand
CCCTGCCCCAGCGCCTCTGGGTTTCCCTAGCCGATGATCTTCTGCTGGCCTTCGCCGCCATTCGTCTGCTGCTGTGGCTGATCCTGGAATTGCCGGGTGGATTGGGGTGGTGGCGGAAGCCCCCGGACTTGCTGGTGCAGTTGCTCACCCTTGGAGGATCTGCCCTGGCAGCGGTGGTGATTCTGCGGCAGGGCGCCCGGTTGGATTTGTTGAGCCTGATCACCACCTCTGCTGTGCTCACGGCGGTGGTGGGTTTTGCGGCCCAGGAGGCCCTGAAGGATCTGATTTCAGGTCTGGAGTTGCAGCTATCGGATGATTTTTGTCTCGGAGATTGGATTGAGCTCTCGGGCGGAGAGCAGGGCATCGTGACCTCGATCAGCTGGCGTGATTGCTGCCTTCGGACGCTGGATGATGTATTGCTGGTGGTGCCCAACAGCAAGATCACAGCCGATGTGCTGAAGAACCGCTCTCATTTCGGCCGGTGTGCCCAGCGCTTTCGTGTGGGCCTTGACTACTCCTTTCCTCCTGCCCAGGCGCAGAGACTGCTCGGCGAGGTCATCGCCGCTCACCCGGAAGTGCTCGCCGATCCACGCCCAAGGGTACGGCTGGCGAGTTTTGATGACAGTGCCATCACCTATGAGATCCAGGTCTGGATCCGCACGCCGGGATTACGGGCACAGCTGGATCTGCGCAGTGCCCTTCTCTCCCAGATCTGGTATGCCCTGCGGCGTGTGGGTCAGAGCATTCCCTTCCCGGTGCGCCAGGTGGAACCCAGGCGCCCAGTACCTGTGCCGGGTCTGGATGCCCCGTTCCCAGGGGAGAACCTCGCCCTGGGGCTGAGTGGTTCCGGACTCTTTGCCGATCTCAGTGACAGCCAGCGGCAGGATCTGGTGGAGGTGAGCACCGTTCTCTGGTTTGCCCCTGGGGAGGTGATCGTTCAGGAGGGAGCCGAAGGTGAATCGCTTTATGTGGTGCTTCAGGGAACGGTGGAGGTGAGCAAACAGCTGGAGAGCCAACAGGTGGTGGTGCGCCAGCTCGGGATGAATGAGGTGTTCGGGGAGATGACCCTCTTTCTGGATGCTCCACGCAGTGCCTCCGTGCGGGCCCTGGATGAATGCCGCCTGCTGGAGGTGGAGCGCTCTGCCGTGCAGGCACTTCTCAAGAATGACCCCGCACTGCTGGACCGCTTCGCTGCCCTGGTGGCTTTGCGGCAGGCCGAGCTCAATCACCTCAGCCAGGAGGAGCGCCATGCGCACAGCACAGGCTTGCTGGCCACCATGCGGCGCCTCTTCTCAGCGGTGGCTGGCCCCTGAGCTGCCGCCGCCAGGATTCACGACTGCATTCAGCCAGCGCCCCATGGGGCATGGATGTCCTGCAGGGCTGTCACCTCCAGGGTTCGGTGCTCCTGCAGGGCGGCAATGCCCTCCACGGCAGCTCGGGCACCGGCCAGGGTGGTCACGGTGGGGACGTCGTATTCCAGGGCGGCGCGCCTGAGATCGCGATCATCATGGGCTGCCTGCCGACCGATGGGGGTGTTGATCAACAGCTGGATCTGTCCTGAACGGATGGCATCCTCGATGTTGGGCCGACCCTCGTGCACTTTCAGGATCGATGCCACATCCATGCCAGCGGCTCTGAGCACCTCGGCGGTGCCAGCGGTGGCCACCAGGGCGAAACCCTTGTTGGCCAGTTGTCTGGCCACCGGCACCAGGGCAGGTTTATCGCGGTCGTGCGTGGAGAGAAACACTGTGCCGGTGGTGGGCAAGGCTTCCCCAGCGGCCAGTTCGGCTTTGGCGTAGGCCAGGCCGAAACTTGTCGCGATTCCCATCACCTCACCGGTGGAGCGCATCTCCGGCCCCAGCAGGGTGTCTGAACCCGGGAATCTCTGGAAGGGCAGCACTGCTTCCTTCACGGTCTGCCTGGGAGGCTGGGGTTCGCGGGTGAGGCCGAGTTCCGCAAGGGTTGAACCCGCCATGATCTGGCTGGCGATCTTGGCCAGAGGAACACCCGTGGCCTTGGCCACGAATGGAACAGTGCGTGAGGCGCGCGGATTGGCTTCCAGGATGTAGACGATGCCATTTTGAATGGCGAACTGCAGGTTGATCAGCCCCCGCACCTCCAGGGCAAGGGCCAGATCCGCGCTCCAGCCCCGGATGGTTTCCAGGCAGTCAGCGGGCAGGCTCACGGCCGGCAGGCTGCAGGCCGAGTCCCCGGAGTGCACCCCCGCAGGTTCGATATGTTCCATCAGACCTCCGATCACCACGGTGTTGGTGTGGTCGCAGAGTGCATCCACATCCACCTCGATCGCATTCTCCAGAAACTGGTCGATCAACACCGGGTGATCAGGCTCCACGCTCACGGCTTCTGCCATGTAGCGGTTGAGCTCGGTTTCGTCGTATACCACCTCCATGGCTCGTCCACCGAGCACATAGCTGGGGCGAACCACTACGGGATATCCCACCCCCTCTGCCACGGCGCGGGCTTCGCTCTCGCTGCGGGCCAGGCCATTGCGGGGTTGGCGAATCTGGAGTTGGTCCAGAATCTCCTGGAATTGTTCCCGGTCTTCAGCCCGGTCGATGGAGATTGGAGAGGTGCCCCAGATGTGGGTGCCGCTGGCCATGCCCTCCGGGCTCTGCAGCCAGCGCATCAGGGGGATGGCCAGTTTGAGGGGGGTCTGGCCACCGAATTGAACGATCAGGCCATCAGGCCGTTCCGCTTCGATCACATTCAGCACATCCTCCAGGGTGAGCGGCTCGAAGTAGAGCCTGTCACTGGTGTCGTAGTCGGTGGATACCGTTTCCGGGTTGCTGTTCACCATCACCGTGGCGAATCCCGCATCCCGTAGAGCAAAGGAGGCATGGCAGCAGCAATAGTCAAATTCGATGCCCTGGCCGATGCGGTTTGGCCCGCCGCCGAGGATCATCACCTTGCGTCGCTGCTCCGGCTGCACTTCGCTCGCCGGAGGTTGGCTCAGCAGGGTTCCATCCTCATGCACACGGAGCAGGCCTCTCTCATAGGTGGAGTAGTGGTAGGGGGTGCTGGAGGCAAACTCTGCTGCGCAGGTGTCCACTGTCTTGAAGACGGCATTGATGCCGAGGCTCTGGCGATAGCCCCGCACCCTCAGCTCGTCGCTGCCGGTGGCCCAGGCCACCTGGCGATCAGAAAAACCGAGTTGTTTGAGTTCCAGGAGTGCCGCCGCATCCAGATCCGCCAGGTTTCGTCCTGCGAGCAACCGTTGCTCCGCTTCCAGCAGACCCCTCAGCTTGGCCAGGAACCAGGGGTCAATGGCGCTGAGTTGCTGGATCTCCGCATCGCTTCGCCCAGCACGCATCGCAGCCCGCACCGCCAGAATTCGTTCCGGAGAGGGGATCCGCAATTGGCGTTCGAGATCCTCATCGGGTGGGTGCCCATCCTTTCTGTCACAGCCCCAGCCACTCAAACCCGTTTCCAAGGAACGCAGTGCCTTCTGAAACGACTCCTCGAAACAGCGGCCGATGGCCATGGCCTCTCCCACCGATTTCATTGAAGTTGTCAGCACCGCGGGGCTGCCGCGGAATTTCTCGAAGGCGAACCGTGGAATCTTCGTCACCACATAGTCGATGGTGGGTTCGAAACAGGCTGGGGTCGCTCCGGTGATGTCATTGATGATTTCATCAAGGCTGTAGCCCACGGCCAGCCGTGCGGCAATCTTGGCGATGGGAAATCCGGTGGCCTTGCTGGCCAGGGCCGAGGAGCGGGAGACCCGCGGATTCATCTCGATCACCACCACCTCTCCATCGGCAGGATTGATGGCGAACTGAATGTTGCTGCCTCCGGTGTCCACACCGATCTCTCGGATGATCGCGATGGCCTGATCCCGCAGGCGCTGGTACTCGCGATCTGTGAGGGTCTGCGCGGGGGCGACGGTGATGGAATCGCCGGTGTGCACACCCATCGGATCGAGATTCTCGATCGAGCAGACGATCACCACGTTGTCGGCGCTGTCGCGCATCACCTCCAGCTCGAACTCCTTCCAGCCGAGCAGGGAGCGCTCGATCAGGATCTGCGAGACGGGGCTGGCCTCCAGGCCGCTCTGACAGAACCGGCGGAATTCCTCGGGGTTGTAGGCGATGCCGCCGCCGGAGCCGCCGAGGGTGAAGGCGGGCCGAATGATGCGGGGGTAGCCACCGATCTCCTCGCCCACCCGCAGGGCCTCCTCGAGGTCGTTGGCGATGCCCGACGGGCACACCTGCACGCCGATGCGCGCCATCGCCTCCTTGAACAACAGCCGGTCTTCGGCCTTGCGGATCGCCTCGAGATTGGCGCCGATCAGCTCGACGCCGAACCGCTCCAGGGTGCCGTTCTCCGCCAGGGCGACGGCCAGGTTGAGGGCGGTCTGGCCGCCCATGGTGGGCAGCAGGGCATCGGGGCGCTCGATCTCGATCACCCGCGCCACCACCTCGGGGGTGAGGGGCTCGATGTAGGTGCGATCCGCCATGTCCGGATCGGTCATGATCGAGGCGGGATTGCTGTTCACCAGCACCACCTCGTAGCCCTCGGCCCGCAGGGCCTTGCAGGCCTGGGTGCCGGAGTAGTCGAATTCGCAGGCC
>JBJTQT010000152.1:0-5649 GCA_046075745.1 Cyanobium sp. | reverse complement strand
CCGCATGGCTGACGCTGTGCCATTGAAAAGGGGTGTGGGGCTTGGGGGTGAAGGTGCTGATGGTGAGGTTGAGGGCCAGGCGTCCAAGATCGGCGCAGTCGCGCTGCAGGCGCCGACAGGTGTCGGCGATGGCGAGCACATCGGCGTCGGTTTCCCCGGGCAGGCCCACCATGAAATAAAGCTTCACCTTGCGGTAGCCGTGTTCCATGGCCGTGCGCAGCCCCCGCAGCAGATCGGCGTCGCTCAACCCCTTGTTGATCACATCCCGCAGCCGCTGGCTGCCCGCTTCCGGCGCGAAGGTAAGGCCCGCCCGCCGGGTGCCGCCAAGAATGTGGGCGATGGTGCCGTCGAACCGATCAACCCGTTGGCTGGGCAGGGTGAGACTGATGTTGTGCTCTGCCAGACGGTTGCGTAGCTCCACCCCCACGGCCGGTAGGGAGAGGTAGTCGCTGCAGCTCAGGGAGAGCAGGGAGAAATCCGCATAGCCGGTCTGTCGCATGCCGGCCTCCACCGCTTCGATCACCTCGGCGGGCTCCACATCGCGGGCGGGACGGGTGAGCATGCCGGGTTGGCAGAAGCGGCAGCCCCGGGTGCAGCCGCGCCGGATCTCCACCGTGAGGCGGTCGTGCACGGTCTCGATGTGGGGCACCAGGCCGGTGGCGTAGTGGGGCATGGGCGTCGCCGTGCGCCTGCGGATCCGCTGCGGCAGATGCGCCTCCAGGGGCTGGATCGTCACCCCGTCGTGGCCGGTCCCGTAGAGACTCGGCACGTACACCCCCGGCACCTGGGCTAGATCCCGCAGCAGCTCCCGCCGGCTGAGGCCAGCGGCCCGGCCCTCAGCCACCACCAGGCCGATTTCCGGCAGCAGTTCCTCCCCATCGCCCAGGGCGATGAAGTCGAAGAAGGCGGCGAAGGGTTCCGGGTTGCTGGTGGCCGTGGGGCCTCCGGCAAAGATCAGCGGTGGCGCCTCTGGATGGCTGAGGGGGAGGTCTCCCCGATCGCTCGCGTAAAGCGGAATCCCTGCCAGATCAAGCATCTCGAGGATGTTGGTGCCGCCCAGCTCGTAGCTGAGGGAAAACCCGAGGATGTCGAAGGTCTTCAGGGGCTGGCGGCTCTCCACGGCGAAGTGGGGCACCTTGCGCTCGCGCAGCCGCGCCGCCAGGTCGGGGGCGGGAAGGTAACTGCGGTCGCACAGCTGGCCAGGCACGCTGTTGAGGATCGCGTAGAGAATGATGTGGCCGCTGTTGCTGGCGCCCACCTCGTAGACCTCGGGGTAGGTGAGGGCCCAACGCACGCCGGCCTCCCTCCAGGCCTGGTCCCAGTCCCGGGGCCGTACCCCCAGCTCGTTGCCCAGAGAGCGCCCTGGTTTGCTGATCTCCAGGTCGATCAGCTCAGCCACATTCACTGTGGCGTTCACCGTGGCGTGCACTGTGGCGGGGGACACGGCAACTGCTGCGACCAATCCCTTGATGGTATGCACCCCCGCTCCGGAGGGGGGGCGCCATAGGACAATCGCGCCCAGTTCCTCCGAGCCCACTGCGGGCCGAGCGCGTGTCATGGTTCAGGTCAACGGCAACTACCTCAAGCTCAAGGCCGGCTACCTGTTCCCGGAGATCGCCCGGCGGGTGAAGGCCTTCAGCGAGGGCAACCCCGAGGCGCCGATCATTCGCCTGGGCATCGGCGATGTCACCGAACCGCTGCCCGAGGCCTGTCGCAACGCCATGAAGGCCGCCATCGATGAGATGGGCACCCGGGAAGGATTTCATGGCTATGGCCCGGAGCAGGGCTACCCCTGGCTGCGGGAGACGATCGCCCGCCAAGATTTTCAGGCCCGGGGCTGCCAGGTGAGCGCCGAGGAGATCTTCGTTTCCGATGGCTCCAAGTGCGACAGCGCCAACATCCTCGACATCCTCGGGGAGGGGAACCGCATTGCCGTCACCGATCCGGTGTACCCGGTGTATGTGGACAGCAACTTGATGGCCGGCCACACCGGAGAAGCCGATGGGGCCGGCCGGTATGGCGGCCTCACCTATCTGGCGATCAACGCCGAGAATGGCTTCACCGCTCAGATCCCTTCCGAGAAGGTGGATCTGATCTATCTCTGCTTCCCCAACAATCCCACCGGCGCCGTGGCCACCCGGGAGCAGTTGAGGGCCTGGGTGGACTACGCCCGTGCCAATGGGGCCCTGATCCTGTTCGATGCGGCCTACGAGGCCTTCATCCAGGATCCCTCTCTGCCCCATTCGATCTACGAGATCGAGGGGGCGCGGCATTGCGCCATCGAATTTCGCTCCTTTTCCAAGAATGCGGGCTTCACCGGCACCCGCTGTGCCCTCACCGTGGTGCCCCGGGGCCTGATGGGCACCGCTGCCAATGGCGAGCAGGTGGAGCTCTGGGGGCTGTGGAACCGGCGCCAGAGCACGAAATTCAACGGTGTGAGCTATGTCGTGCAGCGCGGCGCTGAGGCGGTGTATTCCCCCGAGGGCCAGGCCCAGGTGAAGGCCCTGATTGCGGTTTACATGGAGAACGCCGCGATCATCCGTCGGGAGCTTGTGGCGGCAGGCCTGCAGGTGTATGGCGGGGAGCAGGCCCCCTACGTGTGGGTGAAAACCCCGGCGAGCGTGGATTCCTGGGGCTTCTTCGATCTGCTGCTGAGCCAGGCCCATGTGGTGGGCACGCCTGGCAGTGGGTTCGGTGCCGCAGGGGAGGGTTATTTCCGCCTCTCGGCCTTCAACAGCCGGGCGAATGTGGAGGAGGCCATGGGGCGCATTCAGGCGGCCCTGGCGAGCTGAGCCGCCTGATCCCCGAAAGCTGCGATTCCCTAGAGCCTCACCAGATCCTGCCGGAGCTGTTCGCGGAAGACCGCCACCGTGCTTGTGAGGCCTTCGGCCAAGGGGATGCGGGCCCGCCAGCCCAGGGCCGCCAGGCGGCTCACATCCAGCTGTTTTTTGGGGGTGCCGTCCGGTTTGCTGCCATCCCAGAGGATGTCACCCCGGAAGCCGGTGGCTTGAGCCACCGCTTCGGCCAGATCCCGGATCGTGAGGTCGAGTCCCGTGCCCACATTCAGATGGGTGAGGGGCTGGTCCGCGTCATCCCGGGGGGCAGAGGGGGCGGCTGGATCCCAGTGCTCCAGCGCGAACACGCAGGCCTCGCCGAGATCATCGGCGTGCAGAAATTCGCGCAGAGGGGAGCCCGTTCCCCAGCAGGTGACCGTCGGCTCCCCGCGCTCGGTGGCCTCATGGAAGCGGCGGATCAGGGCCGGCAGCACATGGCTGTTGGTGGGGTGATAGTTGTCGCCCGGGCCGTAGAGGTTGGTGGGCATCAGGGAGATGGCATCGAAGCCGTGCTGTCTGCGAAGGGCTTCACAGAGCTTGATCCCCGTGATTTTGGCGATGGCATACCACTCGTTGGTGGGCTCCAGGGAGCCGGTGAGCAGAGCTTCTTCGCGGATCGGCTGGCTGGCGAATTTTGGATAGATGCAGCTGCTGCCGAGAAACAGCAGTCGGCGCACTCCCTGGCGCCAGGCGCTTTCGATCACATGGTTCTGAATCTTCAGGTTCTCGAGCAGGAAATCCGCCGGGAAGCTGTTGTTCGCCTCAATCCCCCCCACCTTGGCCGCAGCCAGAACCACCACATCCGGCCTGTTCTGCGTCATCCAGGCCTCCACGGCCCTGGGATCCAGAAGGTCCAGCTCCTGGCGGCCTGCCACCAGCAGGGCTCCCCCCTGGGCCGCCTCGGCGAAGCCCAGCCGCTGGAGCGCCCGAGAGATGGCGCTGCCGGCCATGCCTCGATGGCCCGCCACAAAGATCCGATCCGTGGGATGAAGAAGAGCCATGGGTCCGATGATCTCTGGGAATCTTCCCACCTGCATCAAGGGGCGGTGCATCGCGCCATCACGCCTACGATGCAGGCCCGAAACAGCTTCTCTCCTCCCATTCACGTTTCCCATCGGGCCATGGCTGACCCTCTCACCTCGATTCCTCCTTTGCGAGCCAGCCAGGCCCCAGGCCGTGAGAGTGGTGGGGCGGCTGTGATGGAAAAGGCTCCGGAGCGGGTGCGCAAGCCATCGCCGCGCTACAAGGTGCTGCTGCACAACGATCCGGTGAACTCCATGGAGTACGTCGTCAAGACGCTCCGGCAGGTGGTGCCCAGCCTCAGTGAGGAAGATGCGATTGCCGTGATGCTCGAGGCCCACAACACGGGAGTGGGGCTGGTGATCGTCTGCGATCTGGAGCCGGCGGAGTTCTACTGCGAAACCCTCAAGGCCAAGGGCCTCACCAGCACCATCGAGCCGGACGAGTAAGTGGTTCGCCCTGGCCCGAGCTGGCTTGGCACCCTGCTCTATCCCACCGCCATTGTGGCTCTCTTCCTGGCGCTGCAGGTGGTGGCCCGTGGCCTGGGGGTAGCCATGGACGACTGGCCCCTGTTCGCAGCGCCCTGGGCCTTGCTGGCTCTGCTCCTGAGCCTGCCGCGACGGCTGCGCCTGGTGTGGCAGGAGCCCAGGCCCTGGCGGCGTCTTGGTGTGGTAGCTGCCCCCAGGCAGGCCCTGGAGGCCCTGTTGGGTGGCTGGGCCAAGGCCCTTTGTCTGCTGATTCCCATGGCGCTGGTGCTCCTCTGGATCGGGATGGCCCGGTGGGATCCGGATCTCACCCTGGCGGAGCTCAGCAATGCCCTGGCCCTTGGCCTGGGGGTGGGATTCGCCGAAGAGCTCCTCTTTCGGGGCTGGCTCTGGGGAGAACTGGCCCTCCACCTGGGACGGGCCCGAAGCTCCCTGCTCCAGGCCATGATCTTCAGCCTCGTGCATGCCCGCATGGATCTCGGCCTGCTGGGCCTGGCGGGTCTGCTGGGGGGGCTCTTTCTGCTTGGCCTCGTGCTGGCCCTCCAGCGTCGCGCTGATAGCGGCTTGCTCTGGGGGGCGGTGGGTCTCCATGGGGGGCTTGTGGGGGGCTGGTTTTCCCTGCAGCAGGGGGGGCTGCTCCTTGAGCCCCGGAGTCCCCTCTGGCTGGTGGGACCCGGAGGCGCCACCCCCAACCCGGTGGGGGGGCTTCTGGGTTGGTTCGGCCTGGCGATGTTGCTGCTTGCGTTGCTCCGGGGGCTCCGTCAGCAGGCGGTGCAGGGGATCACCGATAATGCGCGGATGTGTCCGTGAGCAGCCATGAACCCTGTGCGTGTAGGGGTGATTGGCATCGGCAACATGGGTTGGCATCACGCCAGGGTGCTCAGCCTCCTGCGCGATGCCGAGCTGGTCGGGGTGGCCGACCCGCATGAGGAGCGGGGAACGCTGGCCACCGAGCAGTTCGGTTGCCGCTGGTTCGCCGACTACGCCACCCTGCTGGGCGAGGTGGAAGCGGTGTGCGTGGCGGTGCCCACGCTGCTCCATCACCGGGTGGGGATGGCGGCTCTGCAGGCCGGCGTGGATGTGCTGATCGAAAAGCCGATTGCCGCCACCCAAGAGGAGGCCAATGATTTGATTCGGGCCGCCGAGACGGCCGGCCGGCTGCTGCAGGTGGGCCACATCGAGCGGTTCAACCCGGCCTTCCGCGAGCTGCTCAAAGTGGTGGCCGGCGAGGAGGTGGTGGTGCTCGAGGCCCGGCGCCATAGCCCCAACCCCGATCGGGCCAATGATGTGTCGGTGGTGCTGGATCTGAT
>JBJTQT010000151.1:0-16138 GCA_046075745.1 Cyanobium sp. | reverse complement strand
GATCAGCACGGCCCGCCGCAGCCATCCTTCCGCCACCGGCATCAGCAGCCCCGCTGCCGTGAGAAAGAGCAGCAGGGCCTGGAGCAAGCGCAGGGGCAGTCGTACATGCAGATCCACCCAGCCGGCGCCAGCGGCCACGCCGCTGCCCTCCACCATCAGGTCGAAGGGGGCCAGGGCACTGCTCAGGCCAGCCGTCAGGGCCAGCACTGCCAGCTGGGGTTGCAGCACCTGCTGTTGCTCCCGTGAGAGCCCGTCGAAGGAGAGATCAGAGAGGCTGGTGCCCTCGCTGAGGGTGAGCAGCAGACAGGCCGCCAGGCCCACAGCGATCTGGGCGATGGCCACGCTCAGCAGCAGATGGATGGCCGGCAGCCGCAGCACTGTGAAGGAGAGATCGAGCCCGGTGAGCGGATCTCCTTCTCCGAAAGGAGAGGCCAGAAGTCCTGGCAGCCAGAGGCTCCAGCCCCGCGCCAGGGCCGTGGCGGAAGCGGCGAGGGCGGCCGTGAGAACAACGCGCAGGGTGTTGAGGGGCCAGCGCAGCAGCAGTGGAATCAGCCCCCCCAACAGGGCCAGCAGAGCGAGATAGGGAAGATCCTTCAGTACGGAGAGGCCCGTGATCACATCGCCACTGAAGGGGGCATTGATGAGTCCCCTGGCCTGCACCAGCAGATAGCCCAGGCCCCCGGTGAGCAGAAGCAGCAGGCCGACCAGGCTGAGCCCCAGGGTGCGGCTCCCGAGGCTGAGGATGGGTCGGGGGGGCAGCATCTTGCGGGCCGCGCCCTGGCGCAGACGCCAGCAGCGTTGCAACTGCTTCAGCTGCAAAAGGGAGCCGATGCCCAGAACGCCCAGGAAGGCCAGCAGCTGGTACCACCACCGCTTGAGCAACACCGACTGAAAACTGAATTGCCCGAACCACTGCCACTCCACCACCATCCTGCTCAGGAGCCAGATGCTCCCGGAAAGAGCCAGGGCTGCGAGCACAAGAAGGCTGAGCGAGCGCCAGGCGGGATTGGAAAGGGAACGTGCCACAGAAGGAGCGTAGGCAGTGGAGAGGGATGGGAGCAGAGGGCCAGTGGATCCAAACCTCGATAAATCCCGATCTGAGATATCGGCTTTAATCCTCGAAGGAGATGATGCTGTTAGCGTCTGGACAGAGCGCGTCTCCGTTGTGACCATCAGCCTCACTCCAGCTACCCTCAGCGGCTCCACCTTCACGGGGTTGCGCTGCAAGGAGTGCGGCCAGCTCTACGACGCAGGACCAAGGCATGTCTGCGAAGACGTCTGCTTCGGCCCCCTGGAGGTGGTCTACGACTACGAGCTGATTCGCTCCCGTGTGAGCCGGGCCACGATTGAGGCAGGACCGGTCTCAATCTGGCGGTATCGGGACTTCCTCCCCGTGGCCACCGATCCCATTGATGTGGGCACAGGTTTCACGCCGCTACTGAAGGCTGATCGTCTTGCCCGAGCCCTCGGCCTGAAGTCTCTCTACATCAAGAATGATGGGGTCAACATGCCAACCCTTTCGTTCAAGGACAGAGTTGTGTCAGTGGCTCTCAGCAGGGCAAGAGAACTGGGTTTCACAACGGTGAGTTGTGCCAGCACCGGCAACCTGGCCAATTCCACAGCAGCCATTGCGGCCCATGCTGGTCTGGATTGCTGTGTGTTCATCCCATCAGATCTCGAATCTGGAAAGATTCTCGGCACGTTGGTCTATAACCCCACCCTGATGGCAGTGAAAGGAAATTACGATCAGGTCAATCGTCTTTGTTCTGAGGTCGCCAATACTTACGGCTGGGGTTTTGTGAATATCAATCTGCGTCCCTATTATTCAGAAGGCTCAAAAACCCTGGGTTATGAGGTGATTGAGCAATTGGGTTGGCAGCTTCCTGATCACATCATTGCTCCACTGGCTTCCGGTTCTCTCTTCACGAAAATCTGCAAGGGTTTTCAGGAGTTTGTTCAGGTGGGCCTGGTGGAGGAGAAGCCCGTGCGTTTCAGTGGTGCCCAGGCTGAAGGCTGCGCCCCCATTGCCCAGGCCTTTGAGGAAGGAAGAGATTTCATCAAGCCAGTCAAACCCCACACCATTGCCAAATCCATCGCCATCGGGAATCCAGCGGACGGTCCCTACGCCATCGACATCGCCAGGCGCACCGGCGGCAGCATCGCTGCCGTTTCAGATGCTGAGATCGTGGAGGGAATCAAGCTCCTGGCCGAATCCGAGGGGGTGTTCACCGAAACGGCTGGGGGAACCACGATCGCCGTGCTGAAGAAGTTGGTGCAGCAGGGCCGGATCGATCCTTCCGAAACAACCGTGGCCTTCATCACTGGCAATGGTCTCAAAACCACAGAGGCCATTGCCTCCTCCATCGGTGCTCCCTTCACCATCGAGCCCCAGCTGGCCAGTTTCACGGAAGCCTGGGAACGGGCCCAGGCGCAACATGCCGTTTCCTCTCCTGCTCGCTGAGCTTCAAGGTGCGGGGCCTCCTTCGCCCCATCCGGGAGCCGCCATCACCCTTCTTTCCCTTCCTCGCATTCTCCATGGCTGTTCAGGTTCTCATTCCCACTCCCCTGCAGAAATACACGGCTGATCAGGCCACTGTGACCATTGAGGCCACAAGTGTGGCTGAGCTGATTGATGTGCTCGAAGCCACATTTCCTGGAATCCGCCAGAGACTCTGTGATGAGAACGGCAAACTCAGGCGCTTTCTCAACTTTTATGTCAACAGTGAAGATATCCGTTTTCTTGAGAATGAAACCACGGCACTCCAGGCTGGTGATGAGGTGAGCATTGTTCCCGCCGTGGCGGGGGGGTGATCAGCCAGAGGAGAGGCTGTTCGTCGTCAGCCCGGCTGCGAGGCCCCTAGTCTCCAGCCACGCTTACGGGGCGATCCATGGCCATCTCTTCCCCCACCAGTTGGGAGGCACCGGCTCTCATCTACGACTACCGCCAGGCCGCCAATCCCATCCGGAATGGGCTCACCGAACCCATTCCATACCACCAGTGGAGTCCCCCTCCTCAGGATCTGGCCTCCACTGGGATTCATCCCCTGGATCTGAGTGCCGCTCTGGGCTGTGAAGGCCCTGCCACGAGCCCAGGACTCCTTGCCCATTTCCTCACGCTGCAACCCGAAGCCACTCTTCGTCCCCAGGCCACCGCCACCAGCGCTCTGTTCTACGTCCTGCGCGGCGCTGGACGACTGACCTTCCCAGGCCAGAGTGATCCCCTGGCCCAGCCCATGGACTGGGCTCAGGGGGATCTCTTCGTTCTGCCCAACGGGTTTGCCCCCGAACTGAACGCTCACCAGCCCAGCCTGATCTACTGGGTGCATGACGGTCCTCTGCTGCGTTACCTCGGAGCCCGGCCCGAGGGGCGGCGCTTCACGCCATGCTTCTTCCCGGCTGCGCGTCTCGAGGCGGAACTGGATCGACTCCTCGCCGACCCCTCCGCGGCTCGGAGCAACCGCCTGAGCCTGCTGCTGGCCCACCGGGATTGTCCCGCCAGCAGGACCATCAGCCACACCCTCTGGGCCATGCTGGGGGTGGTTCCAGCTGGAGCCGTTCAACCGCCCCATCGCCACCAATCGGTGGCCATCGATCTGATCATCGACAGCCCTCCGGGCTGTCACACACTGGTGGGCACCGAGCTGGATGCGGAGGGATGCATCCGCAATCCACGAACCATCGATTGGGAGCCAGGTACCGTCTTCATCACCCCACCCGGTCACTGGCACTCCCACGTGAACACCAGTGCACGCCCCGCCCGTATCCTGCCGATTCAGGATGCGGGCCTGCACACCTATCTCCGCAGCCTGGATATCCGGTTTTCAGGCGGGTTGGCCGGTGGCCATTGAACGCTCGCCCACGACCGCCCTGAAGATGCCGGGAGCTGGCATGGGCACCTCCGGGTGAGCCTCTTGCCAGGTGTCCACCTCCTTTCGGAAGCTCTCCCCATCAATGGTCTCTTCGCTGATCAGGCGCTCCACAAGGCGATCCATCAGGTCTCGTCTGGGCTCAAGCAGCCCCACGGCCGTCTGCAGAGATTGCTTGGCCAGGGTCCTCACCACGGTGTCGATGCGGTTGCCGGTGTCCTGGGAATAATGGGGTTCAGCCCGGATCCAGTCCCTCCCCAAAAACACTTCCGCTCCATCCCCTTCCAGGGCCACAGGGCCCAGGCTGGAGAAGCCATAGCGGGTCACCATCTCCCGGCAGATCCGGCTCACCATCTGCAGATCACTGGACGCTCCCTGGGTGACTTCGGCGGGACCGAACACCACCAGCTCCGCCGCCCTGCCTCCGAGCACCACCACTAGCCTGGCAAGAAGATAGGACCGACTGATCAGACCTGAATCCAGAATGTCCTCATCCGGCACCGTGCGGGCGAAGCCTCCCACACCCCCAGCCCTCGGGAGGAGGGTCACCTTGTCCAGGCGGTCGGCGTGGGGCACCAGGCAGGACAGGAGCGCGTGACCCACTTCGTGGTAGGCGATCAGTCTCTTCTTGGCGCTGTCCTGAAGGGGGGCAGCCGTCAGCCCCATGGTGATGCGCTCCAGGGCATCGCTGATGGCCCGATCATCAATGCTGGTTTCCTGGCGGCGGGCGGTGAGGATGGCGGCCTCATTGAGGAGGTTGGAGAGGTCGGCCCCCGAGAAGCCTGGGGTCCGTGCCGCCCAGTCCGCCAGGGAGACGCTGTCCGCCAGGGGGCGGGTTCGCGCATGGACAGCCAGGATGGCTTCCCGACCTTTGCGGTCCGGCAGATCCACGACGATTCGACGGTCGAAGCGTCCCGGCCGCATCAGGGCTGTATCCAGCACATCGGGGCGGTTGGTGGCGGCGAGCAGGATCACCCCCGAGTTGTCCTCAAAGCCATCCATCTCCGTGAGGAGCTGGTTGAGGGTCTGTTCCCGTTCGTCGTTCCCCCCCCCGATGCCCGCTCCCCGCTGCCGCCCCACCGCATCGATCTCATCGATGAAGATGATGCAGGGAGCCTTGGACTTGGCCTTGCGGAACAGGTCGCGGACCCGGCTGGCGCCCACACCAACGAAGAGTTCCACGAATTCGGAGGCGGCCATCGAAAAGAAAGGCACACCGGCTTCTCCCGCGATGGCTCGTGCCAGAAGGGTTTTCCCCGTCCCGGGGGGGCCCACCAGAAGCACACCCTTGGGGATCTTTGCGCCAATGGAGGTGAAGCGTTCTGGCGATTTCAGAAACGTCACCACCTCCTGGAGTTCTTCCTTGGCTTCGGCAATGCCGGCCACATCCTCAAAGCGAATGGGAACGGCACCTTCCGGTTGGACCCGGGGCTGGCTGCGGCCGAAACCAAGGGTTTTGTTGGCCACCTGGCTCGATCGTCGGATCAGCAGCGCCAGGGCGCCAAGCAGTAGGGCAGCCAGCAACAGGTTTCCGAGAAGGCCTGCCATCGCTTCCTCCTGCCGCTCATCCCGCACGGAGAGAGGCACCCGATGCTGCTCTGCTGTCCGCAGCAGGACCTGGTTGTCGTTGAAGAGGGCTACCTCGGCCGTTCGACCGTTGCCGTAGGTGACCGTGGCCACCCGCTGCCTGGGGGACAGCAGGATCTCCCGCACCTTGCCCCCTTTCATGTCATTGAGAAGCTGGCTGTAGGAGGGGGGCGTTGGGCGCATCCCGCTCAGGCTGAAACCCCCCGCCGGCCCTGAAGGGCCCACGGGTTGGCTCTCCTGCAGCGACGGCTTGCCATTGGCAGGGGTCGCAGGTGCTGTTGTGCTGGCCTCCGGCTTGGCCGGCGGATCGGAACGCTCCACTGCTCGGTTCATGTGGGCTGGATGCTAGCGATTTGACGGAAGGTGCCTTGGCAAAGGAGGATCAACCTTTGGCAATACGGACGGAGCGATGGCTGTTCCCAAGAAGAAAACCTCCAAAGGCAAACGGAATCAACGCCATGCCCGCTGGAAGGCCAAAGCAGGGGATGCGGCCCAGCGGGCTCTCTCCATCGGCAAGGCCGTGCTGAGCGGTCGCGCAAGGGGTTTTGAATATCCGGTGGATGAGGCCTCCGAAGAGGACGAGGCCTGATTTTTCAGCTTCCAAGCTTGAAGGCCTCCAGCACCAGGGCGAAGACCACGCCCATCCGCAGGTTGTCCACCACCACCCAGCCCAGAGAGGGCGTATCGGTCACGGCCCTGCTGCGCAGCCGGACCAACACCTCATGGAGAACCACCATCCCCAGCACGAGGATGGGGCGCCCCCCGGTGAGTTTCCAGAGCAGGATCGCTGAAAGGTTTTCACCCAGGAAAATTCCTGCCAATAGGGAGAGCAGGGCCGTGCTGGCCATTGCCCAGCGTTTGCCGATCTGGGCACTGAGCGTCCGGCCCGCCTGGTCCTGGAGTCCCTCCAGCCTGGTGCGTTGCAGGGGGGATCTGCTCATCCTGCTTCCACCAGGGTCCCGAGCCAGGAGAGCGTGACCTTGCCCTCCTGACAAGGGGGTCCATGGAGCACCTCCGTTGGGGTCTGCTGCTCTCCCAGATGGTTGACGGCTGCAGCAGCTCTCTCCCACCACGGGGTTGCCTGCCGGTCAGGTTGTTCCCCGAGGGTCAGCAGACAGGGCAAGGAGGCCCCCTGGGCGGCCATCAGTCCTTGGGGGGAATCCTCCAGGGCAAGCACCTCCCAGGCTGAGAGATGCAGGCGCTCCAATGCACTCAGGTAGCCCTCAGGACTTGGTTTTTTAGCGTTCACATCCTCCCCGCAGATCCAGAAGGAAAAGGCTTCTGCCAGCTCGGCATCCTGGCCTTCCAGCAGAGCGGCGACCGCCGATCGAGAGCTTGTGGTGACCAGGGCCTGGGGCAGTCCTTCGGCAGCCGCTTCTGCCACCAGGCGACGGACTCCCGGACGCAGAGGCAGTACGCCAGTGCGGGCCAGCCTGGCATAGGCCATCTGTTTGGCGGCCATCAGAGCGTCCACCCGTTCTGCTGAGACGGGAGTTGCTGTCCCCTCCTGTTCGCTCAGGAAGTGCCGAATCCGCTCCCGACCGCCGCTGATGCGAAGCAGTTGGCCATAGGTGGCTCCATCCCACCGCCAGGGCAGCCCCGCCTCTGCGAAGGCCTCATTGAAAGCCCGGCGGTGGCCATGGAATTCCGTTTCCGCCAGGGTGCCATCCACATCCCACAGCAGCGCTTTCAATCCCATCCATCCCCTCCTGCTCCATCCTCCTGCCTGGGGGAAGTCTGCAACACCTGTGCTCGAATCCCTGCAACCGGGGGATGCGCCCAGGCCATGGGGCTCCCACAATGCGATCACCTCGTCGGATCGTGCCCCGCGTGCCCCTTGCTGCCTGGAGGCTGCCCTCAGCTCTGCCCCTCGAGGTTCTGGGAGATCCAGGCCATGAGCTGCCAGCGGAGCTTCTGGCCGTGCTGGCCCGCCGTGGCCAGGCGGATGCAGCTGCGCTGCAGGCTCTGCTCGGGGTCCAGGAGCCTCCCGATCCCTACAGCCATTTCCCGGACCTGGGGCGTGCCGTGAGCCGACTGGCCGAGGCGGCCAGAGGTGGTGAAGCCGTCGCGATCTGTGGGGATTACGACGCGGACGGCATGACCAGTACCGCCTTGCTGACGGGTCTTCTGCAGCGTCTTGGAGGACGACCCCAGCCCGCCATCCCCAGTCGTCAGGAGGAGGGCTATGGCCTCAATCCCGCCATGGTTGAGCGGCTGGCGGCAGCAGGCATCCACCTCCTGATCACGGTCGACAACGGCGTCAGTGCCGAGGCAGCGCTGCAGCGGGCGGTCGCCCTTGGGGTGGAGGTGATCCTCACCGATCACCACACCCTTCCAGCGGTTTCCCCGCCCTGTCTGGCCCTGCTCCATCCAGCGCTCACACCCCCTGCCTCCCCCTACCGGGGCCTGGCGGGGGTGGGTCTGGCCTATGTGCTGGGGGCGGCCCTCGCCCATCGCCTCCACAGTCGTGAGGCTCTGGAGATGGCTCTGGAGCTCTGCTGCATCGGCACCATTGCGGATATGGCTCCCCTCCATGGGGTCAATCGCTTCTGGCTGCGCAAGGGCTTGCCCGGTCTCGCCCAGTCGCGCCTTGCCGGGCTGAGGGCCCTGATCCAGCTTGCTGGTTTGCAGGACACGCCCATCGATGCGGATGTTGTGGGATTTCAGCTGGCTCCGCGGCTGAATGCGGTGGGACGGCTCGGCGATCCCCTGATGGTGGTGGAACTGCTCACCACCACCGATCGGGATCGGGCCCTGGAGCTGGCCCGCCGCTGCGATGCCCTCAACCGGGAACGGCGTGAGCTGTGCTCAGCCCTCGAAGCGGAGGCGATGGCCCTGCTGGAGGCCGATGGCCCCCGCTGTCCCGCCTTCGTGCTGCTGGCCCAGTCCCATTGGCACCACGGGATCATCGGGATTGTTGCGGCCCGCCTGGTGGAGCGGCTGGGCCGTCCCGTTGCTCTGCTGGGAGGAGAAGGCAACGGTCGGCTGCGCGCCTCGGTGCGGGCGCCACGGGGGTTTGCCGTGGATCAGGCTCTGACAGCCTGTGCTCCCTTCTTGGAGCGCTTTGGAGGTCATGCCGCGGCTGGTGGCTTCACCGTGGAGGCGACGCAGCTCGCCTCCCTTCAGGAGCGTCTGGAGGCCCTGGCTGAAGCCTGGCTGCAGGCTCACCCTGATGGACCCATGGTGGAACCGGAAGCCCACCTTCGGCTGGACCGCATTGATCGTGCCTTTTGGCAGGCGCTGCAACGCCTTGGTCCCTACGGAATCGGCCATCCGATGCCGCTGTTCTGGAGCGTGGGATGTCGGGTGGAACAACAGAAGATCCTCAGGGGCGGGCATCTCCAGCTCACCCTCAGCCAGGGAGGAGCACGGCTTCAGGCCATGGCCTGGCGATGGGAAGGGATGGATTCCCTTCCTTCCAAGGTGGATGTGGCCTTCCGCCTTCGTCAGGATTCCTGGCAAGGTCACCAGCGCTTCATGCTCGATCTGGCAGCGATCAGGCCGAGTCACCAGGACGAGGATGGTGTGGTGCTGCTTCGAGGCGATCGGCACTACCGGTGTGCCCTTCGGGGGCAAGGACTCGTGATCCGCAACGCCCTGGGGCAGGAGGTCTGTTCAACCCTCACCTGGGAGGGTTCTCAGGCCAGGCCCCAACACAACGATGACCACCATCCCTACGTACGCTCCTTGTTGCAGGACGCAGTGATGGCCCTCGGACTGGCAGGTTGACCAGCAAGAGTGAACGGCGGTTCAGAGGGCGCCGCGGCGATAGAAGAGGATGAAGATCACAGCCGGCCCGGCAATGGTGATCAGCGCCAGAGCCATGAAGTTGGCAATCAGGTGAAAGTCGATGCCCATGCTGGTGATCTCGCAGGCGTTGGCGTGCAGAGTGAGGATAGAACTCCCCATGCAGCACTTGGGCCAGACCTCTTGCCACTGTGACGGCTTGTCACAGCCTCCCCGCCTCCCTCCACGGGCCTGATGGCAACCTCCAGCCCGCAATGGCGCTGTATCCAGGGCTGTGGGGCCTGCTGTCGGCTGGACCCTGCCCTTCGCCCCGAAGCCCTGGAGCTGCTGGATGAGCAGCAGCGTCAGATGTATCTAGGACTGGTTGGGGAGGATGGCTGGTGCATCCACTACGACACCGGCGGTAGGCGGTGCCGCATCTACGCCAGCCGTCCGGATTTCTGTCACGTCAGCACCATCATGGAGCTCCTGGACGTGCAGAGCGAGGCCGCGGATGCTCTGGCCATCCGGTTCTGTCGCCAGCAGATTCGCAGTGAGAGCGGCGGCCGTGGCAAGGTAATTAAGCGCTTCAATCGGGCGCTGCGTAAGCCATGACGTCTCCTGACCCTCCGAGCGACCCTTCTCCATCCACCGAGGCCCCTTCCAGTTCCTCAGGAGATGCACCCTCCAGCTGGGTTGGGGTGTTTCTGACTACGGCCGGCACGGTGTTCCTCGCGGAACTGGGAGACAAGACCCAGCTGGCTGCACTCCTGCTGGCGGCAGAGTCGGGCCGGCCCGTGGTGGTGGCTATTGGGGCCTCCCTGGCCCTGATCAGCTCGAGCCTGGTGGGGGTGTTGCTGGGCCGCTGGTTGTCGTCGGTGATGGCGCCCCAGCAGCTTGAGCGTGCGGCAGGTTTGCTGATGGTGGGCCTGGGCCTCTGGCTCGGCCGGCAAGCCGTGCTTCACCTCGCACCTGCAGCCTCCTCCACGGTTCTCTGAAGGCATCACCCCATGGTTGGTTTGCTGGCCTCCACCTTCGCCACGGTCTTCCTGGCTGAGCTGGGCGACAAAACCCAGCTGGCCATCGTCAGCATCAGTGGCACCACCAGTCGCCCAGGTGCCGTGTTCGCCGGCAGTGCCTCGGCTCTGGTGCTGGCGAGTCTGCTTGGATCAGCCGCTGGTGGAACGCTCACCACGGTGATCCCCACCGATTGGCTGCAACTGGCTGCAGCAGCAGGGTTTCTGCTGCTGGGTCTTCGGTTGATCCTGCGGTCCGCCGCAGGGAGCCAGGAGGGTTCAACCTCGCCGGAGGAGGACGCTGTCCCCCCGGGTTCCTAAAGTCAGCCCATCTTGTCCTGGCCGGTTGCGCCGTCTCACCCCAGGACAGGGTTCTGCGGGTGGTGCGAGTTCAGCTCTCTCCACACCCAGCGTCCACCTGATGCCCTTGATGATGAAGTTCACGGTCGCTGACCTGCTTGACCAGCTCTCCACGGATGAGCACCAACCCTCTGCACAGCTTGAGAAGGCCCTGGGGATCAGTGACGCCGAGGACAAGGAGAAGTTGCGCATCGGCCTGGAGGCCCTGGAGCGGCTGGATCTGGTGGAGCGGGCTGAGGAAGGGCTTCTGCGGAGGGAGTGTCCTGATCTGATCCCTGCCCGCCTGCGTTGCTCCAGCAAAGGCTTCTGTTTTGCCCTCCGGGACGATGCCGGGGAAGACATCTACATCCGCGATCACCACCTGAATCACGCCTGGAACGGGGACAGGGTGCTGGTGAGGATCACCAGGGAGGGAGGACGACGCCGATCCCCTGAGGGCAGCGTGCAATGCATTCTCCAGCGGCATACCACCCGCATGCTGGGTCATGTGGAGCGGCAGGGTGATCAGCTCGTGGCGGTGCCTCTGGATGACCGCCTGCTCACCGCCGTGGCCCTTCCGGAAGAAGATGCCGGCCATCTGGAGGAGCGCCACTCCCACGTGGTGGAGGTGCAAATCGATCGCTTCCCCGTGGCTCAGTTCGCTCCCGAGGGGCATGTGGCGCGGCATTTGCCGGTGAGCGGGGGGGATGATGCCGATCTCGAGCTGCTGCTGGTGAAGCACCAACTCCAGGAAGCGGCGGCGGCTCCCCGCGTCACCGTGAAGGCGCCTGCGGAGAAGGGCCGCCAGGACCTGACGGGGCTCCCCACCCTGTTGCTGCAACCCTGGCTCGCCTCCGATGCCCCTCCTCTGCCAGCCCTCTCCCTGGAAACCAGGGAGGGAGGATGGCGTCTCTGGGTCCACGCCCCGAGCGTCGCTGAACGTATCGGGCTGGGTACCTCCGTGGAGGCCTGGATTCGTGATCAGGCAGAAGCCCTCCCCCTTGGCAAGCGCTGGCGGTCCCTTCTGCCTTCCAGCCTCAGCAAAGCCTCTGCCTTCGTTCCTGGCATCGAGCAAGCAGCTCTTTCCGTGGCCCTGGATCTCGGGCCAGAGGGGGAACTGGAGCACTTCCGTTTCCAGCTGTGCAAGGTGCGCCCCCTGGCCAGCGTTGATTCGGCGGCCATGGAGGCCCTGGCAGAGCGGAAGCCCAAGGCCCGCACCCTCCCCACCGCGCTCAAGCCCCTGAAGGATCACCTGGACGTTCTGGAGCAGCTGGTGGCCGTGGGGACGCTGCTCCGCAAACGGCGATTGGCAGCGGGATCCATCGAACTGGATGTGCCCACCCCCCCGCTGGAGGTGCTCGGTGATGGGGGTCGGCCCGGTCCTGATGCAGGACGAGCTGGCTGGCTGGTGACTCTCCCGGACCCCACCCCCGCTGCGATTCTTCGGGAGTCATGCCTCGTGGCGCACCGTGCCCTGGGCCACCACCTGGCGGCCCTTGGCCTTCCCGGCATCTTTTCCATCAATCCCCCGCCGGATCCTGCCGCGATCAATGAAGTGGCCAAGGCCGCCCTTGCCCTGGATCTTCCCCTGGAACTGAGCGGTGAGGGCAATGCCAGCGCTGCTGAACTGGCTGAGGCCTTCGCCCGAACCGACCGCAGCCGGGTGTGGCAACAGCAGATCCGTGACAGTCTGGAGCCCAGCCAGCTGAGTGATCAACCGGGCGCCAATGCCCTGGCCGGGGATCCCATCGCCGTGGCCCCCTGGACCTGTCCAGGTCTCCATTATTGGGATCTGTTCAACCAGCACCTCCTGGTCACCCTCCTGGTTGAGGGCAAGGACCGTCCGACGGTGCGCCACAAGACCAGTGTGGATTTGGCCTCGGACCTCTCCCATGGCGCCATCGACTGGCCTCTCCTGACGCCAGCTCAGCTCGCCCCATTTGAGGACAGCCTGCGCCATGGCCTGCTCCTGCGGCTCAATGCCCGCCGCCAGGCTCTGGCGGAATTTCAGGCTGATCGCCTGGCCATGGCCCAGGCCCGTTTCGCGGAGCCCCTGGTGGGCCAGACCCTTCAGGGTGTGATCAGTGGGGTTCAGAGCTACGGGTTCTTTGTTGAGGTTCCCCCCTCCATGGTGGAAGGGCTCGTTCACGTCAGTTCCCTGAAGGACGATTGGTACGAATACCGCTCTCGCCAGAGCCAGCTGGTGGGTCGCAAAGGACGACGCACCTTCATGGTGGGGGATCTGGTGCAGGTTCTGATTGAGAAGGTGGATGTGCTGCGCCACCAGATTGACCTCTCCCTGGTGCTGCCCGACGAGCCGGGGCTGGAGCCCAGTGCGGCAGGGGTGGGAGATGGTGGCCCGGCAGTCACCTGAGCGGCATGACATCTCCCGTGCCATCGCTTCCCATCGTGCTGGCGATGTCTGGAGCCTCCGCCCAACCCCTTGCCCAGCGTGCTTTGGCTCTCCTTCTGGAGGAGGGCCTGACAGTGGAGCTGGTCACCAGCCGTGGGGCCATCGGCGTCTGGAAAGCGGAGCTGGGGGTCCAGGTGCCGTCTGACCCCAAGGCCCAGGAAGCGTTCTGGCGAGAGCGCACCGGCAGTGTCAGCGGAGAGCTGCACTGTCACCGCTGGAACGATCAGTCGGCCCCCATCGCCAGTGGCAGTTACCGCACCAGGGGGATGGTGATCCTGCCCGCGAGCATGGGCACCGTTGGTCGCATTGCCTCAGGTGTGGCCTTGGATCTGATTGAACGGGCCGCTGATGTGCACCTCAAGGAGGGCTGGCCGCTGGTGATCGCCCCCAGGGAACTCCCATGGAATCTGGTGCACCTGCGCAATCTCACCACCCTGGCCGAGGCGGGCGCCCGCATTGCCCCCCCTGTGCCGGCCTGGTATCACCAGCCCACCACCCTGGAGGAGATGGTGGATTTTCTGGTGATTCGCATCTTTGACAGTCTGGGCCTTGAGCTCGGGACCCTGCGCCGCTGGCAAGGCCCGTTGCCCCTGCGTCCATGACGGCCCGCCGTCTGCTGGCAGCGCCCCTCCTTTCGCCCTTGCTGGCGGTGTTGCTGGTGGCTGCTCTCAATCCCGGTCCCAGGCTCTCCTTTCGCCTGCTCACCTGGACCACGCCGGGCGCCCCTCTGGGTCTCTGGTTGGGTGGGGCGGTCCTGGGGGGAGCAGCACTGAGTGGGGCTGGAACAGCCCTTGCTCTGCGCCAGGGCCAGGCGGTCGTGTCCAGGCGACGCCGTGTCAGCAGTCGCTTCTCACGCTCCTCCGTCCAGTCCGGCTCCCGAGGGGATCAAGACTGGGAGAGGGAGGCGGATGAATCCTTCCCCACCCCTGCCTCCTGGCGCGAGCCTGCCCCCCAGGAAGCCACCAGGCCTGGACGAGCGGCGGCGGTTGCGGTGCCGCCCCGATCCCCGGGAGAACCTGCTCCCACGGTGGATGTGCCCTTTCGCATCCTGCAGCGGCCGGGCAGCCGCCGCCCAGCGGCACGGGAGAGGGAGCCCGTTCCCGTGGGAGGGGAGGATGACTGGGGTCAGCAAGCCTTAGGGGAGGACTGGTAAGCGATCTGCTGGTCCACCGGTCTGGAGGTTCATCACTGGCGATCGTGGATCCTGCCTAAAGTCAGCGTCATCAAGCCGGGAGTTCCAGAGCGGTGACTGACAGCGCGACCCCTGAAAGCCCCACACCAAAGGCCGACCCCTCCAAGGCCCGCGGAGCCGCCGGTGAGAAGCCTCCCCAGAGCTCCAAGCCCAAGGCCCCTGCCCTAGAGGACAAGCCTTTCGCGGACTACATCTCTCAGGATCTGCTCCCCGCTCTGGCCAAGGAATGTCAGGCCTACGGGGGTCCGGCCCCGGCACTCAGTTTTGAAGAGGGGCCCATGCCCGTTGTGGGCATGACCTGCTGGATGGTGAAGGGCGAGTTGCCTGCCGGCCGTCAGTTCTGGCTCTGTTTCACGGCTCCTGAACTTGAGGCGGCCAAGATGATCGCCATTGCCGAGGCCGGAGCGCAGCCAAGTCTGCTGGAGTCGTTCCTGATCGATGAGAAGAAAATGACCCTTCCGCTGCTCGTCTCGCGCCTTGTGCAACGGCTCAATGGCCAGAAATGGCTGGGCCCAAATTGATCCTGGCCGTTACACGGCAAGCCGCTGCGGCAGGGCGGCCCCTACGATGCCAGAACTGAATCGCTCGCTTGCGATGGTCCCTCCAGTGTCTGCTCCCGCCGCCAGAGCCCCCGGGGCCATTGGCTCACCAGAAGCTCCTGCGATCAAGGAGCCAGTGAAGGACACGATTCTCACCCCACGCTTCTACACCACCGACTTCGAGGCGATGGCGGCGATGGATCTTCGCCCCAACGAGGAGGAGCTGGAGGCCATCTGCGAGGAGTTCCGCAAGGATTACAACCGTCATCATTTCGTGCGGGATCGGGAATTTGAGGGGGCAGCGGACAAGCTCGACCCTGAAACCCGTCGCGTCTTTGTCGAATTTCTCGAGCAGAGCTGCACCTCTGAGTTTTCAGGATTCCTGCTCTACAAGGAACTCAGCCGACGCATCAA
This sequence comes from Cyanobium sp., assembly GCA_046075745.1. Lineage (GTDB taxonomy): Bacteria > Cyanobacteriota > Cyanobacteriia > PCC-6307 > Cyanobiaceae > Cyanobium. Next base: position 1,046 of record JBJTQT010000151.1, on the reverse strand, counting down.
GGAAAAGAATCCTCTTCTGGCGGAATGTTTCGCCCACATGGCCCGCGACGAAGCCCGCCATGCCGGCTTTCTGAACAAGTCGATGGCTGATTTCGGCCTTCAGCTTGATCTCGGCTTCCTCACGGCCCACAAGGCTTACACAAAGTTCAGCCCCGCCCACATTTTTTACGCCACCTATCTTTCTGAAAAGATCGGCTATTGGCGGTACATCACGATCTATCGCCACCTGCAAAAGCATCCCGAAAGCAAGATTTTCCCGATCTTCAATTTTTTCGAAAACTGGTGTCAAGATGAGAATCGTCACGGAGATTTCTTCGATGCCCTGATGAAGGCCGTGCCCAGCACGGTCAATGGCTGGCAGTCTCGCCTCTGGTGCCGCTTCTTCCTGCTGGCGGTATTTGCCACCATGTATGTGCGCGATGTGGCCCGCAAGGAGTTCTACGAGGCCCTGGGCCTGGATGCCCGCAGCTACGACCGGCTGGTGATCACCAAAACCAATGAAACGTCGGCCCGGGTGTTCCCCGTTGTTTTGAATGTGGACGATCCTTCCTTCTGGGATGGCCTTGAGGCCATGGTGAACAACAACGCAGCCCTTTCGGCCGTGGAAGCCAGCGGTGCTCCCGCCCCGCTGAGGATGCTGCGCAAACTTCCCCACTGGGCCGGGAACGCCTTCCAGATGGCCCGCCTGTTCCTGATGCCTCCGATCCCCAGCCAGCAATTCCAGCCTGCTGTTCGCTGAGTCCACGACCACTCTTTTCGGGTTTGCCCCAAACTCCCTGAGCCTGCGGGTTGAGTCCCGCCCCCACCCTCGCTTCCTGCCGCCTTTGGTTGCCTCCACCTCCCTCACTCCAGGGCCCATCGGCTCAGAACCCCTGCGAACCCCTGCCGACTTCCATGATCCTCTCTGGCGAGCGCAGCTCGAACCCCTGCTGGCAGCAGGGCGGACCGCTGGGGCAGATCTGGTGGAGGTGTTCCTTGAACGCAGTGACCATCTGGGGGCTCTGGCCGAGCAGGACCTGATCACCAATGTGTCCCCCTCCTTCGGC
>JBJTQT010000150.1:0-38125 GCA_046075745.1 Cyanobium sp. | reverse complement strand
CGGGAGCTGGAGGCGGGCCAGCCCTGAGGGGAGAATCTCGACGGCCTGCTCGGCGAGGCGGTGGCGAACGCCCGAGGCGGCAAGCCCCTGGTGCGGCTGATGCCCGTAACATCCAATCCGCCACCGCGGCGACTTGGCCTTCTGGCCGGCACCCAGGACTTGCGGACAAGGCTCCGCGTGCTCACCACCGATCGCACGTTGGTGGGATACGGCGAGCCGATTTTGTGGGCGGGGTGAGCTGGGCCAAGCGTGTCGTCCCGCTCAGACCACCGCATCTGACCAGTCGCCGCGGGTGTCGCACAGCGTGGCTGGATCCAGGGCCTGCTCCAGGGTCCAGGGGGAAGTGGTTGGAAGGCTGCGCAGAGGCAGATCTGTTTCGCGCAGCACGAGATCCACGCCCGTCTCAAAGCCATCGCTGAGGGCGGCCGCGGACTTGGCGGACAGACTCGGGTTTTGGTGCAGCAATCGTTCAATGGCTCGCCGCTGCTCCCGGATGCTGCAAAACCAGCTGCGGCTCCGCTTGTCAGGTTGCCGTTCCCACTTGATCAAATGCCCGAGCAACACCCCGAGCCGGCTCACCAGCTCCCTGTATTCCTGCCGTCCCAAGGCTTCCAGCTCCTCCTTGAGACCGCCCCAATCGAGCAAGCCACTGTTGTGATCGTCAAGGGCCGCGCATTGCTCGGCGATCCAGCCGTAGAAATCACGCTCTCGCAGTGACGCGCTCAAGGAATTTGTCGCAGCCTTCTCTATTTTAAAAGTTTTGGCTCTTGCTGGATCCTCGGGGCACGGGGCGATCTGGCCCTGGCCGGGCCTGTTGCGGGAGAACCCGCTGCTGATCTGGGCCGCCTCATCACCAACAAAGCTGTGCAGCGCTCTGACGTCACAACTAGTGGGTCGACGCAACGGCATCCGTACCCAGTGTGGTGAGCCAGTGGCAAGCGGCCATCCAGGCCTCCCTCGGGCGAAAGGATGTCCAGGTGAATCCTCACCGCCTTGCATCAGGGAAAGCCAACCCGCTCGGCGACGGAACTCCGCTCTCCCAGCAGCCTGCGGTGGTCCCATCCGGCTTAGACCGGATGTCCACTTGGTGAGTTGGTCATCCGCAAGGTTGGTCTGGCGGAGGCCAAGGCCCAGCTCTCGGCGCTCCTCGACGCCAGCGCAGCGGGAATCAAGGCCTTCCTCGGGGGGGAGGGATTCCCGGAGCTGCCGATCGAGGCTGAGCATGTGCTGGCGGTGCAGCACCTTCCCTGGATTCACCGCGATCCCTACCGTTGCGCGCAAGACTGCGTCTCCGACCGCTTGCTCTGGGCCAGGCCAGCCGGGAGCGGTTGACCCTGATGACCGCCGAGCGCACCCTTCTCAGTTACGGCGACTGGGTGCGTTGGGTGGGGTAAGGCTGGAGTCACTCATCAGCCGCCTCCGCCAGGCGCCGCATCAACGGCTCGGGCGACACCACGGCGCCGTTGCGGTTGGCTCTGGGAAGCCGGAACCGGCTGCGCAGGCGCTCCAGCGGCCAGAGCAGGTCCGCCAGAAACGACACCCCGGCATCCTTTCGCTTGGCCAGGGCCAGGCACACCACCGATGTGCGCAGGATTTCGGGCACCAGCCGCCAGGGGTTCTGGGCCGGAATGGCCCCCTGCTCACGCGTGATCTGGCCGGCGGCCTGATCGAGCACGACGTTCAGCCGCTGGCCGAGATCCTGCGGGCTGGTGGCACGGCTTACGCGGGCCACGCGCTCACGGGCCTGGTTCCCCTGCTGCTGCAGCACCGCGCTGGCGAGCAGGGGAAGCAGCAGAAAAAAGCCGAGGACTACCGAAAATGGCCAACCGCGCGGCGATGCTGCGGCGGCGAGCCAGCAGGCCATCGCGGCGATCGAGCCAGGCGGCCAGGTGCAGCAAGGCCAGCCCGGTGAGGGCCATGGGCGAGGCGTTGATCAGGCATCAGCGGCGCATCAGGCCGCGGCGAGTTTGACGAGATCAAGGTTGCAGGGCGGAGAAACACTCAACAAAAAACCCGTCCACAGGGACGGGGCAGCGAAAGGGCCCGGAAGTGATCGGTCAGGCAACTGGCGGCTGGCTGTGAAGCTTGATGCGCTTTCTCAGGCGACGGCTGGTAGCGAAGACAGCAGCAGCGCCAAACAATGGAAGAGGACCAGGTACTGGCCGGAGAGACGAAGATGCGATGGAGGCATCAGCGCCGAGGAATGTTGTAGGTGCATTATTAATAGGAGCGCGGCCGGGCGATAAATCATAAGTTAGAAATATTGATTGACTGCCATCAGTGAAGGAAATACCATTATTGATGTCTAGAAAGTCAACAATTATGGGAGATGTGCTGGTCCCGTCGTAATAAAAAATATTGGTGAGGGTGGAATCCAAGGACGTGATGCTGTAGGCAGTACCACCGCGATTGTAAGTTCCCGAGATCCCGGTAATTTGGTAAGGAGTATTAATGGTGGGAATGACATCTGCAGTCGTGAATGTTCCAGACCCAAATTGTTGTGGATCTGTCGTAGTGAATGCCCAGTCCCAGATCGTTACAGCCTGGGCCGGGGTCACCGCAGTCAGGAAAAGGCCAGCAGATGCGAGAAACCCAGTGAGTGTGGCTCTGCGAAAAACTGTAAGCACTTGCATAAGTCTAGTATAAACTCACATACCTCTAGCCCGATGGTCTGGCCGGGGGGGGGCACCGGTCATTTTCAGGACTGGCTACAGGCTGTGTCCGCCCAATCGGGCGCCTTTTCGCATCCGCTCTCTGGCCGATGCAGGACCGCCTCCGCCGCACCGGCACGTAGGCGCCCTGCTCCCTGCGCTGGGCACGGAACACGCTGGCGAGGTTGGCGTCTGTGCTAACCACCTCGAAGCCAGCCATAGCAGCGAGGAGCTCGCTGATTTGCCGATCACTCAAGGGCGGCTGGAGTTTACGGCTGGCCACCGAGCGCAACTCAATCAACACCTGCGTGCTGATCACCACCTCGTGGTCGGCCACCACATCGGCGAGCCAGCTGCGCACCTTCTCCGATTTGTCGGGGTCCCGTCGATCAAGGCGGTAGGCCCAGAGGTTGGTGTCGATGAACACCCGCATCAGCCGAGCTCGTGCAACGACTCCCGGCCCCAGGGGCCCTGGCTTGCGCTCTGGCTGGCAGCGGCAACCCCTTCGAAGCCGTCAAGGGCCTCCAGCCTGCGGCTGCGGGCTGCCACATAACGGTTCAGGAATTCCCGCACCAGGGAATTCACCGAGGTGTTTTCCCTCAGGGCCGCCTCCCGTGCCCGCCGTCGCAGCGTGTCGTCGAGGGTGAGGGTGAGACAAGCTTACACAGGTCCTGTGAAGCACAGGGTCTCCCCAAGCCACGGCACAGCCCTGGCGGATGCCCTGATCGCCGCCAGCGCGGAGGCCGCCGGCGCCATCCTCGTGTCCCTAGACCGGCGCCATTCCCCGATGCTGGCCGAGGTGTTGGTGCCCTTTGTCAAGGGCTGAGCCCAGAGAGCAAGGCTGACCCGCTCTCTTCGGGGAGACGGCCTGGGAAGACAGCCATTCCCACATGACTTAGCCGCCAATCCAACTAAGCTAAGAGTGGCCCTCCTTGCCCATCTCTGAGCATCGCCGCCATGCAGGTGAACCTCCACGACGCCAAAACCCACCTCTCGCGCTACGTGGATCAGGCCCTCGCCGGCGAGGAGGTGGTGATCGCCCGTGCCGGCAAGCCGTTGGTGCGGCTGATGCCGGTGGTCACGGATCTCCCGCCACGTCGCCTCGGCTTTCTGGCCGGCACCGCCCGGGTGGAGGCCGATCTCAAGCGCGACTTCGAGGCGGAGATCAACGCCATGTTCGACCTCGACGCGGTGTCCCCCCCGGAACGGACATGACGGGCCTGTTGCTGGACACCCAGCTGCTGATCTGGGCCGCCTACACGCCAACAAAGCTGTCCAGCGCTCTGGCTGCACAACTGGTGGATCGAAGCAACGACATCCGTTACAGCCTGGCCAGTCTTTGGGAAGTGGCCATCAAGGCCTCCCTCGGTCGGAAGGATTTCCAGGTGAATCCCTCAGCCCTGCGAATGGGCCTCTTGCGGGAGGGCTTCCAGGAGCTGCCGATCGAAGCCGAACATGTGCTCGCGGTGCAGGATCTTCCCTGGATTCACCGCGATCCTTTCGACCGCCTGCTGGTGGCCCAGGCCTTGCGGGAGAGTCTCAGCCTCCTCACCACCGATCACATTCTGTTGGGCTACGGCGAGGCGGTGCAGTGGGCGGGGTGAGCCGTGGCCGGTGGAGGCGATGAAACAGATGCGGATCAATGGGCTCAATGGGCCACATTTTGGCATCGTTGAGCCAAGATCTCGCGACAACAGCTGGTTCTCTCTACGAGATCTCGTTTGATTTTTACCACGATGATCCAGGCACAGGTGACACATTCTCTGTCTCATTTGGCGGCGTCAATTTGATCGGTGCTGGACCCATTCCCCAAACAGGAGGGGTATGGAAAACCTTCACATTCAACAACGTTGCCGCTACGGGCTCCTCCACTCCTCTCACCTTTGTTGGCTACGACAATCCCAGCTACTTCTGGGTTGACAACGTCAAAGTCACTCCCGGTCCCCTGCCTGCCTTGGGAGCAGCAGCTGCCTTCGGCTTCTCCCGCCGTTTGCGTCAACGCATCAAGCAAGCCAACCTCTAATCGCTCCCCACAGAGCGCTCAAGAGGCCTAAGTCACGCCGCAGGGGAACCAACCCTGCGGCGATTTGTTGTGTAGCTCCTTGCCAGCAAAAATGGTCCATCCACCCGACAGGGCACCCAAGGCCTTGAGGGCTGTGACAGGCTTTGCCCACGCTCCCTCGCTCCCCGATGACCGCCGCCCCGTCCCGAGACGCCACCGCAGATCCGGCTTCTCCTGCCGGGCCGGGCCGGGCTGGAGCTGGCGATTCCGCCACCGACCCCCGCTTCGACACGGTGATCCACCGGCGCCCCACCCGCAGCGTGCGCGTAGGCGACATCTGGATTGGCAGCAAGCATCCGGTGGTGGTGCAATCGATGATCAACGAAGACACCTTGGATGTGGAAGGCGCCACCGCCGGCATCCGCCGCCTCCATGAGGCGGGTTGCGAGATCGTGCGCCTCACCGTGCCCTCCTTGGCCCATGCCAAGGCCGTCAAGGAGATCCGCCAGCGCCTGGCAGACACCTACCGCCCGGTGCCCCTGGTGGCGGATGTGCACCACAACGGCATGAAGATCGCCCTGGAGGTGGCCCACCATGTGGACAAGGTGCGCATCAACCCCGGCCTGTTCGTGTTCGACAAGCCCGATCCCGGGCGATCGGAATTCAGCCCGGAGGAATTCGCCGCCATCGGCGAGCGCATCACCGCCACCTTCGAGCCCCTGGTGAGCCTGCTCAAGGAGCAGGACAAGGCCCTGCGGATCGGGGTGAACCATGGCTCCCTGGCCGAACGCATGCTCTTCACCTACGGCGACACGCCCCTGGGGATGGTGGAGAGCGCCCTGGAATTCATCCGCATCTGCGACCGGCTCGAGTTCCACAACATCGTGGTCTCGATGAAAGCCTCCCGGGCCCCGGTGATGATGGCCGCCTACCGGCTCATGGCCGCCCGCATGGACGCCGAAGGCTTCCCCTACCCCCTCCACCTGGGGGTGACAGAGGCGGGTGATGGCGACTACGGCCGCATTAAGAGCACGGCCGGCATCGCCCCCCTGCTGGCCGAAGGCATCGGCGACACGATCCGCGTCTCCCTCACCGAGGCTCCGGAGAAGGAAATCCCCGTCTGCTATTCGATCCTGCAGGCCCTGGGCCTGCGCAAAACGATGGTAGAGTACGTGAGCTGCCCCAGCTGCGGCCGCACGTTGTTCAACCTGGAGGAGGTGCTGCACAAGGTGCGCAGCGCCACGGCCCACCTCACGGGGCTCGACATCGCCGTGATGGGCTGCATCGTGAACGGCCCCGGCGAGATGGCCGATGCCGACTACGGCTACGTGGGGAAGACGCCAGGAACAATTTCCCTCTATCGGGGAAGGGAGGAAATCCGCCGGGTCCCTGAAAACGAAGGGGTGGAGGCCCTGATCGCCCTGATCCAGGAGGACGGCAGCTGGGTTGACCCCTGAAATATGTTCGTTAAGGACTGTTCGGCGCTACGTTGATCAGACGATCTGTTTCATTGAGGGACAAGCCGGATGCTGAGCAGTCGCACCACCTTGGTGGTGCTTGTTGGACTCGGTGCCTGCGCCACCACCGCCGTGCTGGCCAGGGAAATGGTGATGGCACCCACGGCCACGCCCACCATCGCCGACAGCCCGAAGGAGGTGATGGATCAGGCCTGGCAGATCGTTTTCCGGGACTATCTGGACACCACCGGCAAATACACCCCGGATCGCTGGCGTACCTTGCGCCGGGATCTGCTGTCCAAGAGCTACGGCAGTCCGAAAGAGGCCTATGAGGCCATCAGGGGCATGCTGGGCACCCTGGATGATCCCTACACGCGCTTTCTCGATCCGCGTGAATTCAAGGAGATGCAGATCGACACCTCCGGAGAACTCTCCGGGGTGGGCATCCAGCTGAGCCTCGACAAGCAGACCAAGGAACTGGTGGTGGTTGCACCGATCGACGGCTCCCCCGCCTCGAGGGCGGGGGTTCAGCCGAAGGACGTGATCGTGACGATCGACGGCAAGAGCACCAAAGGCATGAGCACCGAAGAAGCGGTCAAACTCATTCGCGGCAAGGCAGGCACCACGGTGAAGCTCACCCTGCGTCGCAAGGGAGCCCTCATCGATGTACCCCTGATGCGTGAGCTGATTGAGCTTCATGCGGTGGAACATCAGGTCAACACCACCCCTGATGGCGTGAAGGTGGGCTATATCCAGCTCAAGCAATTCAATGCCAATGCGTCGAAGGATATGCGGGCAGCCCTCAAGGATCTGGAGGGCCAGGGGGTGCAAGGATATGTACTGGATCTGCGCAGCAATCCGGGCGGCCTTCTCGTGGCAAGCATCGAGATTGCCCGCCAATGGCTGAACGAGGGCGTGATTGTCTCCACCAAGACTCGCGACGGCATCCAGGACATCAAAAAAGCCACTGGACGCGCCCTCACCACCAAACCTCTTGTCGTGCTGGTGAACGAAGGCTCAGCCAGCGCCAGCGAAATCCTCTCCGGGGCCCTGCAAGACAACAAACGCGCAGTTCTCGTCGGCCAGAAAACCTTTGGCAAGGGGCTGGTGCAATCGGTGCGAGGCCTCTCGGACGGCTCTGGCATGACGGTGACCATTGCCAAGTACCTCACTCCCATCAATCGGGATATTCACAAGCACGGCATCGATCCTGATATCAGCGTCAAGCTCACAGACAAGGAACTCAAGACACTAAAACTTGAAGATATTGGCACACGGCGAGATGGGCAATATCGAGCTGCTGAAAGCACCCTGATGAAGCAATTGAAAAACGTTTCAACCGTGAATAAAGCCTATGTGCCTGGCAGCGCAAACTTGCCATCAGCGCTGACAAATCAATAGGTCTGATGACAGAGAGAAACAAACAAAATAATCCATCTTCTGCGTCTTCGTTTTGGCAACACAAACCATGGTGGTGTCAACCATGGACAATCCTGCTCACCGGCAGCTCGTTGATTGGATTACTGGTTCTGGCGTACCAGCTTTACAACGCCCCATGGTGGTTGGTCTCCCCTCCCTTCATCGGCATTCTGGGCTGGTGGTTTCTATTTTTGGTCATCGTTCCTAACAGCAGCGTCAAGGAATAAAATCTGAAATAAGGAATAAGGTCTGATGCATTTGTGCAGCATCATGCCAACTTTCAGCTCCGTCTCACGCCGCTAGACAGTCTGAAGACGTCTGGAAGGGATTGGTGATCAAGACCCCAGCAGAAACCGACATCCAGTTGGCTGTAGGCGGCGAACATCTCTGGGCCACCCTCTCCTGGCCTCAGGAGGCCAAGGGGGTGGTGATGTTTGCCCATGGCAGTGGGAGCAGCCGCTTCAGCCCAAGAAACCGCCGAGTGGCGGCGGGTTTACAGTCGGCAGACCTGGCGACCGTGTTGCTGGATCTGCTCACCGCCCGGGGGGGGGAGAGGGATCAACAGACGCAGCAATGGCGATTTGATATTGCCCTATTAGCAGAACGGCTCATCGGAGCCGTGGATTGGCTCCTGCGTGAGGAACCTGGGGCATCCGTGGGCCTGTTCGGAGCCAGCACAGGGGCCGCCGCTGCACTGATGGCGGCAGCCAGGCGACCTCTGGTGGTACGAGCGGTTGTGAGCCGAGGGGGCAGGCCGGATCTGGCGCTGCAGATGCTTCCCCAGGTGCGCTGTCCGACTCTCCTGATCGTTGGGGAAGCCGATCCGGACGTGCTGATCCTCAACCAGAGGGCCCTGGCCGCCATGACAGCCCCCCGCGATCTGGCCGTGGTGGCAGGAGCCAGCCACCTCTTTGAAGAACCTGGAGCCCTTGAAGAGGTCACCACCCTGGCGAAAGAGTGGTTCTGTCATCACCTCCTGCCACCATGACCCTTCACCCACCTCTTTGGGCCAGCCGGAAGGCCGCGGGAGCTGAGTTGGCCCAACGCTTCCTGCGCAAGCCAGCCCCCGAGGGCGACACCCTTCTGCTCGCCCTGCCCAGGGGGGGGGTAGCGGTGGGCGCGGAAATGGCCCGCAGGCTGAAATGGCCCCTGGCCACCTGGTCTGTGCGCAAGGTGGCTGATCCAGCCTGGCCTGAACTGGCGATCGGGGCGGTGGCTGCCGGGGGGGTGGTGGTCTGGAGAGATGGGGGGGAGGAGGGGGCCCAGGCGAGGGAGAGGCTGGCAAGAGCGCAGGGATGGCTGCACGTGGAAGAACGGGAACTGGCGCGACGCCAGGCCCGCTTCGGAGATCCAGCTCCAGCGCAGCTCCGCGGTCGCAATCTGGTGGTGGTGGATGACGGCATTGCCACTGGGATGACCGTGAGGGCGGCCCTGCTTTCCCTGCGACGCTGTGAGCCGCGCGCTCTGATCCTCAGCGTGCCGGTGGTGGATCGGGAGGTGGTGGCTGATCTGGACCCCCTGGTGGATCATCTCGAAGCCCTCGCGATCGTGGCAGACCTTCAAGCCGTAGGCCTGTGGTATGAGGATTTCCATCAACTGCAAGATGCTGAGGTGATCGATCTCCTGAGAGAGAACCAAGCGTTGATCCGGTGAGCTTGGACATGGGTACTCTCGCAGCCTGAGGTGGTCTTACGCACCAAGAGTAGGAAGCCATGATTGTTCCAGACATGGCACAGAGGAGGTGAATAGGTTATCTTGAGTATAGTTTTCCCACCTAACAGTCAATGCCCCTCACAGGCCTGGATCTGCTTGCAAAGGTCAAAGAACTTGGCGATGCCTCCAAGTCTGATCTAGTTCGTAGCTGTGGCTACCTCAGCAAGAAGAAGGATGGTGCTGAACGGTTGAATTTCACAGCGTTCTATGAAGCCCTGCTGGAAGCCAAGGGTGTGAGTCTGGGCGACAATCCCGCAGGCAAAGGCAAAGCTGACCGCAAACTCAGCTACGTGGCCACGGTTCAGGGGAACGGCAACCTACTGATCGGCAAGGCCTATACCGGCCTGTTGGATCTCAAGCCCGGGGATGAGTTTGAAATCAAACTGGGCCGCAAGCAGATCCGGCTGGTTCCTGCAGGCTCCAGCGATGAAGAGGAGTGATCAACTCTCCACGGGTTCACCCTTAAAAACCGTTGTGCTGAAGATCTCCCGATAACTGGTCTCCGCCATGCAATCCACCTGAAATTCAGTCCAGGTGGAGAGATCTTCCTGGACTCCCATAAGCAGAGGCCATTCAATCCGCTGTCTTCTGTAGGTCAGTCCGACGCAAGTGAGCGCCAGGTCATCGGCCATCAAGGACCAAAGCACGTGGACGTCCCCATGTTCATAGGGCATTGGTTCTTCCTGCGGCTGCCTGTCAGGGAGAAATCCTGGCGATGTTTCGATCGTTCTACGGTTCTCCCAGGCGAGATAACGGCCATTGTCCGTCGGGTAAAACCAACAGGTTTCATTGGCAGCATCAAGCAGGGGATAACGGTCGAGACACTGGATTGATGTCAGCTGCAATGGCAATCCTCTTCGAGAGGGTTCTTCTGAGCGCGTGCCACCCACCTGATAGACGCCCAGCCAGAGGCTGCGCGGATCGATCACCGGCACAAGCGCATCACAGATCATCTGAGCGGGACGATCCACGGGGAAGGGTTGCTCGCCTGATGGCTTCGCGGCGCCCAACTCCACCAGGTCAGGTAGCGACTCGGGTGAAGCCTCAGGAATGCGAAACAGACGCAGCTGGGTCCCGCTACGAAGACCCTGTCGCTGAGCATCAAGCAGATCCCGCCATTCACAATCCCCGGAAGGCAGCGAACTCTCCCTGGACAGAACGAAGGTGAGCGCGTGGAGCATGGTTGGAATTCACCGTCTAAGGGGTGGGGTCTGAATCAGATCCGTCAGCCAGGACCAGGTTCGGCTCACATCCTTGCTATACCGGGGTTCCACCTCAGCAAGGCCTCTGTAAATTGCCAGGGCTTCCTCACCGGTCGAGCGGGCTTCCTGAGGCTGCTTGAGTTGATTCTGAACGATCGCCAGGGTTTCGAGGGCATGGGCCAGGTCGTCGCGATAGCCCCCGGGCTCGACGACCAAGGTCTCTGCAGGTCCTGAACGGGAGAGCAGCCGCAGGAGCGCAATGGATTCCTGCAGGGGAGCTCTGGCTCTGTCTGGGTCGCCAACCTGAGCATAGGCCTGACCAAGCCGGCTCAGGGATTTGGCCCAGTCACCGATCAACTGGGGCTGAGCCCTGGCCACCTGACGCAAAAGCTCCTCCGCCTCCTGGGCAGGGCGCAGAGCTAACGAAAACCTCCCAAGCAGATCAGCCACCTGAGAGAGATTCACCAGGGATCCCGCCAGTCCGTACTGAAAGCCCGCATCCTTCGGTGAGCGCTGCAGCAGCCGGCGTCCCAGAGAGACCGCAACCTCCAGATCCCGGAAGGCCTCCTGAGGACGGTTGAGGGCAACGAGCAGGCTGGCCCGGAGATTGAGCACATCCATCCCTTCCGCCTCCAGGGCCGGGGCATCCGCTGTCTTGCTCTGATGCAGTCGCACGAGATCATCCGCCAGGGGCAGGGCCTCTTGAGGACGGTTGGCCTCGAAATACAGCAGCACCAGATTGCGCAGGGGACGCTCCAGTGCAGCCGAATGGGCGCTGCCACCAGCCGATTCCTCGCGGTAGATCGCCAAGGATGCCTGGGTGGGCTGGATGGCTTCGTTTTTTCTGCCGAGCCTGATCAGCACCACGCCCAGGTTGTGCAGAGAAGCTGCAAGTTTGAAACGTTGGCTGGGGTCCTGAGCGGCAAGCTGGCGATGGAGCTGAACGGAATGCTGCTGGAGCCGCAGAGCCTCTTCATACCGGCCAACGCTGTAAAGAGCGCCGGCCTGTTCCTCCGCCTGGAGCGCTGAATCCTTCAAGGAGGGATCGGACCTTCCGGCCGCTGTGCCCTGCATCGGCCCAACCGGCAAAGACTCCCTCCGAACCACTGCCAGGGAGGAGGCGGGCACCAGCGGGGAAGCTCCGCAGAGAGCCAGAACCGCCGTGATGACAAAACCTTGTAGCCCGAATGGGTGTAGCCCGTTTGGGTGCCTTCTTGACATGGCAGAGCGCGGAGATGGCTGCAGGCAGAGAGCCTTGGGCCCTGTTCCTCTTTAGCCTGGCCAGGGATCCCTGACACAAGGCTGGCGACTCTAGAAAGAATCGGTGATGAACATCTGAAGCGCCAGCGGATGGCATGAGCAGCACAGGCCTCGGAGAGCTTCCTGGCTTATTTGTAGTGATCGCCACCAAATGATGTAAACCAAGATTGCGCATTTCATGGATGCATGTCCGAGTTCCTGGGAAGGAATAGGAGAGGTTTAGGGTTGACAATCTGCCGCGTTTCCCTTCTGTGATGGCTTCTCCCTCCTCTCAGCCCACCACGGCAGCCTGCTGGCAGCAGCAGATTGATGCGATCGAACTGTTGTTAGAGGATCTTGGCTGCGTGGATCCAAATCTTCAGCATCGTGCCTCCTTTCAGAGCTGCTGGCAGGAGCTGTCGCAGCTGAGGCAAGAGCTCGTCACCCTTCTCCTGTCCCGTCGACGTCTCGCCCGAGAAGCCACCTCAGCCTCCCGATGGTCAGGCGGCCATGGGGACTGTTAAGGGGTCGCCGCCAAACGTTGCCGCACCAGTTGAATTCCCTCGTCAATCAGCTGGCGCGCTTCATCCAGACTGCCGGCTTGCCCCATGGGGAGGCCGCTGCTGTGGCAGATGGCAAAGCGAGGGGAGGATCCGGCAGAGTCCTTCCCCCAGCGAACGATGCAGCCCCGATGATTCCATTCTCCCTGAGCAACAACTCCTGGACGCGACATGGACTGAGCAAGAACCACCGACATCCATCACTCAAGCGAGACCCTGCAGAGTGGCCAGCTGTCGTTACACAGTGCAGTGATCGCTCAGAAGCTGAGTAGACAGAAATCAGCTTCCTTCAAGCCATGCCCTATCAACACCTGCTGGTGCCCAGTGACGGCACCCAGCTGTCCAACCAGGCTCTGGAGCAGGGGATCTTCCTGGCCAAAGCCCTGGGAGCAAAGCTCACCTTGTTGCATGTGCAACCCCCCCTGCCCATCCCCCTGATCGGGATGGGAGACATGCTGGATCCCGCGACTGTGGAGAGTCTCAGCGCTACGGCCGCCAGAGAAACGGAGCGGATCGTGAGAGAGGCCAAAGCCACAGCCGAAGCCGCAGGGCTGCAGATCCAGACGGAGGTGGTGAAGCAGGATCTTCCCTATCGAGCCATTGTGGAGGCGGCCAGACGCCATGGCTGTGACCTCATCGTGATGGCGTCCCACGGCAGGAAGGGTCTGTCGGGGCTTCTTCTCGGCAGCGAGACCCAGCGCGTGCTCCTCCATGCGCCGATTCCCGTCCTGGTGGTGCGATAGATGGTCGGTCCTCCTCCAATGGCAAGCCTCGCGGGCTGGGCGAGAATGGAGTGTGAACTCCGTTCTGGCATGGACTTCGATGGGCCGTGAGCTTGATCCGTTCCAGATTCCACGGGCCGGCATGGAAGCCGCTCCCCTGGCAGGCTTGGCAGGGCTACGACTGACGTCCTCCCAGCCTGGATTGCCCAGCCGTCAACTGGTGACCCAGGCGACCCTCGCCAGTGTGCTCGTTTTTGCGGCCTACCAGGCTCTGCTCACCGGCCTGCGCAGTGAAGGACTGGTTCGCCGTGGAGCCATCAGCCGGGCGGCCCAGGCTCAGCTGATTCTGGGCACGGTCTGGGAGGCCATGAAGGAAGGCACCGCTGTGGGGCTGGCGCTGAGTGTGGTCCTGCTGGTCTGTCCCTGGCTGTCCCTCCCCCTCACCTTGATGGGAGCCGTGGGGCTGGGCAAGGCCTCACTGGATTTGTTTCACGCGTTCTGGGATGGCCTCAGCGAAGGGCAGAAGCGCCAGCTTCATGCCGCGGCGTACGACGCCGGGGTCAATTTGAACCGATTGCTGGGTGGCTCGGCGGACGATTCATTGGACCTGCCTGAGTGAGCTCCCATCAGGGTTTTGGGCATGACTGCGCTCCAGAGCCCACGCCTGCCTAAGGTCAGCGTCCAAGATGTCGTAGCCCAATCGCTTCGAAGCCAACACCAATTCACGGCGGCTTCTGCAATGGCGAAGGCTGATGCGGAGGTGGGGATCCGCCTCCGCATCAGCCACAAGTCGTTCCAGTTCGCTCCAGCTCATGGGTGGTTCTGGATCCTATTCAGCTTGACAAGGAAGGCCCAGACGAACAGCCCCCGCAGCGCAGCGTCAGGAAATGAGCACCTCCATAGCCCATCTCCCCTGGTCACATCCGGTCATATCCACGCTGATCTCCGTCATGGCTCAGTCATGCGGCGGCGTTGAAGTGGAAGCATCCCCGCATCCACGGTGATGACCCTTCGTTCCACCCTTTCTTCAAGCCCCAGCCTTCTGCTGGTCTGCACAGGAGGACTTCTGGGCCTGGCCACCCTTCTCATCCCGAATGCTGCCCAGGCTCAACATTGGGGCAGACCCACCTATGCCCCACCTCCAGTGCTGAGCCAGCCAACTCCCTATCCAGGCCGCTTGGCCCAGGTCCCCTACGGAAGCTACGGCAACCGATGGTCCCTGCCAGGGGCTGGTGCGGACACGGTCTATGACAACGACCCTGCCGCATGGGCCCTGAGCGAAGCCCAGATGAATCAGCGCTGCAACATCGGACGGCTGGTGGGTGGCCTGATCGGCGGGGGGATGGGCTATGCCACCTCCCGGCAGGATGGCCGCACCTGGGCCGTCCCCCTTGGAGCCCTCCTCGGCTCCCAGATGGGCTGCAACGTGGGCACCGGACGAGGCCCGGTGCCCTGGTGATGGCAAGCTGTTGGGGAGGTCGGGACCCGGCCTCTCCAGGGCAGCCATGTTGTTTCACATCCGTCATCGGATCGATTACACCTACGAGCCTGCGGTGTTCCTCGAACCGACGACGGTGCGACTCACCCCACGGCAGGATGGGGGGCAGCGGCTCCTGGAGCACAGGCTGACCATCCTGCCGACGCCGAGCGGATTGAGCCCGGTGGTGGAACCGGACGGAACGGATGCGGTGGTTGGCTGGTTTGCAGACACGCACCCGTCCCTCACCGTGGAGATGGAAGCCATCGTGGAAACCCTGCGGGTCAATCCCTTCGACTGGGTCGTGACCGATCCAGGGGTTCAGTCTCTGCCTGCGCATTACAGCGACTGCGAAGCCCAGTCCCTGGCGCCCTGTCTGCGCCCTGTCGGGGGTGATCCCACCATTGAGGCCTGGGCCAGGGATCAGGCGGTGGCGGCGGGTCAGGACACCGCAGCGTTTCTCCTGGGCCTGGCTGATCAGATCCATCACGGATTTCATCACGTGGGCCGGCCGGACGGCGATCCTCTCTCTCCCTCAGAGACCCTCAGGCTCAGACAAGGGGCCTGCAGAGACACGGCCATGCTGTTTGTGGAGGCCTGTCGCAGCCTTGGCCTGGCCTCCAGGTTCGTGAGTGGGTACTCCATGCATCACCCACCAGAGGTGAGCGAACATGAACTCCATGCCTGGGCAGAGGTGTATCTCCCCGGCGCCGGCTGGAGGGGGTACGACCCCAGCCTTGGGCTGGCCGTGGCCGACGGGCATGTAGTTCTTGCAGCCACACCGGATCATCAACTGGCGGCACCCGTGACAGGCCGCTTCCGCGGCACCGGCGCCACCTCCCGCATGAACTATGAACTGACGGTCCGGGCGGCGGCATCCCTGAATGAGATCGGGGCGGCCCTGCCCACCACCGCTCGGCAGCACCCTGTCTCCTGAGAACCTGCACCCCAGGAGGTCATGGGCTCCCCTTCTCTCCTTTCCACACTGCTGCTGCTCCTGGCAGGAGTGCTGATCGCCCGGCTGAGCGCTGGGCATCTGGCGCGCTGGGCCGTGCCGGCCATCGTTCTCGAACTGCTGGTGGGAGTGGTGCTTGGCAACAGCATCCTGCCTTTCGCTGCGATCGCCCCCCTCAGCGGGCTGACGGAGCTGGGGGTGCTCACGCTGTTTTTCCAGGTAGGTCTGGAAGTGCGGGGGGATCTCCTGGCCTCGAGGCGAGGCGCGATCCTGCGCACGGTGGCCATCAGCGCCCTCATGCCTCTGGTGGCCTATGGACTGATGCAACGGATCTACGGACTGTCCACCGGCGCCACCCTGCTCACCCTGGCGGCCCTCAGCGCCACGGGCACAGGAGTCACCCTCAGATTGCTGGCCCAGAGGGGAGCCCTCAGCAGTCCTTCGGGGCGACTGCTGGTGGGCGTTTCCGTTTTGGACGACCTGCCAGCCATCGCCCTGCTTACCCTGGCCACCCTCACAGGAGGGCAGGCCGCGGCAACAGGCCAGATGACCTGGCTTGGACTGCCCCTGGGCCTGGTGGCAGCGGCCATGAGCTGGTGGGGGGCAGGATTCTGGATCCGCCATCGTTCCGAACGGCCCAGAAGTCCCCTGGCCCTGCTGATCCTGCTGATCAGCTGCGCCTGGCTTGGCGAGGTGAGCGGCCTGAGCTCCCTGCTCGGGGCGTTATGGGCAGGGGTTCTCTTCACCCGTCTGAGGAGCACGGAGGGGGGAGAGAGCGTGAATCCCCAAGGAGAGGCTGAGATTCAGCGCACATTTGAGGTGCTCACCGAGGTGTTTCTTCCCCTCTATTTCATCAGTGTGGGGATGCGCCTGCCGATCGCTGCTCTTCTGGAGCCAAAAGCCTGGGGGCTGGCTGGAGGCCTGGTGGCGCTGGCCTTGCTCAGCAAGGCGGCCTGTGCCCTGGGCATCTGGCAGCAAGATGTGGCGTCGGGGATTGACCGAGCTGCAGTGGTGTACGGATTGATGCCCCGGGGTCTGCCGGGATTGGTTTTTGCCACCACCGCTCGCCAGGCTGGTGTAATCAATGCCATGGAATTTTCCGCCGTGGTCCTGATGGTCACCTTCACGACAGTGGTGGGTCTTCTGTTGCTGGATCGCCGCCTGAAGCAACTGGCCTGAGCGGATGCCAAACCGACGGAAAGGCAACGTACGGAGAACCGCAGCCCACAGAAAAGCAAGAGCTCTTAACGTTATGAAACCTCATTCTTTCCCATGTCCCGTTCGCTCTCCCGGCAGTTCAGCACCGAGCTCCACTCCAGAGCCATTGACGCCTGCACCGATATCGGGGAACTCAAGCAGGTGGCCAAAACACTCCTCTCCGCCTGGCAATTGCAGGTTGAAATGAGTGAGCACTACGGTGCCGAACTGCTCGGGCTGAATCGTTCGGAGAGGATCTAAATCACACCTCATCTCCCCATCCCGATGGCTCTGCAGGAACGGATCTGGGAGACCACATCGGCATTGAACGCAATGCTGCCAGGGCCAGTAAACAGATTTGGCCGTCTGGATCTCAGTTCCCGAGCCACCCGATCCAGGGTGGCCTGAGCCTCCTGCAATCGAGACTGGTGACCCACGTGCCAGCTCGAGCGATGCTGCTCCTCCCTCCGTTTCCAATCCTCCTGGGCCTGAAGGTAGCGCTGCAAGTCGGCCTCCCGATCCTCGAGCCGGTAGCGGGATTCTCTCGCCTCATTCCACGGTTCCGGCGGGGGAAGGGGGACATAACCTTCCTGCTTCACCCTGGCCAACTCCGCTTCAGCCCGTCTGAGTGACACCATCTGAGCCTCCAGTTCCGGACGCTCCCTCAGACAACTCTCCAGTGCATTGCGCTCCCTCTGCAACTGCGCCTGGCGGAGCTCCTGCATGACCCGACCCTTCTCCCCGAGGCGCTGCATGTCCTTTGGCGGTGATGAGCGGGGGCTGCCGCAGGCACTGATCAGAAGCAGCGGGGCGAGCAGGAGCAGGCGCATCAGGAACTCCCCATGGGGTGGGAATGCGGGGTGCCATTCTCGGCTGGGCCTGCGTGAGTGGTTGGCATGAACCTCAGCATCCTGGATGTGGATCTGCTTGGTTTCGAACGGGGCGGCGATCACACACGTCGCATGGTGGTGGAGGGAGTTAGGAGAAGTCTGGCAACAGGGTTCGTCACCAGCACCCACGACCTGCCTGTGGATCTCCTGGATCAGGCCTACGGGCTGTTGGCCGAGTTCTTCCACCAGCCGATCGCGATCAAGCAACGCTTCCATCGGCCGGAAGCCCACGGACAGACGGGCTACACCGGGGTACTCGTGGAGACCGCCGAGCAGCAACAGATGGCGGACTGGAAGGAAATGCTCAATTGGTCAGCCCCCCTGCCGATCGCGCACCCCCTGCGTCAGACCTACCCCCTGTTGTATCCGGAAGGTGTTCTACCCGAGGAGGCTGTTCCGGGAATCACGGAGGTGATGCATCAGTTTCATCAAGCGATGGCCAACCTCCAGAGGCGTTTTCTGAGGGTCGTCGCTCTCGCCCTCGGGGCGGCAGAGGAGTTCTTCGAGGAGATGGTTCAAGATGGGCCAACCCTCACCCGTGCACTCCGCTACCCGCCGATGGCCCAGGCTCCGCCAGGAGGCCACATCTGGGCCGCTGCCCATGCCGACATCAATCTGATCACCGTCTTACCAAGAGCCACGGGGCCTGGGCTTCAGGTGTTGTTCGAAGGGGACTGGCATGCGGTTAAGCCGCCGGAAGGTCAGGTGATCATCAACGCAGGATTGATGCTACAACGCATCAGCAATGGCAGGTTTCCCAGCGGCTGGCACCGCGTCCTCTCGGCTGAGGGCCCCCAGAGGGAACGATTCAGCGTGGTGCAGTTCTGCCACCCAAGGCCAAGCACGATCCTTGCGCCCCTGGCCTGTTGTTGCGAAAGTCCCACACCCCAGAGGTTCGCCGCCATCTCGGCAGCCGACGCCGTGGAGGATGTGCTCTATCGCATCAAGTTGCTGAACCAAGCAAACGGATGAAACTTGACGGTTCAGAGTACAGCGGCTTGACTAGAGAGATGGAAAATTCACGATCACAAATGCTGTCGATGCTCAAAGATGCAAAGAAGAGCCAGCCAAAGAGAACACAGACGTGGAAAAACTTTTCCAGCATGCAAATCCGTGGCTTCATCGCCACAGTCTCCCTGTCTCTGGCTGCAGCGGCCATGGCTCCAGAGTCCTTGCGGGCAGCCCCAATCACCATTGATCTGAACAGAGCGCTGAAGATCGGCTGGTATTCCATGAGGGTTCAAAACCCATTCGGCACCAATTACACTGGATTGACAAGCATCAAGTCATACAACAAGCAAACTCAGGATTTTATTTTTGTCAATCAGCAAGGTCAAGATGTTGTCATCAATGCCACAGACATTAGTTTCATTTATTTTCGTCAACTCCCAGACAGATCAGATGTCAATGTAAATATTGGCGATATTCGCAACATTCAGATCACCCCCTACAAAGAAAGACTGTATGATATACCGCCTGGAAATCTAGTGATTGAGGACGGATCACTCATTCTGAACCCCCGCTGGCGCATTGCCGAAAAGAAACCCTTTGGAGTCAATACGATCCCTCCCGCGCCTGATGGGGGAACGGCTGAAGAAATCGAACTACCAAGGTTGCTCCAGCTGAAATATCTAGGCAATCACTATCTTGTTGAAACGGAGCTGGTGAATTTGTTGACACGCACCACTCCGGTTCCCTCAGGAGGGACCGTCCCCAGGCGCCTCCCCGTTCTCTTCCCGATACCCGCACCCTCAGCGACCCCTGCTCCTTAGAAGAATTCGTCGAAGTTATCAAAATCAACTGCCTTGAAGTTTCCTTCCTGAACCTGTTGCATCAGGCGTACGAGTTGCACCCAAAGGGCTCCTCCTGTGGCCAGAGACAACAGAAATGCAAGCAGCACCGCCGTTCCCGAGGCAAAACCAAAAACCTGCAGGCTGCCACCGATGAAAAGGGTGATCCCAAGGAGAAGCCCGATCCAAGGAAGAACGGTCTGAGGCCGGGCCAGGGGAAGGAGCGGCAAGCGGTCCTGCTTCCAGGCGTCGAGGCGATTCTGCACGAGTCGGCTGAAGGTGAGGCCACAGAGGATGCCGATGGCCAATCCAGCTCCAGCCACAAGATAGGGAGGCTGACTAAGGGCAGCGAATTCCAGCAGGATCTCAGCCGAATCAAGATCTCCGTAGGCACCGGTCCTGGCGGCTTCCGCCGCTTCTACGAGATCCATGGGGGCCGGACCCGGCAGGGATGGGGGAGAAACAGGCACAGGCACACCTCAGGACAGGCGAACCTTAGAGCCGCGGAGCCAGGTTCGCTAACAGGCAAAGGCATCACCGCCACGCAATACCAGGCAACCAGAGAGCAAAACCACTGGAATCCACATGGAGGACTGATTTAATTGAGACAACAACGCATCATGACTGCAAGATGGACAGGTCAGCGGATTATCCAAACATATTCAGAAAACCTGTAAGGGTAACAATAACATTACCCCATAATATTTATCTTCATCTAAAGAAAAGAAGTGATGAAGAGGGGCGTTCCCTCTCCAATCTTGCCGCCTTTCTGATTGAAAAATCCCTGGACTGAAGGTCCGGGACATCAAGCTGCCAGTGGATTGAGACGACTCAAGAGGCTGCTGGCAATCTTGCCCACCGAAAAGTGTTGACCAACCAAGGCTAGAAGTGCCTTTAGATCATCGGTATGCAGCCTGTTCTCTGCGACGAGACTCAAAAGGAAACGCTGGCGCAAATTGGTTCCATCGGGTCCAAGCAGAAGTCGCAGCCCATCCCTGGCCACAGGCAGGAGTTCCCGACCTCCGGGAAGATCGGCATCCACAACGCTGAGAAGATTGGATAGGCGCTCCAGGCGCAGCCGCCCGTTTTCATCAAAGATCACCTCCATCAACTTCTCACGCATTTCTGCTGTATCCCCGGCAAGAAGGCGTCTGGCCACATAGGGGTAAGCCACCTTCAGGATGCGGAAGTCTGGATCCAGCCGTAGGGCCAGTCCTTCCTGACTGACAACAGCGCGGATGATCAGTGCGAATCGGGCTGGCACCCGAAATGGATAGTCGTACATCAATTCGGAAAAACGGTCTGTGATTGACTTGAAGTTGAAACGACCAACATTTTTGCCGATAGCGTCACCAAGAACGCTTTCCAGCGCAGGAATAATGGGTTCGAGATCAGCCTCGGGATGCAAGAAGCCAAGGGCCTGAAAATCCTTGGCCAGGCCCTTGAAATCACGGTTGATCAAATGAACCACTGCCCCAGTGAGAGTGAGCCTGTCTTTCTCACCCAAGGCATCCATCATGCCAAAATCAACGTAAGCCATATGCCCCATTCCATCGGTGACTCCTGGCAGGGCGAAAAGATTGCCCGGATGGGGATCAGCATGAAAATACCCAAACTCCAAAAGTTGCCTTAACCCTGAGATCACACCAGTACGAATCAGGGCTGCCGGATCTAGATGATGGGCCTCAACTTCCCTGCGACTGGACATCTTCACCCCATTGATCCAGGTTGTTGTCAAGACCCGCCGACTGGAGAGAGAGCGTTCGACTTCTGGAATCGTGACTTCAGGATGGTCCGCAAAAAGAACCGCAAAATACTCAGCATTGTCTGCTTCTTTACGATAATCAATCTCATCAAATAAGCTGCGGCCAAATTCATCAATAATGGTTCCCAATCCAAAACCGAGGTTCAACGGCAGGAAGGGAGCTGCCATCACGCCCAAGGCCCGGATGATGGCCAGATCTCGCCGAAGAATCATCGGTAGATTCGGCCGCTGCACCTTCACGGCCACCCAGCGCCCGTCCTTCAGGCGTGCGCGATAGACCTGGCCAAGACTCGCCGCAGCGATGGGATAACCCGGAAAGTCGTCAAACAACTCATCAATTTCCGCACCCAGTTCGGATCTGATGGTCTGCCGGGCCAGCGCGCAGGGGAACGGGGGGAGATCATCCTGCAGGCGGGTGAGTTCCTCCAGCCAATCGCGGCGCACCAGATCTGGGCGGGTGGAGAGTGCCTGGCCCACCTTGATGAAACAGGGCCCCAATGAGGTCAGGCTGTTAAGAATCCGGCGCGCCAGCCGTTGCTGGGTGGAAGAATCGGCGCTGTTTCCCTGAGCAACGATCTCGATGGCCAGGCGGCCGAGGGTGAAGAGCACCACCACAAGACGGCTCAGGAACACCCAGGGGCGCAGCAGCAACCAGCGGAGATGGCGATCGGGCTCATAACGCAGATCCGGGTCCTGGAGAGGCGGAGACACCGAACGTTTCGGGCCGGGAAGCACTGCGGAAGAGGTCAGGGATCCACGATCAGCTCTGCAGACTTTAGGAAGCTCTTCCTTCGGCCATGGGCTCCACCGGAAATCGTGTCCAGCCCACTAGCCGCAGACTCCGGCCCACGGGCCCGCTCCTTCCTCTCCTGGAGCACCAGGCCGAGTTGGCTCTCCACCTCCCTGCCCACGGAGCTGGTCGTGCGCTCCCTGCAGGCCTGCGCCGCATCCTGCGCCGTGCCCCTGGCTCCTGGGATCTGCCGGAGCTGCCGGCCTGGGGGGGGCCACTTGTGAGCGAAGGTGCCGTGGCCGAGGCACAACATCGCTGCGCGGAATGGATGGGGGCCCGCAGCTGCCGGTTTGGAGTGAATGGGGCCTCCGGGCTTCTGCAGGCTGCGTTGCTCTCCCTGGCTCCCCCAGGCTCTCGGGTGCTTCTACCGCGCAATCTGCACCGCAGCCTTCTGCATGGCTGCGTGCTCGGAGGGCTGGACCCTCTCTTGTATGCCCCGCCCTTCGATCCTGCAACGGGGCTGTGGCAACCCCTTCCCTGCTCTCTTCTGGCAGACATTCTCCGCACCGCTCAGGAGCAAGGCCCAGTGGCGGCATTGGTGCTCCTCGATCCGACCTACCAGGGGCTCAGGGCAGATCTCCCCAGGCTTGTGGCCATGGCCCACCGGCAGGGAGTGCCCGTGCTCGTGGACCAGGCCCATGGACGTGGGGAGGCGGTGGCCGCTGGAGCAGACCTGGTGGTGCTCTCGCCCCAGAAGGTGGCCGGGGGACTGGCTCAGGGTGCCGCTCTGTTCATCCAGGGAGACCGGGTGGATGGGGAGGCTCTAAACAGGAGCCTTCTCTGGTTGCAGACCTCCAGCCCCAGCGCCCTGCTCCTCACCTCCACGGCGGCAGCTCTGGAACAGATGCTCTCAGGCCCTGGCAAGGCCCTGCGCCTGCGGGCAGAACAACGGGCACGGCGGCTGGCCCATCTGCTGGAGCAGGAGGGCCTGCCCCTGGTGGCCAACCAGGACCCCCTGCGACTGCTGCTGCACTGTGCAGCCTTTGGGGTGAATGGACTTAAGGCTGATCGCTGGCTCCTGGAGCAGGGAGTGGCAGCTGAACTGCCAGAACCCGCACTGATCCTTTTCTGCCTCGGCCTGGCTCCCCCGCGAAGGCTGGAACGGCGCCTGCCATCGGTGCTCGTGCAGTTGCGCAAGACCCTTGGGGGAGCACCACTCCCCCCGGTGCCCCCGCCGCCGATACCTCTGCTGAGCAACCTGGCGATCCCCATCGGCCAGGCATGGCGATCCCCCGGCACCTGGGAGAGGCTGGGCGACGCGGTGGGCAGGATCGCCGCAGACCCCCTCGTGCCCTACCCCCCGGGCATCCCACTCCTGGTGCCAGGGGAACGAATCGATGAGGCTCGCGCCGGCTGGCTGGAACGGCAGCAGCAGCTCTGGGGTGATCAGATCACTGATACGGTGAGGGTCATGGCCGAAATGCCCAGGGCCTGAAGGTGACCCTTGCCCGTGATCCAGCCAAGCGCCTTTCACTGGGACTTTGTCACCCCCGGGCTTCCAGATGGGGCCTTCCAGGATGCCCCTGGATTCAGCCCGACCCCCATGGAGCTGCGGGTGATTCTCCTGGCTCATCTGCGTCCTGGACCGGATTCCCTGGTGTGGGATGTGGGGGGAGGCACCGGTGCCCTGGCCCTGGAGATCGCGCGGCTGATGCCCTCAGGGCAAGTGCATACCCTGGAGCGGGACCCTGATGCCATCGAGCTGCTGGAACGCAACCGGCTGCGCTTCGGGATCAACAACCTCCACATTCACTCGGGCATGGCTCCGGACGATCTGCAGTTGCTTCCTTCCCATCCCGATCGGGTGCTGCTGGAGGTGGCCAGGCCCTTGGGAGACACCCTCATGGCGGTATGGGAGGCTCTGAAACCGAGCGGTCGGTTGGTCATCAGCACGGTGAGTCTGGAAGGGCTGGTGGATGCCACCGACCGGCTGGATCGATTGGAGGCTCGGGATGTGCAGGTGATCCAGGCCACGGTGCACCGCATGCAACGGCGGGGAGCGCAGGCCAGGCTGGCAGCCGCTGAACCCCTGTTTGTGATCGCCGCAGAGCGCTAAGCCGGTGCTCCGCTGTTCCCCATGCCTCCCCTGTTGATCCCCAAACCCCGCAGCACCACCTCCCTGGCCCGGCTGGCCAGCGGCTGGGCGGCCGGTGGACTCGGCGCCGTCTTCATCCTGCTGGGGGGCTGGTGGTTCACAGTGGCGGTGGGTGTGATCGTGCACCTGGGGCTTCTGGAATTCTTCCGCATGGCCCGCTTCAAAGGCATCCGCCCGGCGGTGCGCACCACCCTGGTGGCCGTTCAGCTGTTGCTGGCTTCCACCATGGCCGCCGCCTCCGGAGCCAGCAGCTGGCCAGGGAGCGGTGGGGTGGGGGATGTGGCCACCGCTGTGCTGCCGGCCTCGGGGGCCGTGATCTGCGGTTGGCTGCTTCTGCAGCCCGTGACCGGCACGATCGCCGACATTGCCGCGTCGATCTTTGGCCTCTTCTATCTCGGATTCCTTCCAAGCCACTGGATCAAGCTCCGCGCCATCGCCGATCCGGCTCTGGCGCCAAGGCTGGCGGGACAGATCTCAGGTCTGGGCTGGCCCTGGACCTCAGGGCTCGCCCTGACGCTCCTGGCGGTTGCCCTGATCATTGCCACGGACATCGGCGCCTACGGCATCGGACGCCGCTGGGGCACCCGGCCCCTCTCGCCGATCTCCCCCGGAAAGACGATCGAGGGCGCCCTGGGAGGGGTGGGCTGTGCGGCCCTCGTGGGTGGACTTGGTGGGCTGCTGCTGGGCTGGCGCCTGGGCTGGCTGCTGGGAGGCCTTCTCGGGGTTGTGGTGGCCGTGTTCGCTGTGGTGGGAGACCTGACGGAGTCGATGATGAAGCGGGATGCGGGCCTGAAGGATTCAGGAGATGCGATCCCCGGCCATGGCGGCATCCTTGATCGCATCGACAGCTATCTCTTCGTGCCGGCAGTGGTGTATTCCCTGGTCACCCTGGTGCTTCCCCTATCGGAACGGCTCTAGGGCTGCACAAGGGCTTCCCCGGCCAATTCCAGCAGGCCGTCACGCACTTCTGCCCGATTCAGCCGAATCGCCGCATCCATGGGGATGGGAAGGGCTGGTTGACCATCCAGAGCGCACACCTGCAGACCCTGGGAGGTGAGGAGCAGGTGGGTCTGCACCGACTGGAGTTCCCCATCCCTTCGAGCCAGAAAGATGAGATGGTCGTTCTGCAGCTGCACGGCCGCCAAGGGCAAACCCTCCAGAAGCTCCCTGGAGAGCAGATCCGCCAACTCGCCCCACTGGGGCATGCCAAGGGAACGGCTCAGCCCATCCCCCGTGAGCACCACCGAGCCCCGGACCAGAAAAGGCTCTTCCAGGCGAAGACTCTGTCCTCTCATCAGCCGGGCAACCCCGATCTGAATGGGTTCACTGCGCAGGTCCACCCGCTCCAGGCTGAGGTCCTGAAACACCACCTGCCTGGCCTGAAGACGCGCCCCCTGGAGATGGCCACGCAGGAGATGGGCCAGGGTGCCCTCAAGTTTGAGGTCCAGCTGCCCGACCGCCTCACACCGCTGACGCAACCAGAACTCAAGAGCCCTGGCCAGCAGGGGCAGAAGGGGGCCGGCGGGTGAAGGGTCTTGATCAGCTGCAGCGGGGGAGGGGATGGGCATGGGCTCAGTCCATCCGTGCGCGGCGACCGGCCAGGAAGGCCTCGGCTGCCGTGAGACCAGCCAGGCCAAGGAGTGCGGGGAGAGGGAGTTGCCCCCCCTGCAATGCAGGAGGCCCCTGAAGGTCTGGAAGGGCATCCACTCCGACCAGCAGAGCACCCAGAAGCGCCGTGCTCCAGTAGGCCCGCCAGCGCCGTTGATAGATGTAGCCGGCGCCGAGACCGGGCAACACATTCAGGACAGCCGCCAGCCATGGTGCTGAGGCGGCAAAGATCTCCTTACGGCTGGCAGCCCCGTTCCACAGGGAAGGGATCGGATCGTCGCCCATCACATCGGAGGGGGTGACACGGCCTCAGAGGCGGCCAGCAAGGCCGAGTGCAGCCGTTCCAGTCGACGGGCGTTGACCCCGAGATCCGAATCCCCGAGGCGACTCAGGGAGCGGGCCTGGATCTCTCCGCGGCCCGGATCAGCCAACAGCTCCAGATCATCCACGAAGCCGAACAGCCGGCTGGTGAGGGTGGCGTGGAGATAGCGCGCATCGGTCTCCACCAGATTCACCCCATCGAGGCTCAGCACGGCCGGCAGCAGACTCTCCAAAGCCCTCTGGGGGTTATCCACAGGCCAGCTGGCCCAGGCGCAGTGGGCTGGTGCCTGACAGGGGGACAGCTGGCCGTCGTGCACCCCAAGATCGGCGGGGATGGGACCCTCCAGGTGAAGCAGGGAAGCCTGAGCGGGAGAGCCAGCCATACAGAAGGAGATGATCAGTCCGAGGACAAGGCATAGAAGGCGCGCCGCGCCTCGGGCAGGGGGCGGGGGGAGAGCGGCTTCAGGCATGGGACTCCAGAGACAGCTGACGCCAGTGGTCGCGCACCAGTTTGGGCTGGTCAAGATGGGGCAGATGACCGCAGCGGGACACGGTCACGATGCGGTCACCCAGCAGGGCATGGGCCTGGCGCCTGAGGGAGGGGCTCAGGACACGGTCCTGATCGCCCCAGAGCACGCTGATGGGTTGGAGTGGAAGAGGCGATCCACACCCCGCAAAGCCACCGGAAACAGCAAAACGAACGAGGGCGTCGGCCCAGCCCGGACAGCGAAGGTGAAGCGAGGCAATTTCCAGCTCCTGCGCTCCGACGCTGGCGGAAGGATCGGCAAAGGCACTCCTGCACAACCCGCGGCGCACCCAGGGGAGCGCGAGGAAACGGACTCCCAACGCGGCCAGCAGTGGTGGAAGTGGACGGGGACTGCCGGAGAGGCCGGCAGGATCCAGCAACAGCAGCTGATTCACCTGCCCGGGGCGACGTCGAGCCAGCTCCAGTGCCACAGCTCCCCCCATGGACGCCCCAAGGATCCCAACGGGTGCGTTCAGGCGATCCAGAACAGCCTCCAGGTGGGCCAGCACCCCCTCTGCGCCGTAGGCCCCCCCTTCGGGCCTGGGGGTGAAGCCAAATCCATACAGATCGGGAATCACCAGCGTGTGGAGCTCAGCAAGCAGGGGCGCCAGACGCCTGAACTCCAGGAAGGAACTGTCAAAGCCGTGCAACAGCAGCAACGGTGGCCCCTTCCCTGTGATGGCAACAGGCCATTGAAGTGGAGAAGCCTCCGCCACCTCAAGGGCAGGAAGCTCCCACCACTGCACCTGAGTCGCCAAGGCCCTTGCCTCTGGATCCAGGAGAGACTGGGCCCCCCAGTCCAGCAGGGCCCTTGGGCTTTCCGTGGGAGTCATCCCACGGACTGGGCGGCGGTGGTAGTGGTGGTGCTCACCAGAGCCGCCAGAAGATCCTCAGGAAGCACGGTGAAGGGGAGGTGGTGGAGATCCGATCCCTCACGGCAGGCGTGCTCACAGACCGCCTGGAGATCGGGGAGAGTGGATGCTCCCAGGCCAAGGTCCGAGAGCTCACAGGGCAGACCAAGGGTCCGGAAGAACGAGAGCAACTGGTGTCGGGCCTGGGTGGCGAGCCGGCTGCCGCCGAGGACTTCCTCCAAGCGCAGCTGAACGAGGATGCCGAAACCCACTTTCTCCCCATGGAGGGGAGCATGGGCCTCCGGCAGCTGGGTCAGTCCGTTATGAACGGCGTGGGCCGCCACGGTTCGGCAAGGGGCTCCCCCCAAGCCACCGATCAGGCCCGCAGTCAGGGCGGCACCCTCCACAACCCTCGCCCAGGCCTCGGATCCGGGCTGCTCAACCGCTTCCCTTCCATCCAGAAGCATCAGGTCCCTGAGCAGCCTGGCCTGCTGAACGGCCTGCTGCACCAGCCCATCGGGGCTCTGTGCACTGCTGATCGATGCCTCATACCACTTGGCCATGGCGTCCGCGATGCCGCTCACCAGGGTTCTGGGGGGAGCCTGAATGACTAGGTCATGGTCGAAGACCAGGAGATCAGGGCAACGATCCAGGCTCACATCCCGAAGGAAGGCTCCGGCAGGTGTGTAGAGGTTGCTGAGGGCGCTCCACCCTGCACAGGTGGCCGCACTGGTGGGCACAGTGATGCAAGGAACGCCCAACTGATGGGCCAACAACTTGCCCGCATCCAACACTTTGCCTCCACCCATGGCGATCACGCTGTCGCAGGGGGGACCCGAGACGCTCTCCTCGGCCACGCGGCGCAGCCGGAAGAGATCCTCCTTGCAGCAGTCGTAAAGAAGCTCTGCGGATTGGGGAGTGAGCCCCAGCCCATGGAGCTTCTGTTGAAGCGATGCCCGAAGGGGGCGGGTGGGGGAGCTGCGACCCAGCAGGAGGGGGACCTGGCCAAGCCTGGCGATCTCCGCCAGGGCCTGCGGCCAGACCCCCCGTCCCCGGAGAACGAGGGCCGGTGCGATGCAGTGGCTGGAGGTCTGGATCACCAGAAGGGTCAGACAGAGAGACCGGCCAGCTCAGGAACACTGGGCGTGGCCTCCAGCTTGCGAATCACCACCTGCTTGTCCTCGTTGACATCCACCTGGGCCGAATCCCCTTCACCGATACGTCCGGAGAGGAATTCCTCAGCCAGTGAATCCTCAAGGAGCCGCATCACGGCCCGACGCAGCGGACGTGCTCCATAGCTGGGGTTGTAGCCCTCCTCCACGAGCCGTTCCTTGAAGGCTTCCGTCACCGAAAGGTGGATGCCCTTGTCAGCCATGCGCGTGAACACTTCCCTGAGCATGATTTCAGCAATCTGCTTGACTTCGTCGCGGGAGAGCTGACGGAAGACGATGATTTCGTCGAGACGATTCAGAAACTCGGGCCTGAAGTATTGCTTCAGCTCCTCATTCACCAGGGAGCGGATACGGTTGTACTGGGTTTCTTCCACATCCCCACCACCGAATTCAAATCCGAGTCCACCACCCCCTTTCTCAATCACCTTGGATCCGATGTTGGAGGTCATGATGATGAGGGTGTTCTTGAAATCAACCGTCCGGCCCTTGGAATCAGTGAGGCGGCCATCCTCCAGGAGTTGGAGCAGCAGATTGAACACATCAGGATGAGCCTTCTCAATCTCATCAAAGAGCACAACGGTGTAAGGGCGACGTCGGACGGCTTCCGTGAGCTGGCCCCCTTCATTGAAACCGACATAGCCAGGAGGAGAACCAATCAGCTTGCTGACAGTATGGCGCTCCATGAATTCCGACATATCTAGACGGATCATCGCTTCTTCACTGCCGAAGAAATAGGCAGCGAGCGCTTTGGTGAGTTCCGTCTTGCCCACGCCCGTCGGTCCGGAGAAGATAAAACTGGCGATCGGGCGATTTGGATTCTTCAGACCGACGCGTGCCCTGCGGATGGCGCGGGAAACGGCCTTCACAGCTTCATCCTGTCCAATCAGGCGCTGGTGGAGGGTGTCTTCCATGTTCAGCAGCTTCACGGATTCACTCTCGGTGAGTTTCTGAACAGGAACCCCAGTCCAGGATGCCACGATCTGAGCAATGTCCTCTCCGGTCACCACTGGGGTGCGAAGGTCGCCGTGAACACCTTCATTGGCCTCAACGACAGCGGTTTCAGCCGTCGTCGGGGAGGGGGAAGAGGTGTCTTCAGACTCTTCATCCTCCTTGCGGGCCTGGAGGATGGAGCGGATCTGCTGACGCAGCTCAACTTCCTTATCGCGCAGTTCGCCGGCCTTGGCGAAATCCTGGGAGCGCACGGCGTCCTCTTTCTGCTTTTGCACCTCCCGCAATTGCTTATCCACCTCCTTGGCAGCTGGTGGCAGCTTGGAATTCAGAAGACGCACCCGGCTGCCGGCTTCATCAATAAGGTCGATGGCTTTATCAGGCAGGAAGCGATCTGAGATGTAACGGTCTCCAAGGGTGGCCGCGGCCACAAGAGCTTCATCGGCAATCTTGAGACGATGGTGTTGTTCGTAGCGTTCCCGCAGACCACGAAGGATTTCGATGGTGTCATCCACGGAGGGTTCACCCACCATCACGGGCTGAAAGCGACGCTCCAGGGCCGCATCCCGTTCGATGTGCTTGCGATATTCATCCAGGGTTGTGGCGCCAATGCACTGAAGCTCACCCCGTGCCAGAGCAGGCTTGAGGATGTTGGCAGCATCGATGGCCCCCTCCGCTGCGCCAGCACCGATAAGGGTGTGGACTTCATCAATGACCAGGATCACATTCCCGGCGGAACGGATCTCCTCCATGATCTTCTTGAGGCGTTCCTCGAATTCCCCTCGATACTTGGTGCCGGCGACCAGAAGGCCGATATCAAGGGTCAACACGCGCTTGTCTTCGAGGATATCTGGCACTTCACCGGAGGTGATCCTCTGAGCAAGACCCTCAGCAATCGCAGTTTTGCCGACCCCGGGCTCACCAATCAGAACAGGATTGTTTTTGGTGCGACGACCAAGGATCTGAATCACCCGGTCGATCTCATTGTGCCGGCCCACCACAGGATCCAGTTTTGATTCAGCCGCCAACTGGGTGAGGTTGCTCCCGAATTCATCGAGGGTTGGCGTTTTGGTGGATCCCTTGCTGCCACCACCGGCAGCCACCTCCGCGGTTTCTCCAAGCATGCGGATCACCTGGGTGCGCACCTTGGCCAGATCGACGCCGAGGTTCTCAAGAACCCTTGCAGCAACACCCTCACCCTCCCGGATCAGGCCAAGAAGGAGGTGTTCAGTGCCGATGTAGTTGTGACCAAGCTGCCGGGCCTCTTCCAGAGAAAGTTCCAGTACCCGCTTGGCTCTGGGGGTGAAAGGAATCTCCACGGCGACAAACCCCGAGCCCCGGCCGATGATCTTTTCCACCTCCACCCGGGCATCCTTCAGATTGACCCCCATCGACTTGAGGACCTTGGCGGCCACGCCGGTGCCCTCGCCGATCAGGCCCAGGAGGATCTGCTCTGTGCCCACAAAATTGTGGCCCAGACGCCTGGCTTCTTCCTGAGCCAGCATGATCACTTTGATGGCTTTCTCAGTAAACCGCTCAAACATGGGGCGGCGCTCTCAGCAGGTCGAACCAACCTATCAGGGTTTAAGGGTGGTTCGTGGTGCTGCGGAACCAATGCTCCGCAGCGGGAACCTCACCGCCTGATCCGGTTTACCGAACAACGGGCTGACACGGTCAGCGCTCTTGAGCGCAGGGTGATCGATCGACGCAGCCATGCAAAAAAAGAAAAAGTTCAGCCCACCAGAAAAAAATTGTGAGACCTAATGCAACAGAAAAATGTTATTGAACATCCAGCAATTCTGAATTGCCGTGCCTAAGTAATTTTCATGGTCTCAGATGAAGCAATCCAACCACAGCGTCATCTCCATTGCGGTAGTAACCGCGACGCAGGGCAACCTCCGTAAATCCCACGGAGGCATAGAGCTGCCTGGCAGCTTGATTGGCGCAGGACACTTCCAGGCAGGCCCGCTCAGCCCCGGCCTGACGGGCAAGGTTGAGGAGGGCTTGCAACACCTCACGGCCCAGTCCCAGACGGCGGTGGGCGGGATGGACCGCCAGAGCCGTGATCTGCAGTTCCTCCGCCACCAGCCAAGAACTCACCAAAGCCAAAAGGCGCCCATCCTGGTCGCGCCGGCCCAGCACGGGCCTGGCGGGCTCCAGGAGTTCTCTCTGCCATTGCTCCTTCGACCACAACCCCCCGAGGGCCAGACGATCCAGAGCCTGGCAAGCCTCCACATCCTCAGGCCCCAGCGGCTGCACCGGAATGGTCTGCGGATCGGGGAGGGGAGAGAAGGGGAGTGTCAAGGCTGGGCTGGCCAACAGGCCGGGCAAGCTGCCTACTGGCCTGGAGCTGTTTACGATACGAATTCACGCCATTCTGAAGCGCTACATGCCAGCTTTCACAACTTTCTCCACAACGGAAGCGGAGAGTCCTGGCCCTGTGGCTGAGGGTTTCGAGGCCACACCCTTTGAAGAGGGGGTGAATCTGGACAGCCCGAACTGCAATCTGGCGCCCATCTCCACCAGCCTGGATCAACAGCAACGGCTGATGGTGGGCGGCTGCCTGCTGAGTGAGCTGGCTCGCAGCCACGGCACACCGCTCTATGTGATCGATGAGGCCAGCGTCCGGGCCGCTTGCCGGGTCTACCGAGAGGCCCTGGCCACGGCCTACCCAGGCCCGTCCCTGGCCCTTTATGCCTCCAAGGCCAACAGCTCCCTGGCGATCACGGCCCTGGTGGCCTCTGAGGGGCTGGGATTGGATGCCGTGTCTGCCGGTGAACTGCTGACGGCACTGCGGGGGGGCATGCCCGCAGAGAGGATCGTGCTGCATGGCAATAACAAATCCAGGGAGGAAATCGCCCTGGCGATCCAGCATGGTGTGACGGTCGTGGTGGACAACTGGCTGGATCTGGAGCACCTCAGTGCCATCGCCCCCTCCCAACCAACACCAGCGCGGCTGGTGGTGCGCTTCACGCCGGGTATCGAATGCCACACCCATGAGTACATCCGCACCGGACACCTCGACAGCAAATTCGGCTTTGATCCTGACCAGCTCGAGACAGTGCTGCAGCACCTCAGAGGATGTCCATGGGCCTTGGTGGATGGCCTGCATGCCCACATCGGCTCGCAGATCTTCGAACTGGATCCTCACCGTGATCTGGCAGGGGTGATGGCTGACGCCCTCGCCCTGGCCCGCTCCATGGGGCATCCCTGCAGGGATGTGAATGTGGGCGGAGGGCTGGGAATCCGCTATCTGGCCTCCGACGATCCCCCCACCATCCAGACCTGGGTAGGGGCCGTGGCAGGGGCCATGGCACGGGCCTGCGAGGCCCGTGGGCTGGACTTGCCCCGCCTGCTCTGTGAGCCGGGCCGGTCCCTGATTGGTTCAGCCGGGCTCACCCTCTACACGGTGGGAAGCCGGAAGGCCATTCCGGGAGGACGCACCTACCTCTCGGTGGACGGCGGGATGAGCGACAACCCTCGACCGATCACCTACAACTCGGCCTACACGGCCGTGCTCGCTGATCACCCCCTGGCCGCTGCTGATGGAGATCTGGAAACCGTGACCCTGGCTGGCAAACATTGTGAATCTGGGGATGTTCTCCTGACGGACCTGACCCTCCCCAGAACTCAAGCAGGAGAGGTGATTGTGATCTTCAGCACCGGGGCTTACAACGCCTCAATGGGCTCCAATTACAACCGAATCCCAAGGCCAGCCACCGTTCTCGTTAGCGAGGGGAAGGCCGACCTGGTGCAGCGACGGGAGGAGCCGGACGAGCTACTGCGCTACGACCTACGACCAGAAAGACTGAATTGAGTTAAAATCTCAGCACCGATGTTTTTACATCCCTGGGACAGAGTGCTTCCAGTTCACAATAGTCTGGATGCGTTCAAAACCAACAGCCGTAAAGCCTGGTGAGCTGGACGACCCGTGCAGTTTTGGATTCATCACAGGGATCTGCTTCTCTTTTTTCTCGACCTCGCTTTCGCTTCCCTCCTTGGCATTCTTCTGCTGGGAAGGCTGAAGGACAAACGCACTCTCTGGCTGCTCAGGGGCTACCTCCTCCTGGTTTCCCTCGCTTGGTTTGTGCAGAGGTTTCTTCCCCTGCCTCTCACCACCAAGCTAGTGGACGCCTTGGTGCTGGCCTGCAGCCTGGCTCTGGCCATCCTCTGGCAGGGGGAGTTGCGACGCCTGCTGGAACTCCTGGGAACCGGGGATCTCAGGATGCTGTTCGCCGATCGCACTAGCAATCAACTTGTGAGCGGCTCGGTGGCCGTGCTCACCGAAGCGGCCGGACGCCTCTCCCAGGCCAGGCGCGGCGCTCTCATCGTTCTGGACCTCGGCAGCGACCTCAGGCCCGAGGATTTTCTCAACCCCGGCGTTCATCTGGATGCGCGCCTGACCGTGGAACTCCTTCTCAATGTGTTCGCTGGGGATACCCCACTCCATGATGGAGCCGTTCTGGTTCAGAACAACCGCATCATTTCCGCTGGGGTCATCCTGCCCCTCTCCCGCCAGGGACTGAACCGCTACGGCACACGCCATCTGGCGGCACTGGGCCTCACCGAGCGCCACGACAGCTGCCTCTGCGTGGTGGTGTCCGAGGAAACCGGAACCCTTTCCCTGGCCAGATTGGGCCGTCTGGAACGGCCCATTACCAGCAGTCGGCTGCACGATCTGCTCACCGAGGCCCTGGCGTCCGGACCAACAGGACGTAGCGTGGTGGGGGTTCAGCCGGAAACACGCGGATGAGTCGCGCCCTGGCGACCACATTCAAATCAGGCCCGAAGGCCCTGCCCCAAGGGCTCGATCCGCACCGGCTTCCAAGGCACGTGGCCGTGATCATGGATGGGAATGGCCGCTGGGCCCGCCAGCGAGGCCTCCCACGCATGATGGGGCACAGGGCCGGGGTGGAAGCACTCAAGCGCACACTCCGGCTCTGCAGTGACTGGGGAGTGGGTGCGCTCACCGCCTACGCGTTCTCCACGGAAAACTGGAGCCGGCCAGGGGAGGAAGTGACGTTTCTGATGACGCTCTTTGAGCGCGTTCTGGCCCGGGAACTCGAAGCCCTCGAGCGCGAGCAGGTGAAGATCCGTTTCCTGGGGGAACTCGAGGAGCTCCCCCAGAAACTGCAGGATCTGATCGCCGATGCCACCAGTCGCACCTCTGCGAACACCGGCATTCACTTCAACGTTTGCACCAACTATGGAAGCCGCCGGGAGCTGGTGCGGGCGGCCCATAACCTGGCCACCCTGGTGGCCTCCGGCGAGCTCAAGCCCCACCAGATCACGGAGGAATCCTTCGCCGCCCAGCTGCATACAGCTGGAGAGGATGACCCGGATCTGCTAATCCGCACCAGTGGCGAGCAGCGTCTGAGCAATTTCCTGCTCTGGCAGCTGGCTTACGCAGAACTCCATCTCACCGATGTGCTCTGGCCTGATTTCGATGCCCGCGCCCTGGAGAGTGCTCTTCTCGATTTTCAGGGTCGACAACGCCGTTTCGGAGGGGTGGATCCCAAACCATGACAACCCGCCACGACTGGTCCCGCAAGGAGATTCTCGAGCTCCTGCAGCTTCCCCTGATGGATCTGCTGTGGAGGGCCCAGCAGGTGCATCGAAGCGCCAATCCAGAGCAGGGTGTGCTGCTCGCCTCCCTGCTCAGCGTCAAGACCGGGGGCTGCGAGGAAGACTGTGCCTACTGCCCCCAGTCGCTGCACCACAGCGCGGATGTGGGGGGCAGGCCTGATCTTGACGTGCAGGCGGTGTTAGCTCGGGCGCGCCTGGCCAAGGCTGCCGGTGCCCATCGCTTCTGCATGGGCTGGGCCTGGCGGGAGATCCGGGATGGCGCGCCCTTCGAGGCCATGCTGAGCATGGTGCGTGGCGTGCGGGAGCTGGGCATGGAAGCCTGCGTGACCGCAGGAATGCTCACCGATCAGCAGGCCTCTCGGCTGGCAGAGGCGGGGCTCACCGCCTACAA
The DNA here is from genome assembly GCA_046075745.1 of Cyanobium sp. Taxonomy (GTDB): domain Bacteria; phylum Cyanobacteriota; class Cyanobacteriia; order PCC-6307; family Cyanobiaceae; genus Cyanobium. Next base: position 2,798 of record JBJTQT010000150.1, on the reverse strand, counting down.
CCACAACCTCGACACCTCCGCTGAGCATTACGGGCAGATCATCTCCACCCGCACCTACGCAGAACGACTGGAAACGTTGCTGCGGGTTCGGACCGCCGGCATCCAGCTCTGCTGCGGTGGCATCCTCGGACTTGGCGAATCCCTCAACGACCGCGCGGCTCTTCTGGAGGTGCTCGCCGCCCTCGACCCCCATCCCGAGAGCGTGCCGATCAATGTGTTGGTGGCCGTGGAGGGAACGCCCTTGGAAGATCAGCCGCCGGTGGATCCTCTGGAACTGGTGCGGATGGTGGCCACGGCCCGGATCCTCATGCCCCACAGCCGGGTGCGCCTGAGTGCGGGCCGGGAGCACCTCAGCCGGGAAGCCCAGATCCTCTGTCTCCTGGCGGGGGCGGATTCCTTCTTCTTCGGCGACACGCTTCTCACCACGGGCAACCCAGCGGAAGAAGCCGATCGGGCCCTGCTGGCGGCCGCTGGACTGGCCATGGATCCCTGAACGGGTGCATGTCGCCTCCTTCTATTGCTTTGCCCGCTTCGCTCCCGAAGAACTCGCCCCACTGCGCCAGACCCTGCAGGAGATGGGCGAGAACGCTGCCCTTCTGGGAACCGTGCTGCTGGCCGAGGAAGGCATCAACGGCACGCTCTGTGGCCCAGAGGCCGGGTTGGAGAAGATCCTGGAGCACCTCCGCATCGATGACAGGCTGAGGCGTCTGGCCATCCGGCGGTCCACGGCCACCGATCCCCCATTCTTCCGGCTGAGGGTGCGCCTGAAACGGGAGATCGTGACCTTGGGGATCGACGGACTGGACCCGCTGGCGGAGGTGGGGCAGTACGTGGCCCCCGATCAATGGAACGCGCTGATCCAGGATCCCGAAACCCTGGTAGTGGATACCCGTAACAGGTACGAGGTGGACCTGGGCACCTTCAGCGAGGCCATCTCCCCTGGCACCGGGATCAGGCCGTTGAGAACAAGGGCAACGCCGCACTGCTGCGCCGCAGCGATGACCAGGCCTTCGTGCGCAGTGGCGGTGTCACGCGCATGGTCACGGCCCCCTGGAGCACCAAGGTTGGCAGCAACCTTGACGACTGGAAAATGCTGGCCGCCGAAACCATCAACGGCGTCAATCAGATTCTCTGGCGCTATAAACCCACCCGCCAGATCCATCTCTGGACTCTTGATGCCAACTGGGCCTGGCAATCCTCCTCGCCCCTGATCGATCGCAGCAGCACCCAGACCTGGGACATCGAAACCGGCTTCCAGCTCGATCTCAACAACGACACGATCATCGGCGCCCCCTTCAGCACCGTGGAGAACGTGGGCAACACCACCCTCCTGCGCCGGGCCGATGGCCGCGCCTTCGTGGAGAGTGCGGGCGGTGGTCGTCAGAGCGTCTCCTCCCCCTGGGGGGCGGACGCAGGCACGAACAGCAGCGACTGGCGCATGCTGGCCGCCGAAAATGTCGGCGGCAGAAACCAGATTCTCTGGCGCTATCGGCCCACCCGCCAGGTGCATGTGTGGACTCTCGATGCCAACTGGGCCTGGCAATCCTCCTCTGCCCTGATCGATCGGACCGGCCCCCAGGCCTGGGATCTGGAAACCGCTTTCCAGCTGGATCTCACCAACGACACGATCATCGGCGCTCCCTTCAGCACCGTGGAGAGCCTGGGCAACACCACCCTGCTGCGGCGGGGCGACGACCACGCCTTCGTGCAGAGCGCCGGCGGCACCCGCCAGATCGTGTCCTCCCCGTGGGGAGCGGGGGTGGGTAACGCCACCAGCCAGTGGCAGATGCTGGGCGCCGAAACCATCGCCGGAGCCAACACCATCCTCTGGCGCTACAGCCCCACCGACCAAATCAATCTCTGGGCGCTGGACGGGAGCTGGACCTGGCAGAGCTCCTCCCCCCTGATCAACCGCTCCAGCCCCCAGACCTGGGCGATCGAAACCGGCTTCCAGATGGACCTCAACAACGACGGCCGCATCGGCCAGCCGCTCTGAGCCAGCTCACATGCGCTCGAGCGTTTCGATGCCGAGCAGCCCCAGGCCCAGGCGGAGGGTGTCGGCGCTGAGGCGGCAGAGGGCCAGGCGGGAGCTGCGGGAGGGCTCCTCGGCCCGCAGCACAGGCACCTGATCGTAGAAGCGGTTGAACACCTGACTGAGCTCGAACAGGTAGCTGCACAGGCGGTTGGGCAACAATTCCTCCTCCACCTCGGCGATCACGGCGTCGAACTTCAGCAGCTCGCGGGCTAGAGCCCATTCCTGTGGTTCGGTGAACTGCAGCGGATCGGGGCTGCTCGCCGCCAGCCCGCCATCGCCCTGGACGGCGCCGCGGCGGGCGATGCCGGCGATCCGCACCAGGGCATAGAGCAGGTAGGGGGCCGTGTTGCCCGATAGGGCGAGCATGCGGTCAAAGCTGAATTGATAGTTGGTGATGCGGTTGCTGGAGAGGTCTGCGTATTTCACCGCGGCCAGGCCCACCGTGGTGGCCACATGCTGGATGAAGGCCTCGTCCTCCTGACGCCCCTCCTCGGCCAGGCGGCGGCGCAGATCGGCTTCGGCCCGCTCCACCGCCTCATCCAGCAGGTCGCGCAGGCGCACGGTGTCGCCGGCGCGGGTCTTGAGCTTCTTGCCGTCCTCGCCCTGCACCAGCCCGAAGGGCACGTGCTCCACACTGGCGCCCTCGGGGATCCAGCCGGCACGGCGGGCCACCTGGAACACGCCGGCGAAGTGGGCGGCCTGCCCCGCATCGGTCACGTAGATCAGTCGCTGGGCGCCATCGCCCTGCGGTGGCGGTGCCAGG
>JBJTQT010000149.1:0-2673 GCA_046075745.1 Cyanobium sp. | reverse complement strand
CTTTTCCGTAGTTGGGAAAGTTGTTTTCCACGCCTTTATCATCATAATTTGGAATTTCATCTGCGATGCGATCCCAGGTCAAATGTGCTGAGCGCTTATTTATCCTGTCTCGAGGTGGGCCATCGAGTAGTGGCCTGTTGGTTCTTTTGCTTTTCTTTGCATTATTATACCTGAAGTCAGATGTAGCACTCATACCTCCTTCCTCGCTCTTTATACCAGTCAAAAAGTCGTGAAGGCTGCGACAGCGTATTTGGGCGCATTCCAGAGCTATTTGTCCTTCAGCAGAAGCCCAATTGGCGTGCTCCAGCCTGGAATAGTTATGTCTGTTCCGCCACACCAGGAGAGAATATCCAAGCAGCAGTGTTTCATAGACAACAGGACCAAGTGCGCGATTTAGATCTTCGGGGTCTCGCAAAGGGGCCATAGCATCCCTAAAAGTATATCCTCGGTCAAGGAAGTTGTTCCCAGAGCTTCCTGCGTCATCCAAGCCACAGACTCAGGCGCTGTCCTTAGTGCTAGATCAGCCTTTCACAAGGCACCGACAGGTCTCAAGGAGGTCTGGCAGGTAGGTCTCAATGACGCCCCAGACCAAGGCGTGGTCGACTTTGGCGTAGTCGTGGCTGAGTTTGTTTCGGAAGCCGATGATTTGTCGGCCATGATCAATTTTGGCGAACAGTGCCGGATCGACTCGTGACAGGTTGGCAAGAGCCTCGCCAATGAGGATGAACTCCCGCTCCACAGCGGATCGGATCAAGCGTCTGGCGCAGTAATCCACGAGGCTGAGCCCTCGTACATCCTGAAGGATGGCCTCGCCTGCATCCACAACATCAAGCAGGAAGGCCTGGGAATCACGCTGCATAAATCAGTTGTTTGGAGGACTCCACCTCCGCACGCACGATGGGATTGCGCAGGGCACTGGCCATGACCAGATCCACGGTTGTACCGATGGACTGGCTGAGCTGCTCCTCCAGGGCGAAATAGGCTCGCGCCAACTGGGCAGGCTCCAAAGTCTGGAATTCCACCAAGAGGTCGATATCGCTTTCTCCAGGCCGGTAGTCGGATCTGAGAACGGAACCAAAGGCATGGAGCTTTGCCACATGGTGGCGGCGGCAGGCGGCCGTGATGGCCTCCAGCTGGGGCTGATCAAGGGGCAGGTTCATTGGATCAAGCGGGTCACCCGGCTGACTGTTGGTGAGGGGGAGGAAGTCCGCAAGCTCTGCTTGAGCACCTCTTGACTCTGCCTAGCCTATGCCCCATGCAAAAGGCCCATGGCCCACGGCCAGCCACGCAAGCCCCCACGCCCCATGACGGCTGCCGAGCGGCAGTTCGCGGTGAGGCACCTGGGCCTGGCGCAGCAGCAAGCGAGGCGTTTTGCCATCCGCCATCAGCTGGATTTTGAGGAGGTGCTCGGAGCGGCCTATGAGGGGCTGTGCAAGGCAGCGCTGGGCTTTGATCCTTCTCTGGGGTTTCAACCATCGAGCTATGTGGTGCCCAAGGTGAAAGGGGAGCTGCTCCATCACCTGCGGGATACGGGGTTTGCCCTGCGGATCTCCCACCGCTACCGGGAGCTTTGGGTGAAGGCCAGGAAGCACCTGAATCAGGAGCTGGGGGAGGAGCAAATGGCAGAAGCCCTGCAGGTGCCGATTGAGGTGTGGCTGGATGTGCGGCTGGCCTGCGGATCTCCACCCTTGCCGTTGCCAGAAGAGCTTGGTCATGCCCACCATCCAGGAAGACCGCTGCCATGACTGACAACGTCATGCACCAGAACAGCAGACCAACCTTTGAACAGCGAGCAGAAGCCTTGCAGCTGCTCTGCACGGGCTTTGCCCAGTTCCTTGGCCATGGGGGCTGGCCGATCCGTGTGTTGAGAGAACGGCCAGAGGAGATTCCCTATGACTGCAGCCGGTTGGCGATCATTGATGCGTCGAGCCATCCGCCGATGATCTCGACCTATTGGCGGTACCCAGAGCCTGGTTTTCCGGTGATCCGTGGTGAGTACCAGGATCTTGAGACCTTTTTGCGGGGATGTTTCAACGACGAGATCCAGCGGGCAGCGCGGCGCAGCTCCATCACGATTCCAGGCTTTCCCCCTGCTCCTGGGGAAGACTTCAAGGAGGTGGCAGAGCGCTACTTCCAGGCGTTGGATGCCGAAAGCGAGGCGCTGCAGGGAGAGATCGATGCCCTGATCGCCACGCCTGAACTCCAGCGGCTGGGAGCCATCATCTGGGGTTGAGGCCAAACGTTCATTTGCTCGCTATAGACGCTCCACAGGTGGATCTGAGCCTTAGGCGTAGCCAACGCCACCAAACCCTGTCAGCAGTCCCCTACATTCATGCTTCCATAGGTGACGGCCGTCTGAACACTCCCTAAGACAGGGAGACCTGCCATTGAGGCGGGTTTTATCTCAGGGAGTCTGAGGTCATCATGAACCACGATGTGGCCGTTCTGATCGGACGGTTTCAGCCCTTTCATTTGGGGCATTTGCAGCTGGTGCAAGCGGCGCTCGCCAGAGCAAAGCGTTTGCTGTTGCTGCTCGGGAGCCACCAATGCGCGCCCGACACCCGCAATCCCTGGAGCAGCGCCGAGCGCCAGGAGATGATCACAGCGGCGTTGCCGCCTGAACTGCTCGATCGGGTGCAGTTCATCCCGCTGCGCGATCACCTGTATTCCGAC
>JBJTQT010000148.1:0-15625 GCA_046075745.1 Cyanobium sp. | reverse complement strand
CGCAGGCCATCGCCTCCAACAGGCTCCAGCTGAGCACAAAAGGCACGGTGAAATAGGCGTGGGCTCGGCACACCTGAAACAGTTGGTGCAGCACCGGGTGGGGCACCTTCCCCACAAAGTGGAGGCGATCCAGGTCAAGCTGCCCCGCCAACTCCCGCAGGAGCGCCTGGCGCCAGCTGCCGCCTTCCTTGGGCGGCTGGCCGTAGCTCACCCCATCCCCCCCCACGATCAACACCTGAAGGGCGGGCCGGCGTCGCTGCAGCTCGGGCAGCAGCCGCAGGAAGGTGTGAAAGCCGCGGTAGGGCTCCAAATTGCGCGCCACGAAGGTGAGCACCTCATCGCCCGCCCGCAGGGTGAGGCCAGCCCGTTGCAGCTGGATCAGGGCTGAGGGATTGGGGGCGATGGCGCGGGTGTCGATGCCTTCGTGGATCACGCTGATCCGATCACGGAACACTTCAGGCGCGCTGGCGGCCTGCCAATAGGTGGGCGCCCAGGCGTGGTCGAGATCGTGAAAGGCCAGCAGCTGGTGGGGCCGGCGCAGCCGCAGCTGGCTGCGTTTGTCGCGGCTGGCCATCGGAAATTCAGGATCGAAGTCGCAGTCGCCCCCCTCCAGGCGATACATCCACTCCAGCTGGTGCAGCACGGGCACGGAAGGAAACACATCCTTGATGGCAAGCAGCTCCCCCCAACCGGGATGGCCGATCACCAGATCGGGCACAAAGCCCTCCTCGCGGATCTGGGCGGCGAGCCTCGCCACGGCCTCCGCCCTCAGGCACTTGGTTTGAAAGTCGGCGGCCCAGGGATGGCACTGGGGAGCCTCCTTCGGCAGGGCATAGCGCCGCAGGGGCACCCCAGACGCGCTTGGCAGGCCAGGGGCGCTGGGTGATCCCAGGGCAATCACCTGATCGCCGCGGGCCACTAGCGCTGGAGCGAGGTGGCGGTATTGGCCTGGAAAATTTTGGTGGATCAGCAACACCCGCATGGCTGGGGGGCAGCGGCGTCGCCGCATCCAACCATGAGGCAGGGCCACCGCGCCTGCCTACGATCCGCCCGCAGTCCGCGCGCGGGTGGTGAGCACAGGAGCACATGGGGTAGGGCCAGCGGTGGGCCGGGCAGCCGGGGCACGGCAGATGGAGGCCGCCCTGGTGGGCTTGCCAGCCTGGCTGAGCCGGGGGGTGGCTGATCTATTTCCAGCCGGCTCCGGCGCGCTGGCGACCGATCCGCAGCACAGTCTGGCGGCTCGGCTGGCGGCGGCGGAGCGCCAAGGGAGGCCCCTGCGGGTGAAGCTCGGGATCGATCCCACCGGCTCCGACATCCACCTGGGGCACAGCCTCCTGTTCCGCAAGCTGCGGGCCTTTCAGGATGCGGGCCACAGCGCGGTGTTGATCATCGGCGATTTCACCGCCCGCATCGGGGATCCCACCGGCAAGAGCGCCACCCGGGTGCAGCTGGGCGCCGCCGAGGTGGAGGCCAACGCCGAAACCTATCTGGTGCAGCTGGGTCTGGGTCAGCCACCGGAGCGGGCCCTGCTGGATTTCACCACCCCCGGCCGGCTGGAGGTGCGGCGCAACAGCGAATGGCTGGCGGGGCTGGATCTCCCTCAGGTGATCGACCTGCTGGGCACGAGCACCGTGGGCCAGATGCTGGCCAAGGAGGATTTCGCCAACCGCTACGGCAACGGCACCCCCATCTCCCTGCACGAATTCCTCTATCCCCTCCTGCAGGGCTACGACTCGGTGCAGGTGCAGGCCGATGTGGAACTGGGCGGCACGGATCAGAAGTTCAACGTGGCCATGGGCCGCGACCTCCAGCGCCATTTCGGCCACACCCCCCAGTTCGGCCTGCTGCTGCCGATCCTGCCGGGCACCGATGGGGTGCAGAAGATGAGCAAGAGCCTAGGCAACACGGTGGGGCTCAGCGAGCCCGCGCTGGATATGTATTCCAAGTTGGAAAAGGTGCCCGATGCGGCGGTGGAGGAGTACCTCACCCTGCTCACCGATCTCGATCTGGCGGGCTTGCCGGCCAATCCCCGCAAGCGGCAAATGGCTATGGCACTGGCGGTGACCGCCAGCCGCCATGGGGAGGCAGCTGCGCTGGAGGCCCAGGCCAGCGCGGGGCGGATGGTGAGGCTTCCGGGAGGTGATTTTGTGGGGTTTGCGGGAATTGAGGGCGGCAAATTCTCCACGTCTCGTGCTTTGGAGACAAGTGTGGAGCCGCCAGATGGAGCCTCGCTGCCTGGCGACACGCTTGCTGTCGGCCTTCAGGATGCCGCCATCCCCGAAGCCTCCCTGGCGGAGGTGTCGTTTCCAGCCAAGGCATTCTATCTATTGGCTGCCCTTCAGCTATGCAAGAGCAGCAGCGACGCCCGGCGCCAGATCGAGGGCGGGGGCGTAAGGCTTGATGGAGAGAAGCTCACTGATCCGGCTCAGGAGTTTGCCAGTGCCGGAGAGCTGCACGGGCGCGTGCTGCAGCTGGGGAAGAAGAAATTTCGGCGGTTGGTGGCTCCGGGGTGAGGGAAAGAACCAGTGAAGAAACGTTTCCTTGTTCCGGGAATTCAAGTCGGTATCCATGAGTGGATTTAAAACAAAAATGGAATGGCCTTGACCCATGATTCACTCTATCGAGCTTCCCATTGAAGAAACGTTAAGTGCCGAAGCTATCCAGAAGAGTAATGGCAATGTGCAAGCCTTGCGGATGCCCCAGGGATTCAAGAAAAACCTGGCATGGGAGCTGGCCAATCTCATCCGAATAGCCTATGGAGACTATGAAAAGTTTGATCATCAAAATCGCCAGGATTATTTAATCCAGGAGGGAGACAGCATCTGGCTCCCCCAGGCTGGAGACAGTGGCCTTGCCAACCATTTCTGGCTCCAGCATGCCGATCCGAATCGAGCTCCTAGTGAGGAGGAGGCCGAAACTATTGAAGGCGGAATTCCCTACAAGGTGTTGGCCGTGTTTACCTATCTCGCTTTCAATTTGATAAATCGTTCTCCGATCCCGATCCCTGAGGTGGTTCCCGAGGTCGACCGTTTTGGCTTTATTCTCAAGCGCCAACTTGTCAATGGTCAAAACGACCTGTATCTGATTTTCCGGGGCACTATGGAGCCCAGTGAATGGTTCAACGATTTCCAATACAAGCAAATCCCATACCTAATGCCGGATCAAAATTTTTCAGGCCTGGGCGAGGTTTGCCTGGGCATTAACAAGATTTACACAGATTTCAGGCCTGGTATTGCCATCGAGAAGAAGGTTTTGAATAAGTTCTCACGTGAGATCGATGAGCATGTTAGGCAAAGGGTGATAGCAGACTATCCCGATATTTGCAATCAACATCAACGATCGATCAAAGACACGGTCCACAAAGTGTTGGGCGCTTTGTTTGGAACCGGCGTTCAACCCAGTGCCCTGCATGTGGCAGGGCATAGCCTGGGCGCCGCGCTGGCAACAATTTCCGCGCTTCATGCTGCGGTGCTTTGTGACAACGCAGGCGCGCACTGCCCCATTGACCTCTACACATTTGCTTCGCCAAGGGTTGGTGATTCACAATTCGCTAAAGCCTGTGAGCAAAGACTTCAGGCATTTCGAATTGCTAACAGCGAGGATGTTGTGCCTGGTATTCCACCGGCAACGCTGCGTGTTGTTGATGAAGAAATGAATCCCGGGCCCCATGTGGAAGCCGTGCGAAAAGCACTGGCTGCCCTCACAGGAGGCGTGAGCAATGAAGTCTTTGAACACGTCGGCACTCCTGTGGTTTTCACCTTGCAGCTTGGAGAAATCTCCAGCAATCACAACATGGGGCATACCTATTGTTCTCCTCTCCAAGGAGGCCTGACCTAAGATTGTTGCCTAAACTCCATCCAGCAACGGGCCGCCGCAGGCCCACCCCAGCGTCCAGGTGAGGAGGAAGTTGATTGCCCATGGAGGATGGAACCTGCGTGGAGGTTGCCCTCTGGCTCCTGGCCATCATGAAGGCTCTCTAGATGTCCATCCCTGCCCATGGCCCCTTCCCCCGCACCCCCCGCCGATCGGATCATCGTGGCCCTCGATGGCATGGAGGGGCCCCAGGCGCTGGCTTTCAGTGCGGCGATTCCTGAGCTGCGCTGGGTGAAGGTGGGCCTGGAGCTGTTCACCAGCGCCGGCCCCCCGGTGGTGCGGCAGCTGCTGGAGCAGAACAAACGGGTGTTTCTGGATCTCAAGTTTCATGACATCCCTGCCACCATGGCGGGCGCCTGTCGCAGCGCCGCCCAGCTGGGAGCAGGGCTGATGACGGTGCATGCCGCCGCCGGCGGCGAAGCCCTGCGGGTGGCCCAGGTCGCGGCGCAGGAGGGGGCGTTGACGGCCAGTCTCCCTGCCCCCACCCTGCTGGCCGTCACCGTGCTCACCAGCTGGCAGGCGGCCCGATTCGCCGAAGAGCTGGCCATTGCTGAACCGGTGGCCTCCCATGTGGGCCGACTGGCTGCGCTGGCCGCGGCGGCGGGGGTGGGTGGATGCGTTTGTTCGCCCCTGGAGGTGGCTGCCCTGCGCGCCGCCCACCCCGAACCCTTCGCCTTGGTGACTCCCGGCATCCGTCCGGCCGGTAGTGCCAGTGGTGATCAGGCCCGGGTGCTGACCCCTGCCTAGGCCATCGCAGCAGGTGCCACCCAGCTCGTGATCGGCCCGCCAATCACGGCTGCTGTCGATCCTGCCGAGGCGTTCGCCCGCTGTTGTGCAGAGCTGGCGGCCTAGCGCCGCTCCACGTGCGCCAGCAGGCCACTCCTCGGCCGGGGGGTGGGGATCACCTCGAGGCTGAGATCCTGCTCTGGCACCAGGGTGAAGCGCAGGGTCTGTAGGAGGCGGGTGAGCATCAGCCGCATTTCCAGCTCCGCCAGGGGCTTGCCCAGACACACCCGGGGGGCGATGCCGAAGGGGATAGCGCCGGCTCCAGACGTTGGGCTGTCCAGATGGCGCTCTGGCCGGAAGGCCTCCGGATCGGCGAACAGCTGCCGATCCCGTTGGGTGCCGGTGATGTCCACCTGGATCACCTTCCCTGCAGCGATGGTGTAGGGCCCTAGCCGCACCGGTGCCACGGCCCGGCGGAAGAATCCACCCACTGGTGGCACCAGCCGCAACACCTCCTGGATCACGGCGTTGAGCCGGGGCAGGCGCTCCAGCTGGTCAAGACTGGGCCCCTCCGGGGGCCAGCTCACGGCATCGAGTTCTTCCGTGAGCCAGGCCAGGGTGGAGGGGTGCTGGAGCAGGTGGAGCAGTAGCAGGGTGAGGGAGGAGGCGGTGGTTTCGTAGCCGGCGAAGAGCAACAGCAGCAGTTGGTCGGCCAGGTCGGTGTCGTTGAGGGGGATGCCGGTTTCATCGCAGGCCCCCGCCAGCACGGTGAGGGAGGGCAGCAGGCTATGGATGCGCTGGATCAGCCGGCCTCGGGCGGCTTTGGCGCGGGCCAGACGGCTGGTGGGATAGGCGATGGGCAGGCTGAAGAGCCCCCGGGTCCACACCTCAAAATCCTCGTAGAGGCCGGCTCTGCCCTCCGCAGTGAGGCCGAGCACCTCCTCGGCGATCACCTGGAAGGCGAAGGGACGCATCCAGTCCGCCAGGGCCAGGGGCTGGGGAGCGGTCGCCATGGCTTTGCACACCCCATCACTGAGGCGGGCGATGCCCGGTGCATAGCCCTTCAGTGCCGCGGCGGAGAACAGCCGGCCCACGGCCCGTCGCCGGGCGAGATGGGCCTCGCCGCTGCGGTTTGCCAGGGAGCAGGGGCCCAGCAGCTCACTCACGCTGGCGGGCCACCAGCCCTCGAGCGCGGCGGCTTGGCTCATCAGGTCGGCCACTGGAGCCATCCCGCGCACGAACACCTGCGATTGGCCGGCGAGAACGGTTTCAAACACATCCCCCAGCTGGGCGAACCGCCGGCCGGCAAAGCCGGGGTCCCGCAGAAACGCCAGCAGCTCCAGCACACCCGTGATGGCGCCGGTATGGGGTGGGGCTGTGGCAGGCATGGTTGCTTCAGAGGTGCTCAATGCCCATCTCCCTGAGGGCCCCTTCCTCCACCCACACCGACACAGAACCGCCGGGGCACTTCCACTCCGCCCAGCCATCACCATTGGTGGTGATGGTCTCCCGGATATGTCCCGTGAGGTCGCGGAACACTGTGTGGGCTTTGCCCACCTCCATCCATTTGCTGCCGGCGGGGCCATCGCTCATCAGCACCGCCATGGCCCGGGAACGGCCGGGCGTGCCTAGGCGCGTCCAGCCAATCGTGTTGAAGTGGTCGAGGTAGTCATACTGCGGGCCGTAGCTGCAATGGGTGCGGGCGAGAAGGAAGCGATCGATCAGGAAGCGATGACTGGGCAACCAGATCTCGTATTCCGGTCCTTGTCCGCCTTTTTGCCCCTTGTAGTGGGCCCCGTAGTAGTCGGCGTGAAAGATGCAGGGATAGCCTTGGTCGCGGAGCAGGATCACCGCATAGGCCAGGGGTTTGAACCAGGGCTCCACTACGGATTCCAGTGATTGCAGGGGCTGGGTGTCGTGGTTTTCCACGAGTGTCACCGCCAGCAGGGGCATGGTTTGCATCAGGCTGCCATCCAGGAGCCGAGCCATGTCGTAAGTGCCGCCGCTGCGGCTGGCCACGTGGAAGTTTTGGTGGAGCGGCGCGTCAAAGAGGTGCATCCGGCCGCCGGTGTTCGCTGCATACCAGGAGAGGGAGGGCAGGTTGTAACTCCAGTATTCGCCCACCACAAACACACGGCGCTGGGCATGGGCATCAAGGCTGTCGATCCAATCCAGGAAGAAATCGCTGCTGATGTGCTTGATGGCATCCAGGCGGAAGCCATCCACGCCAGCGGTGTCGAGCATCCAGCGCCCCCAATGCTTGAGCTCGCCTCGCACTTCGGGATGGTTGATGTTGAGGTCACATCCCATCAGGTAGTCGTAGTTTCCCTGTTCCAGGTCAACGTTGGTTTCAAATGCCGCGCCCTGGGTTTTCCAGATCGCTCTGAAATCAGGCCGAAGCTCGTTGCTGTCCACGGCATCGAAGTGCGTCCAATCCCATGTCATGGAGGAGTATTGCCTCCCGCGGGGCTCAAAGGTAAAGGACGTCCAGGAGCGAATGGGCTGTTCTCCCTCGAGGTTGCGGTTGCGATCGGCTGGTTCGTAAGGAGTGGCGAGATAGTCCTCTCTGGCATCGGCCCACATCTTGTGGTTGAACACCGCATCGGCATACACCTGGATGCCAACGGCCCTGCAGGCGGCAATGGCCTGGAGATACTCCTCCTTGGTGCCGTATTTGGTGGCTACCGACCCTTTCTGGTTGAACTCCCCCAGATCAAAGAGGTCGTAGGTGCCGTAGCCCACATCCCAGGGGCTGCCTCCCTTGGTGGCAGGGGGGAGCCAGAGCCCGGTGATGCCTGCTTTGGCGAGGGCGGGAGCTTCGGCTTTCAGCCTGCGCCAGTGTTGCCCATCGGCCTCGCTGTACCAATGGAACCACTGCATCATGGTGCCGTTGAATTCGGTGGGCTCTGGTACGGCCTCGGCGCCAAGCTTGGCTTCATGGGCGGCCAGCCACTCGCACATCAACTGGATCGCCGCCTCACCGGTGTTCACCGACGGATCTTCATCCGCCTCAAGCACGAGCTTTTTCAGGCTGGAAAAGAGTGTCGACATCTTGAGGGGAGCAGCGGTGTCAACTTAGGAAATTTGTGCCGCAGGTGCCATCACCTGATCGCCGCCACAACCATTTCAACCATGGCATCGGGATCAACCAAGGCATCGGGATCACAGCATTCAGCAGTTCACGCGAACGCTCAGGTTGTGGACTCTTCAGATCCAGCCTCTGTATGGCCTTTTCAACAGCACGAGCCAGCGTGAGGACTGCCTCCCGTGCGGCAGGCTCCTGGAGTGGCACGTTGGCCTGTTGCCGCCAGTCGAACAGCTGTCGGTTGGCGATTTCCAGTTGCCAGCGGATCCTTATCCTATGCCGTCAATGTCCTGGAAGACCTGGACTGATGTCTCTCCAGTGACGACTTGAACCGCATTTTCCAGCGTCTTCCGGGTGTAACTCACAGGTCTCTACGCAGCGAACATCGCCTGAAGAACACCCAGCAGCTCATGGAGGGTGGTCTCCGGTAGTCTCCCCAATGGCTTGACGAGACGTTCCCTATCTACAGCCCTCAGCTGATCAGCCACAACGTGACCGTCTTTACCGTCAAACGTGCAACGCACACGAAATGGGTATGGATGGCCGCCAGTTGTGAGCGGCGCAACGATGAACGTGCGTAGGTGGGAATTCAGCTCGTCCGGCGACACGATGACGCAAGGCCTCATCTTTCGGATTTCAGATCCGCGAGTGGGATTCAACGCCACAAGGAAGATATCGCCTCTTGAGACGTGTTCTTCAGTCACCAGGACCACTCTTCATCATCAAACCGAGTGGCGCTCATCTCATCGATCAGTCCCTCCGGCTGGAAAGACGATGCCGCCTCTGCCCAGCCAGCCCTCGGTTGAGCCGATGGCCTGATGGTTAGAACCCCTGGAGCCGCCTCGATCTCGACTTCGTCAGCGAGCCCCGCAACCTCAAGTAGCGGCTTGGCGAGGCGAATCCCTCTGGAGTTGCCGATTTTGACCAGCTTCGCTCGCACCACGACCACACCATGCATACGTGCTCACATTGTAGCCACGGTGGCGACTTCCGCTCATCCCCCTGCTCTGGCTAACGCGCATCATCAGCTGGCCGCAAGGATTGTTCGGTGAAGAAGATAGCCTTGCGGGGGCGGCTCAGGTGCATGGCGATTTTAGCTGTCAAATCCTCATCGACATCTGGCCAGTGGATTCCGTAGCCAGCCCCTGCAATCTCCCAGTTGTCACGCTCCTGGGAGGTTGCATGTAGAAGCCTTGGAAACCAAGCCAGCGGCACCGAGATAGAACGACCGTCAGCCAGGTTGACGATTAGCCTGTCTTCTGTTAACGCAACGTTAGTGACTTGCTCACCAGGGTTAGCCATGAAACTCCTCCCATGCTTTCGGCAGGATAGCTCTGTTCAATCTGACCAGCCGTTCAATTTCACGCAGCTCTCTGGCGCTGAACCCAAGGCTTGAGGACAGCGCAACAGAAACAAGCCAGACTTTGCAAGACGCCTTTTCTCTGTCGACATGAACATGGAGAGGCTCGTTTGGCTCGTGACTGTAGAAGTAGACCCTATAAGACCACTTCTGAGGATTGTCGGCATCCGAAAGAGCCACCATCACGTCAACGATACCGACCTCGGCCTTCCTGTGCAGCTAAAATATTTTTAGTCTGCCCGCGATCTCTGCTACGGAACGTTCTTCACTACGCCTTCCGCATCTCTGAGCAACTCCAAACATTCTCTCCTAAGCTTCGGGGCATCCTGAAGAGCAGTTTCATAAAGTGTCTCGTGATCTACTGATGCATAGTTATGGGTCAGTATGTTGCGCAACCCAATAGCCTTCCGGCCATCTGATAGACGATTGAATCCTTCAGGAAAAAACCTTGCCAGCATTGTGACTGCTTCGCCAATCATAATAAACTCACGTTCTACTGCAGATCGCTTTTCACGCAGCTGAATATATCTAGCTAGTGAGATATTGACAAGGATGGACGCAATAGAATCACAAGCATCAATGATGTCGCAAAGGTAGGCGTCTATTTCACGAGGCATAGATTATCCTCTTGGTTTTCTCGATCTCACGAGCGATAATCGCATTGCGCACAGCACCACTCATCACGAGATCTACCTTGGTGCCAAGTACTCTTTGTAGCTCATCAAGCATCTCAAAATAAGCATGGAATTTGGCATGTCCACCAATGGGAGCAAATTCGACGAGAAGATCCACATCGCTTTCTCCTGGTCGAAAATCCTCCCTAATAGCTGAGCCAAATGCGAAAAGCCGATGAACACTGTACTTTCGGCACAGCTCGGCGATGGCTTCTTTGTGATTCTCCAGAAGAGCGGTCATGTTGCACCTCTTCACCCAATCTACCTCACGCAACAGGTTCAGGGATTTCGAGCCTGCAGAGATTGGCGCTTGGGGTCAGACTAATGCTCCAGATCAGAAGCGGGCAGGGATCTCAGCTTAGAAACCACCTCCATCTCCCGACTTCTGAATCTGGAGGTTAGAAGGTCCGTTCAGCGGTAGACATCTCTGCGATGGCCCACCTTAACAACGTCGATCATGGCTTGATGGAGAAATGCTCGGAAGCGCAGTCGATGTGATGGTAGTGAAAAGTTCGCCGCTGTCGTGGTGGGGATTTTATGCGGATCCGATATCCACGGAACCGTGGTGAGCTTGGGCTACAGCAGGTCTGAAGGGCTGGCGACACCCATGGGTCCTCGATTGAGCACATGCGTGAAGATCATTGTGGTCTTGAGATCGCTCTGCCCCAGCTGTTCCTGGATGGTGCGAATGTCCTGCCCCCGCTCGAGAAGATGGGTGGCAAAGGAATGGCGCAGACTGTGGCAGGTCGCAGGCTTGCTGATCCCAGCAGCCAGAACAGCTTGGCGCACTGATTTTTGGATCAGACTCGGATCAAGGTGATGACGTCCCTGTTCGCCGGTCGTTGGGTTCAGCCACCGGGGCATTTGGATACTTCCGCGCTAAGGCATGGGGAAGCACAACACGGCCCCAGCCTTCCGACAGATCGCGTCGGTGCATCTGTCGCACCCTCTCGAGATGGCCGAGAAGCTGCTTTGAGAGCCGTTCGGGTAGCAAGGTGCGTCTGTCTTTTCCCCCTTTGCCACCACACACCCTTAGAGCAGGCCAGCCACCAAGGCATCGCTTCCTTCGAGCTGTTGCAGCACGGCACGCACCTCCTCGGGTGTAGAGAAACAGCAAGGCGGAGGGGGCCTGGTTCTGGGTGGAGGCGCTCACGTTCAAGCAAGTCCACGGCCAGGCAAAAAACGCCGCAGCCACTGCTCCTAGGTGGCCACCCTGCGGCGTGCGTAGTGGCGGGCCTGCAGTTCCTCCCGGTAGCGCTGGATCAGGCCGGCGGACGCTTGGGGTTCGACATCTCCAATCTCCTGCACACCAGAAAAGGATTCCCAGCCCCCCCATGCCCACGACCCCCTCCCGCTCCTGCTGCGGCCGCCTCTCGGGGCCCACACTGGCAAGGCGAGGAAGCACCACCATGCGCTGGCTCAGCAACGTTCGTCTGCCCCAGGGAACGCCCTGCACCCATCGGCGTGACCAGCGCTGGCGGGTGGGCCTCGATGGGGAAGGGCGCATTGCCCAGCTGGAGCCCCTCGCCGCCGGCAGCGCCGCCGCGGGCGACGATTGGGGCGCTGACTGGCTCAGCCCGAGGGGGGTGGACCTGCAGATCAATGGCGGCCTCGGCCTGCCCTTCCCTGAGCTCACAGAAGCCGACCTTCCCAGGCTGGAGGAGCTGCTGGCCCTGCTCTGGCGCGATGGAGTGGAGGCCATTGCCCCCACCCTCGTCACCTGCGGGGTTGCGCCCCTGCGCCAGGCACTCGACGTGCTCGCCGCAGCCCGTGCCCGCCACCGGCCGGGTCTCTGCCAGCTGTTGGGGGCCCACCTGGAGGGACCCTTCCTGGAGCCCAGCCGCCGCGGCGCCCATCCCCAGGAGCACCTCTGCCCGCCCAGCCTGCAAGCCCTCGCTGAACGCATCGACGGCTTTGCCTGCGGCCCGGAAGCCGATATCGCCCTGCTCACCCTGGCGCCCGAGCTGGAGGGGGCGGCTCCGGTGATCGCCAAGCTCCGGGCCCAGCAGGTGGTGGTGTGCCTGGGCCACAGCGCCGCCGATGCCCCCCAGGCCGAAGCGGCCTTTGCAGCGGGGGTGTCCATGCTCACCCACACCTTCAATGCCATGGCAGGCCTGCACCACCGAGCCCCGGGGCCCGTGGCGGCGGCTGCTCTGCGGGGGGATGTGGCCCTGGGGCTGATCGCCGATGGGGTGCATGTGGCCCCCACCATGGCCCTGCTGCTGCAGCGGCTGGCCCCCCAGGCCACCGTGCTGGTGAGCGATGCCCTCGCCCCCTATGGCCTGGGGGATGGGGCCCACCGCTGGGATGAACGGCTTCTTCTGGTGATCGACGGCAGCTGCCGGCTGGAGGACGGCACCCTGGCCGGCACCACCCTGCCCCTCCTGGAGGGGGTGATCCGCCTGGCGGGCTGGGGAGCGCCGGTGGATCAGGCGATCGCCGCTGCCACCCTCCATCCTCGGCGCGTGCTGGGCGACCATCGCCCCCTGCAGGCCCTGCTGCAGGGGCGCCCCCTGGCCGCCTGCCTGCGCTGGCGCCAGGAGCCAGCCGGCCTCACCTGGCAGCCCGCCGCCTGAGGTCTTCGGCCCCCTGCCTAGGATCCGCCGACCCCCAGCAGTGCGCCTCTCCATGACATCCGACCTTCAGCAGGCCAAGCGTGCCGAAAAAGCTGAGGTGCGGGCCTATTTCGAGAGCACGGGTTTCGACCGCTGGAATCGCATCTACAGCGAGAGCGACGACGTCAACAAGGTGCAGCGCAACATCCGCCTGGGCCACCAAAAAACGGTGGATGCCGTGCTGGCCTGGCTACAGGAGCAGGGGGATCTGGAGTCGCGCAGCTTCTGTGACGCCGGTTGCGGGGTGGGCAGCCTCAGCCTTCCCCTGGTGAGCCTGGGGGCAGGATCCGTGCTCGCCTCCGACCTGTCGGAAGCGATGGTGAACGAGGCCCGTCGGCGGGCTGATGAGGATGGCCTCACGGGCGATCGCCTGCAGTTCGCCGTCTCCGATCTGGAGAGCCTCACGGGCCGCTTCGACACCGTGATCTGCCTGGATGTGTTCATCCACTACCCCCAGGGCGCCGCCGAGGAGATGGTGAAGCATCTGGCGGGGCTCGCCGAGCGCCAGCTGATCGTGAGCTTTGCCCCCTACACCCCCCTTCTGGCGGTGCTCAAGGGCATCGGCCAGCTCTTCCCTGGCCCCAGCAAAACCACCCGGGCCTACCAGCTCAAGGAGGAGGGCATCGTGGCCGCCGCAGCCTCCTCTGGGTTCGAGCCCATGCAGCGCAGCCTCAACCAGGCCCCCTTCTACTACTCCCGGCTGATCGCCTTTGAGCGGCCCTGAGCCGCCAGTTGCTGGAGCCGCTCCGCCAGCAGCTGGTCCGCATCGCGCACCGCCAGGGTTGCCATGCCCTTGCGCAGGGTGAGCAGGGGGTCGGCGCTGCCGTTGCAGCCCCGCAGGCGCGGCCCCAGCAGCCGCCACACCGCCTGCTCCAGGGCCGCTTCTCCCGGCTCGTGTTGCCACACGATCACCGCGCCCCCCACGGCGGCGGCTGCAGCGGCGTTGGCATCCTGATGGCGATCGGCCGCCTGGGGGAAGGGCACCAGGATGGTGGGCGTGCCGCTCACCGCCAGCTCGCTGAGGCTGCCGGCCCCCGCCCGGCTGATGGCCAGATCCACATGCTGCAGCAGGCCGGGCAGCTCATCGGAGAAGGGCTGTTCCACCACCCCCTCCAGCTCGAACCTCCCGGCGTCCGGGTCCTGATCGCCTGTGAGGTGCACCACCCGGCAGCCCGCTGCCGCCAGCCGTGGAATCAGGGGCCGCACCATGCGATTGAGCCGCAGCGCTCCCTGGCTGCCCCCCATCACCAACACCAGGGGACCTGAGCCTTGGGGCACCCAGTCCGGGAGCGGCGCCGGCGCCAGGAACGCCTTGCGCACAGGGGTGCCCGTCAGCAGGGGTCGGCAGCCCGGCAGCCGCTCCGCTGCCTCCGCAAGGCCCAGCGCTACGCCCGTGCAATGGCGTCCGAGCAGCCGTGTCACCTTGCCGGGGATGGCATTGCTTTCATGCAGCACCACTGGCACGCCACTCCAGCGCGCCGCCAGAATCGCCGGGGCTGCGATGTAGCCGCCGGTGCTGAACACCACATCCACCCCCTCGCGTTGGATCAGTCGCCGGGTCGGCAGGGTGGCGCCCAGGAGCTGCAGGAGGTTGGCGAGCTTGCGCAGCCCTTTCCCTTGCAATCCGCCGGCTCGCACCGTGTGGAGGGGATAGGCACTGGGCACCAGCTTCTGCTCCAGCCGATCCGGCACCCCCAGCCAGTGCACTTGCCAATCGGCCGGCAGGGCCTCCGCCACCGCCAGGGCAGGAAACAGGTGGCCACCTGTGCCGCTGGCTGCGATCAGGAGGGTTGGCATGGTGAGGGTCTGCCTGGGGGGCGGGGGCGGGCCTAACTTAAAAGCCAACAGCGGCGGATCCAATCCCTGCCCGCATCCGCCCTCTCCACCCTCCGATCTTCCGCGATGCATCTTCCGCGCCGGCTTCCTGCCCTCTTGCTTGGTGCTCTGATGCTGGCCCCTGCCCTTGGAGCGGCCCCAGGGCAGGCGGCGATCCCCACCCCTGTGCAGCTGGAGGCCCTGGAGGCCGCCCTCAACAGCAGCGACGATGCGGCCCTGAGTGCACTGCTCAGCCAGGGTCCGGGCCTCAACCCCGAGGAATTGAAACGCCGCCGGCAGCTCTTGAAGGAGCAGTTCCCCGATGCCCGCTGGGAGGTGAAATTGGGTCCCACCCTGCGCAGCGGCCAGCCCAGCGTCACCCTGAAGGTGAGCGGCACCCGCCGGCAGGGGGGCAGCACCTACCGGCTGGAGGGGGAGCAGCGCCTCTCCCTGCAGACCGATGGCCAGCGCTTCAACGGGCAGACCATCTGGAGGGAGCAGTCGCTGCTGCGCAGCGGGGAGTACGCCCCTGCCGTGAGCGTGCTCATCCCCGATGCGGTGCTCACCGGCCAGCGCTACGACGTGGACGTGATCTTCGATGAGCCCCTCGATGGCGCCCTGGTGGCCGGCGGCATCCGGCCCATCAGCGCCGAGCAGGTGAGTGCCATGGAGAGCCCCCGCCTGGATCTGGCGGCCCTTGGGGGTGGGGGGCTCTTCAAGGTGGTGCAGGCCCCCCAGGCCCCCGGCTCCCAGACCTGGGCCGTGCTGCTGGTGCATCCCAAGGGGGTGGTGAGCGCCACCAAGCGGGTGCGGGTGGTGTCCGATCGCGGGGTTCTCGAGCCCTGAGCCCATGGGCCGACCCCATCGCATCTGGGTGGTGGATGACGATCCGGAGGTGCGGTCCTTGCTGGGCACCTACCTGAAGGATCAGGGCTATGCCGTGCGCACCCTCAGCGATGGCGCCCAGCTCAAGGCGCGGCTGGAGGGCCAGCTCGGCGGCGAGCGGCCCGATCTGCTGGTGCTGGATCTGATGCTGCCGGGGGAGGATGGCCTCACCCTGCTGCGCCGGCTGCGGGATGGGGGGGATTCCCTGCCCGTGCTCATGCTCACGGCCCGGGCCGATGGGGTGGATCGCATCATCGGGCTGGAGCAGGGCGCCGATGACTACCTGGCCAAGCCCTTCCTGCCCCGGGAGCTCACGGCCCGGATCGAAGCGATCCTGCGCCGCCGTGCCCCCATCCCCAGCGGCTCCCCCCAGCCGGAGGGGGAACGCCTCCGCTTTGGAAGCTGCACGGTGGATCTGGCCACCCGGGAACTCCTGCGGGACGGCGAAGCCCTCCCCATCACCAGCGGGGAATTCGCCCTGTTGGCGGCCTTCGTGCAGCATCCCCACCGGCCCCTTTCGCGGGAGCGGCTGATCGAGCTGGCCCGGGGGCCCACCAGCGAAACGGAGAGTCGCAGCATGGATGTGCAGATC
>JBJTQT010000147.1:0-6697 GCA_046075745.1 Cyanobium sp. | reverse complement strand
AGTGCGAAGTGCGAAGTGCGAAGTGCGAAGTGCGAAGTGCGAAGTGCGAAGTGCGAAGTGCGAAAATTCTATGTGATTTCATTTGTTTTATTTGCTTTATTTCATTCAGTAAGTTCCAGCGTCTCTTTGCTATGAAGCGGTCCCTCTCCCCCTCCAAACCAAGCACGCTTCATCACCCGCTCTGGTCCCAACTCCAGCCATCTGCCACCCCGAGCGATTGCGAGCGCGAGCTCTCCCAGGTGATTCCCCTGCGGCGCCTCGAATCCCTCACCGCTCCCGCAGGGTGGTGGCACCGGGATGGCCATCTCCCGATCGCCTCGCTGCAACTGGCAGCCACCGTGGGCTCCGCCGTCCTGATTGAAACCCAGAGCCAGTCGCAGCATTGGATGCTCCTGGCCCATGACGGCAGCGCCACCCTTCAACACGCCAACGGAACCTGCAACCTGCAACCCAGCACAGCGGTGATGCTGCCGGGGCAGAGCTGGACCCTGATCAGCGAGGACAGCAGCCTCACCGCCATCGGCTTTGATCCCCTGCACCTGCTGGCCGAAGCGCGGGCGATGGCGCCAGCCGGCTGGGCACCACCCCCCGCCCCCGACTCCCCCCTCAGCGGGGTTCTGCCCATCCCCAGGGAACAGGACACCTTCTGCTCATCCCTTTTGGCAGCCATCGACCTGCTGCTGCCCACCATCGGCCGGGTCTGCCAGCTGGGGGACAGCTTCGTGGAATCTCTGCTCCTGGAGCAGCAGCTCTACCGGCTCATCGCCGCCCTGGTGTTCCCCAACCTCCACAGCCAGGACGCCGCTCCTGAGGCGGACTCCCGCAACACCGACAGCCGCCTGAACCGGGTGCTGGATTACATCAGCCTCCACCTGGATCAGCCCCTCCCCCTGAGTGTGCTGGAAGCACAAAGCAACTACTGCCGGCGGAGCCTCCACTACGCCTTCCAGCAACGGTTCAATTGCAGCCCCATGCAATGGATCCGCCAGCAGGGCATGGCCCTTGCCCTGCAACGGCTGCAAAACCCCCGGCCCGGCGACAGCGTGCGCGCCGTGGCCAGCGCCTGCGGCTACAGCTCCATGGGGCGCTTCAGCATTGATTTCCAGCGGGCTCACAACTGCAAGCCATCCGCGGTGATGCGCGGTCAGGCCATGGCAGAAGGAGGCTCCAGCTCCAGCAACACCAGTTCACTGGTGCCATAACCCCGACGACGCCGCTCCCGCCAGCCAGCAGGGGGCTCCAAGGGGGTTCCCCGCCGACACTCCCACACCAGGGTGCCCCCAGGAGCCAGCCAGCCGCCGGCCGCCACCGCCACCGCCAGGGGCCCATGCAGGCCGGCCTGCCAGGGGGGATCGGCATAGATCAGGTCGAAGGGGGCTAGGCCACTCCCCGCAGCCCCACGCTCCAGAAACCGCAGCGCCTCCTGCTCCACCACCACCGGCGGTGGCCCCCCTCCCTGCAGGGCTACACCAGCCGCCACCGCCCTCAGATTCTCCCGGGCCACTGCCGCCACCCGCCGATCCCGCTCCACCAGCATCACTGCCGCCGCCCCCCGCTGCAGGGCTTCGCAGGCCATCACGCCACTGCCGCCACAGAGCTCCAGCCAACGGCACCCCTGCAGGTCCGCCGCCAACATGTTCATCACCGCCGCCCGCACCCGGGCCGTGGTGGGCCGTGCCACCTCCCCCCTGGGGCTGTGCAGCCGCCTTCCGCCGCTCAGCCGCAAGGCCATCACCCCCCTCCAGGCTGTTGATGCAGCCAGGCGAGCCAACGGCGCAGCAGGCTCTCCCCCGCCCCGCTGGATTTCTCCGGGTGGAACTGACACGCTCCGATCACCCCCTGCCACACCGCCGCCGTCACCGCCCCTTCCCCCCAGGCCACCTGCGCCGTGACGCAGCTGGGATCACGGGGCACCGCCGCATAGGAATGCACGAAATACATCCAGCTCTCGGCTTCCGGGGTGTGGGCCGGCAGCAGGGGGGAGGGTGCCGCCGGCCGCAGGGGCGCCCAACCCATGTGGGGGATGGGATGGCCCGGCCAGCGCGGCAGGGCCTCCACCCTTCCGGCCAGCAGGCCCAGCCCCTCTCCCTGCCCCTCCGCGCTGCCCTCAAACAACAGCTGCAAGCCCAGGCAGATGCCCAGCAACGGACGGCCCGCCGCACAGGAGCGCCGCAGGGGCTCCACCAACCCCGCCGCCGCCAGCCGCTCCATCGCTGGATCGAACGCCCCCACCCCTGGCAGCACCAGCGCCGCGCAGCCCTCCATTGCCGCCGCTCCCGCCACCGGCACCACCTCAGCCCCCAGCCGCTCGAAGGCCCGCTGCACCGAATGCAGGTTGCCCATCCCGTAATCCACCAGGCCCAGCCGTGTCATTCGTGCCTCACGCCGGCGAGCAGAGCCGCTCCCCGGGATGGCTCAAGGCCGGGGCGGTGGGCAGCTCCAGGCCATTGAGATGATCCAGAAACTGATACAGCCGGCCCACCCGCCGCTTGTCGAAGCGCAGCCGCAGGGAAGGGCGAAGGATGCCGTTGTCATCCACACTTTCCCCGGCGGCAATGGCGCCATCCTCCAGCAGATCACCGAAGCGCTGATTCAGCTCCGGCAGCTGCTCCTCCGGAATGGCGACATTCAGCAGCAGCTCCACCCGATCCTGCTGCAGGCGGGCACTGTGATACACCCGGTAGAACCGGCAGATGTGGGCCACCGCATCGGCCGCACAGCTGGCCTGGGCCACCAAAGCCCGATCCTCCGGCAGGATCAGCCCCCGATGGGCCAGAACCTCGGTGACATTGGCCTGCCACATCTCCCAGAAATCATCTCCCTCCGGTGCCAGCACCACCAGGGGGATCGGGGAGGTGCGCCCCGTCTGGATCAGGGTGAGGGATTCAAACAGCTCATCCAGGGTGCCGAAGCCCCCCGGCAGCACCACCAGCACATCGCTCTCCCGCAGAAAAAAGAGCTTGCGGGTGAAGAAGTAACGAAAATAGAGGAGCCGGCCCGCCCGGTCGCTCACATAGGGATTGGGGTGCTGCTCATAGGGAAGATCCACATTCAGGCCGATGCTGTGGGGGGTGCCCGCCCCACTGTTGGCCGCCTCCATCACCCCCCCGCCAGCCCCGGTCATCACATCAAAACCGGCCTGCACCGCCAGCCGCGCCAGCTCCTCCGCCAGGGCATGGGAGGGATCATGGGGCTGGATGCGGGCCGAGCCGAACACACTGATCTTGCGCACCGCCCGGTTGGGACGGAACACCATCAGGGCTTCGCTGATATCCGCCAGACAGCCGCTCACCAATCGCCACTCCTCCTCCTCCTTCTCGGAGCGGGCCAGCTCCAGGAGGGAGAGAAGGGCCTTCTCGATCCGCCGGCGCTGGGGGTGGCCATCGAGCACCTCAGCGAGCGCCTCAAGGGGGCCCCGACCTCTGGCGTGGGATTGGAGGGAGCAGGCCGGGTCGGACAGGGTTGAACTCAGAGGTATTTGGAGATCGTGCCGCTGAGGGTGGTCTTGGGCACGGCGCCGACCACGGTTTCCACCTTCTGGCCGCCCTTGAAGAGCATCAGGGTGGGGATGCTGCGAATGCCGTACTGGCTGGCCACATTGGGATTCTCATCGGTGTTGAGCTTGAACACCTTGATCTGGCCCTCAAAATCCTTGGCGATCTCATCCACGATGGGCGCCACCATCCGGCAGGGGCCACACCAGGGAGCCCAGAAATCCACCAGCACAGGCTCCGCGCTCTTGAGCACATCCTGCTCGAAGGAAGCATCGGTGACAGCGGGAGCGCTGGACATCTGGGATCAGCCAAGAAGAATTGGTGGAAATCTAGCAACGTTGTTCCTGCGCTTCCCCAACCCACAAGGCAAGCGTTGCAGGCCGTTGCACAGTCCTGAACAGCGCCGGACAACGGGCTGGTGAGGCAGCGGCGGAGGGGAATCGGGTGAAGACAAAAGGCCCGGACACGCCGGGCCGAACGGTGTGAGGAGTGTGCGAGCCGTAGCCCCCACAACCCACAGGGTAGCCGCTTATTTGCCCATCCCCAGCTGTTGCGCTTTCTGATACACCTTGCCCTCCGTGAGCAGGGAGGGCGCCACCACCACCTCCACCTGCTGCATCTCCTTCAGGTTGCGGGCCCCCAGGGTTCCCATCGACGTGCGAATGCATCCGAGCAGGTTCTGGGTGCCGTCATCCAGGCTGGCGGGCCCCCGCAGAATCTTCTCCAAACTGCCGGTGGTGCCCACCTGGATGCGCGTGCCCCGCGGCAACACCGGGCTCGGAGTGGCCATGCCCCAGTGGAACCCACGGCCCGGGGCTTCCGCCGCCCGGGCGATCGGGGATCCGATCATCACCGCATCGGCACCGCAGGCCAGACATTTGCAGATATCACCACCGGTGACGATGCCACCATCGGCGATCACCGGCACATGGCGGCCGGATTCCTGCTGGTAGTGGTCGCGGGCCGCTGCGCAATCGGCCACGGCCGTGGCCTGGGGAATCCCGATGCCCAGCACCCCCCTGGAGGTGCAGGCCGCCCCCGGCCCGATGCCCACCATCACCCCGGCGGCACCCGCCCGCATCAGCTGCAGCGCCACCTCGTAGGTGACGCAGTTGCCGATCACCACAGGCACCCCCAGATCCCGGCAGAGGACCTCCAGATCCAGGCTTTCCCGGCCTTCGGGACCCACATGTTCGGTGGACACCACGGTGGCCTGCACGAACAGCAGGTCGGCTCCGGCCTCCGCCACCGCCCGGCCGAAGCGCAGGGCCGCCATGGGCGTGGCACTCACCGCCGCGATGCCTCCGCGTTCCTTGATCTCAGCGATGCGGCGGCGCACCAGGGCTTCCTGCACCGGCTCGCTATAAAGCTCCTGCATCAGGGAGACGAAGCCATCCTTCCCCACCGCCGCAATCCGATCCAGCACCGGGTTCGGATCCTCATAGCGGCACTGCACGCCCTCCAGGTTCAACACCCCGAAGGCCCCGAGCCGGGAGAGCTCCACCGCCACCCCCACATCCACCACGCCATCCATGGCACTGGCGATGATCGGGATCTCCCGTTCAATGCCGGCCAGGGTCCAGCGGCTGTCGGTCACCTCTGGATCCACCGTGCGGCCACCGGGCACCAGAGCGATTTCATCAATGCCGTAGGCGCGACGGACGGTGCGGAAACGGCCGAGCGGGAGGGTCAAGGGAGCTAGGGGGATTCGGGCCAAGCTATCAAGAGGAGAGCGCCCTCCCCGTGGAAACGCCCGACCCCCGATCCCCGCTCAGGACCCCCGGAACGCATCCCAGCGACGCTTCCAGTCCTCCAGGATCTCCTTCCTGTCGCCGCTGCGGGTGAGGCGGGTGAGGGAGAAGTTGAACAGCCAGATCAGGCCCAACAGCTGCAGCAACCGGGGCAGCAGGGGCACATCATCCAGCGTGTCGAGCAGGGCCAGGTAGAGCTTCATCACCAGCACCGCCCCCAGCAGCAGGCCGAGCCCCCGCAGAGGACCACTCAACCGATCCCACTGTCCTGCCAGGTCGGCCTGGTCAAACCAGGCCTTGATCTTGCTCACCAGCAGATCAAACTCTCCGCCCTCCGCACCACTGCCCTCCCCGGCCTGGGCACCGGCCCGGGGGGCCACCTCCAGGGTGGTGGCCACGGTGGGCTCACCGGAAGCGGCAGGCGCCGACGCCGAGGCCCCATAGGAGCCCACCACCGCTGGGGAGGCTTCGGCGACAGCAGCGGCAGCCTCGGAGGCAGCGGCCCCAGCTTCCGCACTGGAATCAACGTCCGGAGAGCCGTAGGACCCCGCCAACGCAGGGGCGGGGGCCGAATCGGCGTCGGGAGCTCCGTAGGAGCCCACGGTGGGCCGGGCGGTGGCCGCTTCCAGGGTGGGGGTGGGCGCCGGGGGATGGGGCTCAGGCAGATCGTCTTCATCAAGAGCCGCCGCCAGCACAGCCTCCAGATCGGCAGGGACCGTCTCGGTGGCGGCTCCGTCGGTGGCGGCCGCCGAAGTGGAGGGATCGTGCTCGGGAGACGCAGGAGTTTCAGCCATCGCACGCAGCGGTGTTCTGGCCGGAGCTTAGGTGGCTTCTCCGATCCGGGCAGCCTCCCCAGCGGAATCAGGCGTTCAGAGGCCGCAGGCCAAGGCGCTCCCCGAGGGGAGCCAGGGGGAGTCGCAGGGGGAAGCTTCCCTCCCGCAGCCGGTCGGCCAGGTCGGCACCGATCTCTGCTGCCAGCCTGGGACTATGGGCCGGAAACACCGGCAGACGACGCCCCTCCACCTCGATCCAGCCACTCCGCAGGTCGCTATAGCGCACCCTGCCGAGGGTGGGCTTGAGACGCCGGGGAATCGCCACATCCAGCACCGGTGCCTCCAGAGCCCGGTTGCTGATGGCGGCACCTGCCGCGGTGGGGCCATCAATCAGGGGAACGGGCGCCGCGATGGCCACCAGGAGCACATCGCCCTGCCCCTCCAGTGCGCCCGCCCGCAGCCAGCGCCCCTGCAACCCGTGCAGGGGCGCACACACGGCAGCCACCGCCCCCGGCGTGCGGGCATGGCCGCTCTCCAACCGCCTGGGCTGGGGCTGGTGCCCCCCACCGGCCCCCACCACCCAGCCCAGAGCGCCCGCCACCAGCACCGGGGAGCCGGGCCCCAGCAAGGCCAGCCCAGGCATGGCCAGGCCGATGCTGTCGGCCCCGGAACAGGTGTA
>JBJTQT010000146.1:0-10569 GCA_046075745.1 Cyanobium sp. | reverse complement strand
GGGAGAGAAGCTGCTGGCGGAGGTGCTGGCCGCCCAGCCCAGCCAGATCAGCGGCGAGCAGGCCTTCGAGCTCTACGACACCTACGGCTTCCCCCTGGAGCTCACCGAGGAGATCGCCGAGGAGCATGGCCTTGTGGTGGATCTGGCGGGATTCGAGGCCGCCATGGAGAGCCAGCGCCAGCGAGCCAAGGCGGCGGCGGTGAGCATCGATCTCACCCTCCAGGGGGCGCTGGAGCAGGTGGCCGCTGATCTGGAGAGCACGGCTTTTTTGGGCTACGAGGCCCTGGAACATCCCTGTTGCGTCGTCGCTCTGGTGGCCAATGGCGAGGCGGCTGAGCGTGCCGTTGCGGGAGATGGGGTGCAGATCGTGCTGGATTCCACGCCCTTCTATGGCGAAGGTGGCGGCCAGGTGGGCGATCGGGGGGTACTCAGCAGCGGGGGGGCGAACACTCCCTCAGGAGGGGCGATTGTGTCCATCCATGGGGTGAGCCGCAACCGCAGTGTGTTCGTGCACAGCGGCCAGGTGGAGCGGGGGGTGATCGCCGTTGGGGATGTGGTGACCGCCCAGGTGGACAGCGCCTGCCGGCGGCGCGCTCAGGCGCACCACACCGCCACCCATCTGCTGCAGGCGGCCCTCAAGCAGGTGGTGGACCCCACCATCAGCCAGGCGGGCTCCCTGGTCGACTTTGATCGCCTCCGCTTTGACTTCCATTGCCTCCGGGCGGTGAGCCTTGAGGAACTGCAGCAGGTGGAAGCCCTGATCAATGACTGGATCGCCCAGGCCCATGACCTGGAGGTGCAGGAGATGGCTCTGGAGAAGGCCAGGGCTGTCGGGGCCGTGGCCATGTTCGGTGAGAAATACGCAGATGTGGTGCGGGTGGTGGATGTGCCCGGGGTCTCGATGGAACTCTGCGGAGGCACCCATGTGGCCAACACCGCGGAGATCGGCCTTTTCAAAATCGTGGCGGAGAGCGGTGTGGCCGCCGGCATCCGGCGCATCGAGGCCGTGGCCGGCCCTGCGGTGCTGGCCTATCTCAATGAGCGCGATGCGGTTGTGCGGGCCCTCTCGGAGCGCTTCAAGGCCCAGCCCGCCGAGATTGTCGAGCGAGTGGGTGCCTTGCAGGACGACCTTCGCGCCAACCAGAAGGCGCTTGCCGCAGCCCGCCAGGAGCTGGCGGTGGCCAAGGCCGCGGCTCTGGCGGCCAGGGCCGAGGAGATCACGCCGCCCGGTGGCGCCGAGCCCTTTCAGCTGCTGGTGACGCGCCTGGATGGGGTGGATGGCGCCGGCCTGCAGGGAGCCGCCCAGGGGTTGGCCGACCAGCTCGGAGATCGGGCAGCCGTGGTGCTGGGGGGCCTGCCCGATCCGTCGGATCCCGGCAAGGTGGTGCTGGTGGCGGCCTTTGGTCCGGCCGTGATCGCCGCCGGCCCCAAGGCCGGAGCCTTCATCGGCGGTGTCGCGAAAGCCTGCGGCGGTGGCGGAGGCGGTCGGCCGAATCTGGCCCAGGCCGGCGGGCGCGATGGAGGTGCCCTGGATGGCGCCCTGGCCCAGGCCCGCGATCAGCTGCGGGCGGCGCTGGGCTGAGGAGGAACCATCCCATGGGGCGACCACTGACTTGTGACGACTGACTTGTGACCACTGACCTCTGACTGGCAGGGACGCAAAGGGGCCTCATTCTTATGATGGGCATGACGGAACGGCTGAGTTCATGTGACGGAATGGCTCTGTTCAAAAGTGTTCCTGAAGCACTGATTGTTCATGAATAGGTGATAAAGTTTCTGCTTCTATGCCCTTCACAATATCACCTTTTCCGCTGAAATGGCTGCTGGCTCTGTTGACCATTCTCCTGTCCTGCTCTGGATCCTGGATGATGATCAGGACATGTGCCCCCTGCTCAGTCAGCAGTTTCAGAAGATGGGCTGGAAGCCCCAGGCCTTCCACCATCCCAGGCCATTCCATGCTGCTCTGCAGGCCTCCCATCCCCACCTCCTCGTGCTCGATCAGTTGCTGCCGGATAAGACGGGCCTGGATGTGTTGGGTGGCCTGCGGCGGGACAGCCATCCCTTCCCAGTGCTGATGCTCTCGGCCCTGGGTGCTCCAAGTGATCGCATTGCCGGCCTGGAGGCCGGGGCGGATGACTACCTGGCTAAACCCTTTCAGTTCCGTGAGCTGCAGCTCCGCATTGAGCGCTTGCTGCGTTCCTCCGCCGCTGCATCTGCAGGGCCCTCCCCCTTGCTGGAGGCCGCTACCTACAGGGTGGGGGGGCTGTTGTTTGAGGCCGGGGATCAGCCCCACCTGATCACCCCCCAGGGTGCATCCCATCGCCTCAGCCGCGGAGATTGCGCCCTGCTGCTTGCCTTCTGCCGCCGCCCGGGCCTGATTCTCAGCCGGGTGCATCTGCTTCAGGCCACCGGCAGTCTGGTGGCATCGGGCCAGAGTCGCACCATCGACGTGCGCCTCTCACGCCTCCGCGGCCTGCTGCGCACGCTCACCGGAGCCGAACTCATTCTCCCTGAGCGGGGGCGGGGATACAGGCTGGTGGCGGACGTGACGGCCCTTGGCGATGACGGATCGGCTCTCCCCCAGGCTTGATCGCAACGACTGGCTTCGCCTGCTGCTGTGCCTGTTCGCAGGGTGCGGAGTCTCCTTTGGACTCTTGCTGGCGGCACTGCACACCTTTCTGGAGCCGAAGCTGCTGGCAGAAACCGCCCTTCGCACCTCGCGCAGCGTGCGCCTCGTGGAGCTTGCTCTACAGGTCATTCCTGTGAGCGAACTCCCCCAGGGGGTGATTCTGGATTCGTCCTGGCAGGGTCCGGAAGGGTCCATTGGCCCTCTGGAGGGTTTTGACCGCAGATTGCAGCAGTTGATGGCCACACGCCATGGCGTCTCCCGTGTGTTGCAGCGGGACCGGCCCCCGTTCGTTGAACCCTGGGGGGGGATCTGGGTGCGGCTTCAGACCCCACACGCCCCCACGCTCTGGTTGTATTAGCCAGAACGCCTCAGCAGCAGCAGCGTTTGGTTCCTCCCCCTGCTGCGCAGCGGTGCCCTGCTGTTGGGACTGGCCATCGGCACTCTTGCCTTCCTGAAATGGCGCGTGGAGGAACCCTTCCAGCGCGTGCTGCTGCAGTTGCCCGATGGCCTGCCTGCGCCCCTGCCCCTTCTGCCGGAGAAGGGAATCGCTCCCTTGCGGCTACTGAGCCTCCGCATCAACCGCCTTCTGGAGCGGCTCAATGCCGCTGGGGCAGATCGCAGGCAGTTGCTCCGCGGCATCGTGCACGACCTGGCCGGCCCCCAGACCCTGATCGGCCTGCAGCTGGATCTTCTCAGGGACCGTCTCGGGCCTTCCCACCGGGAGACCATGCAGGCCATCTCCAGCGATCTGCATCAGATGGGCAGCATCACCGAGCAGCTGGGGTTGCTGGCCGAGAAGGATCATCCCTCCGTCGCGGTGCAGCAACTGGCCCTCGATGACATCTGCGGCCAGCTGGCCGCCAGCTACGGGCGCTACCCCGTCCGTCTGCGGATCCCTCGCCTGCTGGTGCGGCTGGATGGAGCCGGGTTGGAGCGGGCTCTCAGCAACCTGGTGGACAACGCCCTCGACCATGGTCAGCCTCCTGTGGAACTCCACGCCTGGGCTCAACGGTCAACGCTGGTGCTGCAGGTGAAGGACCATGGCAGCGGCGTGGATTCCGCCACCCTGCTCACCAGACCTCAGCAGAGCCCATTCCATGACAGGGCACGCCGGCGCCATCGGGGTCTGGGACTGATGATCGTGGAGCGCTTCTGTCGGGATCATCAGGGCAGCCTCAGCTACTTCAGGGATGGAGAGCTCTTCATCGTGGAGATGCGACTGGTGGCAACGGCTGAGGGGCCTGTGGTGCTCTGAGGCGGCGCCTCAACCCTCCAGGTAGGTGGTCTGTCCCAGGCTGGTCTCCAGGTGCTGCATCAGCCGGCGGGCATCTTCGATCGAGAGCCTGCCGTGGGCGATCGCCTCCTCGCTGGCCTGCCGCAACTGTTCCTGCAGGGTGTCCGGATCGTGCTCCATGGCCTGCAGCACCTCCGCATTGGTGTCTCCCCGCACCACATGCTCCACCCTGTAGCCGCCGCCATCGGTGAGGCGGATGTGCACAGCATTGGTGCGCCCGAAAAGGTTGTGCAGGTTGCCCATCACCTCCTGATAGGCCCCGGCCAGAAACAGGCCCACCCAATAGGACTCGCCATCTTTCAGGGCATGGAGTTCCAGGAGGGGTTTCTCCGTGCCCGATCCGATGAAGCGCGCCAGCTTGCCATCGGAATCGCAGGTGAGGTCAGCGAACCGTCCCAGGCGATCCGGGCGCTCCGAGAGCCGGTGGATCGGGAGCACCGGAAACAGCTGCTGGATGGCCCACGTGTCGGGGGCGGAGCGAAACACCGAGAGGTTGGCGTAATAGGTGCTGGCCAGGGCTGCCTGCAGTCTCCGCAGGTCTTCCGGGATGGGTGTGCCGTTCGGGATCGCCTCCAGCTGGTGGGCGATCTCCACACCGCAGGCCCAGTAGAGGGATTCCGCCTGGGCCCGCTCCTGCAGCCCCAGGTAGCCCAGGCGGAAGGCGGTGAGGGCATCCTCCTTGAATTTGATCGCGTCGTTCCAGGCTTCCTGCAGCGGTTCGCAGCTGGCCGGGTGGGCTGGGTCGCAGGCCTCAGCCCGGCTGATCTGGGCCAGGGTGTCGCGCAGGTTGCGCACGATCAGTGGTTCCTCACCCACCGGCTCGCTGATGGCGGCAGGGGGCTGGCTGCAGCCGAGCACATCGAACACCAGCACGCTGAAGTGGCTGGCAATGGCCCGCCCGCTCTCACTCACCAGGGTGGGGACGGCCACGCCATGGGGTTCGCAGCTTTCCCGCACCGTGGCCACCACGTCGTTGGCGTAGTTCTGCAGGGAGTAGTTCGTCGAGGCTGTGGTGGCGGTGCGGCTGCCGTCGTAATCGATGCCCAGGCCGCCCCCCACATCCAGGAAGCCCATGGGCGCCCCCAGCCGGTGCAGCTCCACGTAGATCTGCCCGGCCTCCTGCAGGGCATCCTTGAGCACGGCGATGTCGTTGATCTGGCTCCCGATGTGGAAGTGCAGCAGACGCAGATCGCCGAGCAGATCCGCCTGGCGCAGGGCCTCCACCGTGGCCAGCAGATCGGGGATGGAGAGGCCGAACTTCGCTCCCTCCCCCACCGAGCTCCCCCAGCGGCCCACGCTGCGGGCCGAGAGCTTGGCCCGGATGCCAATCAGGGGGGCAGCACCGAGGGCCCGGCTGGCGGCGATGATGCGATCCACCTCATCGGCCTGCTCGATCACCACCACCGGCTGGCGGCCCAGCCGTCTGGCGAGGATCGCCGTTTCGATGTAGCGGCGATCCTTGTAGCCGTTGCAGATCAGCAGGGCCTCCGGATCCTCCAGCAGGGCCAGGGCAATCAGCAGCTCCGCCTTGCTGCCGGCCTCCAGGCCGAAATGCCAGCGCCGGCCCGTTTCCATCAGCTGCTCCACCACGTGGCGCTGCTGGTTGCACTTCACGGGAAACACGCCTTGATAGCGGCCGCTGTAGCCGTATTGGGCAATGGCCCGGCCGAAGGCCGCATGGAGCCGCTCCAGTCGGTCGTCCAGGATGTCGTCGAAGCGGATCAGCAGCGGCAAGGCCAGATCCCGCCCCTGGAGCCCCTTCACCAGCTCCACCAGATCCAGGGAGCCGCCCCGTTCCCCCTTCGGCTGCACCATCACATGGCCCCGGGCATTCACCGAGAAATACGGTTCTCCCCAGCGATCCAGGCCATAGAGCGAGGCGCTTTGGGCGGCCGTCCAAGAGTCAAGGCCGCTTTGGCCCATGGGGTGGGGATTGCGCAGGCGCGAATCTAGTCCGCGCCCCCCTACATCCGGTTGAGCGTTCGGATGCCCAACAGGTGCAGTCCCAGCTTCAGGGTGTCCGCCGTGAGGCGGCACAGCGCCAAGCGGGAGCCCCGGGCAGGCTCGTCTGCCTTGAGCACCGGCACCTGGTCGTAGAAGCGGTTGAACACCTGGCTGAGCTCAAACAGATAGCTGCAGAGCCGGTTGGGCAGCAGATCCTCCTCCACCTCCACGATCACCGCATCGAGCTTTAGCAGCTCCCGCACCAGGGCCCACTCCAGCGGGTCGCTGAACACCAGGGGATTGGGAATGGCCGCTGTGGCAGCTGCCTCACCGCCCCGGCGCACGATGCCCGCCAGGCGCACCACCGCATAGAGCAGATAGGGGGCGGTGTTGCCCTGCAGGGCGAGCATGCGATCAAAGCTGAACTGGTAATTGGTGATCCGGTTGGTGGCCAGATCGGCATACTTCACGGCCCCCAGGCCCACGGCCGTGGCCACCTCCTGGATGAAGCTCTCCTCCTCCTGGCGGCCCTCCTCCGCCAGCCGGGTTCGCAGGTCGGCCTCCGCGCGCTGCACCGCCTCATCCAGCAGGTCCTTCAGCCGCACGGTGTCGCCAGAGCGGGTCTTCAGCTTCTTGCCGTCGTCGCCCTGCACCAGGCCGAAGGGCACATGCTCCAGAGAGCCCCCCTCGGGCACCCAGCCCGCCCGCCGGGCCACCTCGAACACGGCGGCGAAATGGTTCGCCTGTCCCGCATCCGTCACGACAATCAGCCGCCGGGCTCCATCGCCCTCTGGCGGGTGGGCAAAGCGGTAGCGGATGGCGGCCAGGTCGGTGGTGGCGTAGTTGAAGCCCCCATCGCTCTTTTGCACGATCACCGGCGGCTTGCCCTCCTCCAGAAACACGCACTCGGCGCCGGCGTCCTCCACCAGCAGGCCCGCCTCGCGCAGATCAGCCACCACAGCAGGCAGCAATGGGTTGTAGAAGGATTCCCCCCGCTCCTCCAGCTGCACATCCAGCCGGTTGTAGATCTGCTGAAACTCCCGCCGGGATTGCTCACAGAGCAGGGTCCAGGCCTTGAGGCTCAGGGGATCTCCCCCCTGCAGCTTCACCACTTCTTCCCGGGAGGTGGCCTGAAAGGTGGAATCACCGTCGAAACGGGCCTTGGCCTGGCGGTAGAAGCTCACCAGATCCCCCAGATTCACCGCATCGGCCCGCTCCAGAGCCTCCGGTGCCACCTCCTTGAGATGGGTGATGAGCATGCCGAACTGGGTGCCCCAGTCGCCCACGTGATTCAGCCGCAGCACTGGATGGCCGCGAAACGCCAGCACCCGTGCCAGGGCATCGCCAATGATCGTGGAGCGCAGGTGCCCCACGTGCATCTCCTTGGCGATGTTGGGGCTCGAGAAATCCACGATCACCGGGCTCAGGGGTGGCTCGGCGCTGGGAACTCCCAGGCGCGGGTCCTCCACCCGGCGGCGCACCTCGGCGGCCAGCACCTCAGGCCGCACGGTGAGGTTGATGAAGCCCGGCCCGGCGATCTGGGGCGGCAGGCAGAGTGCCGCGAAGGCTGGATCGGCGGCCAGCTGCTCCACCACGGCTGCGGCGATGGCTCGGGGGGGCTGGCCCAAGGGCTTGGCCAGAGGGAGGGCCCCATTGGCCTGGAAATCCCCGAATTCAGGCTTGCTGGCCGCTTCCAGTTGGGGATCGAAGGATGCACCTGCTGCCCGGGCCGTGGCCGCTGCCTCCGGAAACGCCCGCTCCATGGCGCCCTGGAGCTGGTGGCGGAGCGTCTGCAGCACGCTGAGCATCGGCGGATCGGGCAACGAACAGAACGGATCCGATCATCTCTCCTGGGTGCTCACCAGCAGGGCCGCCAGGATCAGGGCGGCACCGCCGAGGGTGCGGGGCCCGATCGCTTCTCCCAGCAACAGGTGGGCGCTCAGGAACGCCACCACCACCACCGCATTGCCCCAGAGGGCCACGGAAAGGGCCCCCAGCTGCCTGTAGCTGGTGAGCAGGCAGAGCTCGCTGCCGAGTCGGATCACACCCGCATACACCAGAAGCACCCCCACCACCCACCACATGCGCAGATAGAGAAAGTGATCCGGCCCGTAGAGCACCAGGGAGATCAGGCCAAACACCACAGCAGCCCCGAGGCTTGTCACCCCGAGCGAAAGGCCGATCCCCCAGGGCCGGCCCGCGCTCAGACGATTCAGGATGCCGGCGAGGGCGAAGGCCAGCACGCTCACCAGGGCCCACAACACTCCGGCAATGGAGGTGGACCCTTCAGCTGAAGTGACCGAAGCTCCCATGGTGCTGCTCAGCCAAAGCCCGAGAGGCAGTAGCACCAGGGAGAAAACTAAGCGCCTCGGCAGGGGTTCCCCCAGCACGGATCGGGCCAGCAGGGCTGTCACCGGAAGGATCAGGGTGAGGATGAGGGTGAGGTTCACCACCGGCAGCCTGCGCAGAGCCAGGAAGTAGGCCATGGGCCCGATGCAGAATCCCAGGGCGGCACGGCTGGCCAGCAGAGCGCGATCCCCTCCTGTGAGCGCCGGCAGTTGCCGCCGAACCCCGGGCAGATCGATCAGCAGCAATCCCAGTCCGCTGGCCAGGCTGGCAAAGAAGAACACGTTGCAGAAGCTGATCGGGTCTTGCTGCATGCCGTAGCGCACCATCGCGGTTTCACCCCGCTCCTGCAGCCACTTGAGGATGCTCGGGTCGCACCCCTTGATCAGCACGTAGGCCAGAAGCGCCAGCCGTGCCCTCATGCCAGCAGCGCCTCAAACCGCATCGAGATGTCCAGCCAGCTGCTGCGGGTGATTGGTGCACTGGTGGAGATTAGATCCACGCCGCTGGCGGCCACGGCCCGGAGGGCCTCCGGGTTCACCCCGGAGGCTTCCAGCACCGCTCCGGGGGCCAGCTCCCGCAGCCGGGGCACCAGATCGCAGAGCTCCTCCGGTGCAAACCCATCGAGCAGCACCGCATCGGCTCCTGCCCGCAGGGCCAGCCGCGCTTCCTCCTCCGTTTCGGCCTCCACGATCAGCCTCGCCGGCCAGGGAGCCGCGGCCCGCACCGCCCGCACTGCCGGCCCGATGCCACCAGCCCAGGCTAGGTGGTTTTCCTTGAGCATCGCCGCGTCATCCAGCCCGAAGCGGTGGTTGCTGCCGCCACCGCAGCGCACCGCATATTTCTCCAGCACCCGCAGCCCCGGGGTGGTTTTGCGGGTATCCACCAGCCGCACTCCCGTGCCTTCCAGCTCGGCCACCAGGGCCGCCGTGGCCGTCGCCACCCCCGAGAGCCGCATAGCCAGGTTGAGGGCCGTGCGCTCCCCCGCCACCAGGGCCGCGGCATTGCCCCCAAGGGTGAGCAATCCCTGGCCGGCCTGCACCCGGGTGCCATCCGGCACCAGCCCCTCCACCTGCACCAGGGGATCGAGCAGCTGAAACAGGGGTTCCACCAGCACGCCGCCGCAGAACACTCCCTCCTGCTGACAGATCCACTGGGCCCGGCCATCCCGATGGATCAACGCCGGGCTGGTGAGATCTCCCCGCCCCAAATCCTCAGCCAGCCAGGCCTGGAGCTGGCGCAGCAGCTCGGGCTGCGGGGGGGGGCAGAGGGGAGGCATGGGCATCGGCAGCCCTCCCATCCTCCGATCCCTCAGGACAGGGCCAACAGGGCGACCCAGAGCCCTTTGCAGAGCAGGTGCAGGATCTGATCGGCGGTGAAGCTGATGCGCCCCCTGCACTTGCTGTGATCGATCAGGGCATGGATCCCCGTTTCCGCCACGCCGAGCAGCGGCAGGCCGGTGAGCAGGCCCACCGCCAGCCCATGGATGGCTCCATGGGCTGTCAACCACCAGCCCCAGGGAAGGGTGTGAGCGCAGCCCGGGCACTTCTCCCGGGCCATCCGGTCGTTCTGCAGGCCGAAATCACACAGGAAA
The DNA here is from genome assembly GCA_046075745.1 of Cyanobium sp. GTDB lineage: Bacteria > Cyanobacteriota > Cyanobacteriia > PCC-6307 > Cyanobiaceae > Cyanobium. The sequence goes on along the minus strand of JBJTQT010000146.1, from coordinate 762 downwards.
TGGGCCATCCACAGCAGCAGCAGCAGGGAGAGAGGGTGCAGTTTGCTGAGGCTGGACAAATGGCCGATGCCGCTGCAGTCAGTTTCCCTCAGCCAGGCCCCCTCCATTGGCCCGAGGGCGGGCCCATCGTGCTTTGACGTTTCACGGCGGTTCCTTGGCGGATCCGGCCATCAGCCGCCACAGTGGATCCATCCTCGGTTCCCAGCCGGCCCATGGCCCTTCCCGACCTGGCGGCCCCCATGGCCAGCATTGGTGTGCCGACCGAGATCAAGCGCGACGAGCAGCGTGTGGCGATCACGCCGGATGGGGTGCGGGAGCTGGTGGCCCAGGGCATGGAGGTGCGGGTGCAGGAGGGGGCTGGGCTGGGAGCGGGCATCAGCGATGACGCCTACCGGGTGGCCGGCGCCCGCCTGGTGGAGCGGGAGGAGGCCTGGGCGGCGCACCTGGTGGTGAAGGTGAAGGAGCCCCAGCCCGAGGAATTTCGCTTCCTGCGCCGCGATCTGGTGCTCTTCACCTACCTCCATCTCGCTGCTTACACCGATGTGGGCCGGGCCCTGCTGGAGGCGGGCACCACGGGGGTGGCCTACGAAACCGTTCAACTAGAGGATGGCAGCCTGCCCCTCCTGGCTCCCATGAGCGAGGTGGCCGGTCGGCTGGCGGCCCAGGTGGGGGCGCGGCTGCTGGAGAAGCCCCAGGGTGGCCGCGGCCTCCTCATCGGCGGGTGCACCGGCGTGCAACCCGCCCGGGTGACCGTGCTCGGGG
>JBJTQT010000145.1:0-33703 GCA_046075745.1 Cyanobium sp. | reverse complement strand
CGGTCCCAACCCCGCCGAGGGGGGCGATTTAGTTGGCCTGCAGCTGCAGGGCGGCAGCGTGACCTTCGCGGCTGGAGAAACCACCCGGACCATCACGGTGCAGGTGCAGGGCGACACCCTCAGGGAGGCCTCCGAGGCCTTCATGGTGTCCCTCGCCGATCCCACTGCCGGCACGACCCTGGATACGGCCAGTGCCACCAGCACGATCCTGAACGATGACGGTGTGATCACGGCCAGCACCACCACGCCCATCAGCATCCCCTCCCTTGGCTCCAGCACTCCTTTCCCCTCCACGCTGATGGTGGCAGCGGGGAGCGGCCTCACCGTGGGCTCCCTGGACGTGACGCTTTCGAACCTCACCCACAGCTGGCCGGATGATCTGGACATCCTCCTGGTGGGTCCCAGCGGGGCTCGGGCCCTGCTGATGTCAGATGCGGGGGGCTCAATTGGAGTGAATGGGCTCACCCTCACCTTCTCCAGCCAGGCCAGTACCGCACTCCCCGACAGCTCTGCGCTCAGTTCTGGTAGCTACCGCCCGGTGGATTTCGAAGTTGGCGACGGTTTCAATGCCCCGGCGCCTTCCGGCCTCTACAGCGCCGATCTCTCCGTGTTCAACGGCACGGATCCCAATGGCACCTGGAGCCTCTTTGTGCAGGATGACGCCGCCGGTGATTCCGGATCCATCGCCGGAGGGTGGTCACTGGCGATCACCACGGTGCCCGCCACCAGCACCCTGGCCATTCAGTCCACAGCTGCCAGCCAGCAGTTGGAGGGCAACAGTGGGGCGACGGCCTTCACGTTCCAGTTGACCCGCAGCGGTGATCTCTCCGGGGGGAGTGATGTCAGCTGGTCTGTGGCGGGTTCCGGCGCGAATCCTGTGGTCGCCTCGGATTTTGTTGGCAGCACCCTTCCTGCAGGGGTACTCTCTTTTGCCCCAGGGGAAGCCGCCAAGACCCTCTCCATTGAGGTTGCGGGAGACACCGCATCGGAAGCTGCGGAGACCTTCAGCGTGACCCTGACGGGCGCGAGCGGAGACGCCACCATCAACGCCGCCAACGCCGCCGCCAGCGGCACCATCCTCAATGATGATGTGGTGCTCACCCTTGGCCCAGCCCAGAGACTCGTGGAGGGCCAGACCAGTCCACAGAGCGCGGTGTACCAGGTGAGCCTCTCTGCGGCCTCGGCTCTACCGGTGAGCGTGCAGTTCGCCACCTCCGATGGCACGGCCCAGACTGGCCTGGATTACACCGCCGTCGCCGGAACCCTGACGGTGGATCCCGGCGTCACCTCCGCCACCATCAGCGTGCCGATCCTCAACGACAACCTGGATGAAGCCGATGAAACCTTTGTCCTTTCGCTCGCCAATCCCGTCAACGCGGTTCTGGGAGCCCCCGCGGTGACCACGACCCTCACGGACACCTTCAGCGCCTCTGTGTCCACCACCCTGGCGGCGGGTGTGGAGAATCTTCTCCTCACCGGTTCAGCGGCCATCAGCGGCACCGGAAACACTGGAGCCAATCGCCTCATGGGCAACTCCGGCGCCAATCTCCTGAATGGCGGTGCAGGAGTCGACATCCTCAACGGCGGGGCCGGTTCCGACACCCTCACCGGAGGGGCAGATGCGGACAGGTTTGTGGTGCGCTTCGGCCAGTCCACCGCTTCCGTCCGCGACCGCATCACGGATTTCCTCATCGGAACCGACAGGATCTCTCTACTCACCCCCGGGGGTATCGGCATGGTGCCCACCGCCCTCGCCCAGGCCGCTGACACCACCACCACCGCCATCAACACCCTGGTGACCAACGCCTTTGCTGATGCCAACAGGGCACTGGCCGGCAACCAGCCCCTGGGCCTGAATGCAGCCACCATCGTGGTGGCCACCTCCGGCAGTTTGAGCGGTACCTATCTGGTGGTGAATGATGCCGTCGCGGGCTACCAATCCGCCAATGATCTGGTGATCAATATCACCGGCTACAGCGGCTCCTTGGCGGCATCGCTTGCTCCATCCACCTGGTTTATTTAGTCGATCTTCGGGTAGAGGAGGGCTATTGCGGGGTTCGGTTCACTCCCAGCCGCTGATCACGATCTTGCCCAGGCTGTGCCCCTGCTGAAGCAGGTCATAGGCCTCTTGAAGAGTGCCCGCACAGATGGGCTGCAGCAAGGTCTGGACCGTGCTGCGCAGGGTTCCTGCTTCGATGGCAGCCGCCAACCGGTTGAGAATGGCTCCCTGCTCCGCCAGATCCGCCGTGCGGTACTGGGAGCGGGTGAACATGTACTCCCAGCAGAAGCGCACGCTTTTGCTCTTGAGGCGGTTGAGATCGAGGGGGGAGCGGCTGCTGACGAGGGCCACGATGGCCCCCTGGGGGCTGATGCGCTCCGCCATCACGTCCCAGTAGAGATCGGTGTCATGGAAATTGGCGATCGCCTCCACCGTGGGCCATCCCAGGGCATCGAGCTGGGGTCCGATGGGTTGGCCGTGATCCACCACGGCGTCGGCGCCGAGTTGGCGCACCCAGGCCTGGCTTTCCGGCCGGGATGCGCTGGCGATCACCCTCAGGCCCGCCTGCCTGGCCAGCTGAATGGCCAGGGATCCCACGCCCCCGGCGGCCCCCAGGATCAGCAGGGTGCGGCCCTGATCCCCGCCCCGGGGATCCATCCCCAGACGTTCAAACAGGCATTCCCAGGCCGTCAGCCCCGTAAGGGGGAGGGCGGCCGCTTCGGCGAAGGAGAGATTGGCCGGCTTGCGGCCTGCCAGACGGGCATCCACCAGCACGCTCTGGGCCTGGCAGCCGGGCCGGTGAATAGCCCCCGCAAACATTACCGCATCGCCAATGCGGAATCCTTCCACGGCCTCCCCCACCGCTTCCACCACGCCGGAAGCGTCCCAGCCGAGAACCTGGGCTGGCCCACCGGAGGGCAGGGTGCTGCGCACCTTGAGATCCACGGGGTTCACCGCTACGGCTTCCACCGCCACCCGCAGGTCATGGAGACCAGGGAGCGGGGGGAAGGGGAGCACCGTGTCCTGAAGCCACCCGTCTGGGTGGTCTGGACCTGGGCCCAGGGCAGTGATCGCTTTCATCGGCGACGCAGCTGTTTCGCTCTTCAGGCCAGCTTGCCCGCCTGGGCGAGGGCCTGCAGCGCCCGGATGCGGGCCTCGATGGGGGGATGGCTCGCGAACATGCGGAGGAACCCAGGCGGTTCATTGATCTTGATCGTGGCCAGGGTGGGCTCATCCCGAGGGTCCTGGAGATTTTCCATCTGCCCCAGCCGCGCCAGGGCGCCAGCCATGGCATTGGGGCTGGTGAGACGGGCCGAACCCGCATCGGCTCGGAACTCCCTGTGCCTGGAAAACCACGCCGTCACCAGGGAACCAAGCACGCCGAGCAGCACCTCCAGCGGCCACACCAGGAGCATGGTGGGGGGCGGGCCATAGCCCCGTTCCTCGCTCTGGCGATTGGGAAGGGTGAAGGCCACAGCCCGGGCCAGGAACATCACAAAGGCGTTGATCACCCCCTGCAGGAGGGTCATGGTGACCATGTCGCCGTTGCCCACATGGCTCATCTCATGGCCGAGCACGGCCTCCAGCTCATCTTCCGGCATGCCCTGCAGGATGCCGGTGGAGACCGCCACAAGCGCCCGCTGGGGGGAAGGACCGGTGGCAAAGGCATTCCACTCCGGTGAGCCGTACACGCCCACCTCCGGCATGGGCAGTCCAGCTTTCTCCGCCAGCCGGGCGACGGTGCTGTGCAACCACCGCTCCGCTGGGCCGCCGTTGCCGCTCACCAGCTGGATGCCCATCATCCGCTTGGCCGACTCAGCCGAGAACTGCAAGGAGATCCAGGCCCCCACCACACCCCAGACGAAGCAACTCACCAGCAGGGGGAGCAGGGGCAGATCGGGGGGCAGCAGACCGATGGCGGTGAGCACGCTCAGGATCAGGGAGATCGTGAGCACCACCGCCAGGTTGGTGATCAGGAAGAGAAGCGTGCGCAGAGCCATCGGAGACAAGGAACGGCGACAGTGAACGGCGACAGTGAAAGGGACGGGTCGCCTGGTTCTCCGAAAGCTAGCCATGGCTGTGGAGCCTGGCTTTCGTCTTCCCAGACCCTTCGCGCCGTTGGTCCGCCGGCCTGGCCCCGCGTAGCCTCAGGCCGCCTTTGATCCCTCCCATGCCCGTGCAGAACCGCTGGTCGGAGGCCGCAGCCCGCGAGGCGATCGAGCGCTACGGCAGCCAGGGCATCAGCGCACCTCTGGCCCTGCGCACCTACAGCGCCCGCCTGCTGGGAGCCGATGCGGATCTGGTGCTCCACGGAGGGGGCAACACGTCCGTGAAAACAACGGTCACTGGCCTTCTGGGGGAGTCCATACCCGTGCTCTGCGTGAAGGGCAGCGGCTGGGATCTGGCCACCATCGAGCCACCCGGCCATCCTGCGGTGCGCCTCCAGCCCCTCCAGGCGCTGAGAGCCCTGGAGGCCCTCAGTGATGAGGCGATGGTGGCCGCCCAGCGCCAGAACCTGATCGATCCGGCCGCACCCAATCCTTCGGTGGAGGCCTTGTTGCATGCGTTTCTGCCCCACCCCTTCGTGGATCACACCCATTCCACGGCCCTGCTTGCTTTGGCGGATCAGCCCGATGCCGCTGCGGTGTGCCGTGAGGTGTATGGCGATCGGGTGCTGCTGGTGCCCTATGTGATGCCAGGCTTTGCCCTGGCCAAGGCCTGCGCCGCCGCCTGGGATGGGGCTTCAGCGCTGCAGAACTCCGATCAGATCGAGGGCATGGTGCTGCTGCAGCACGGTCTTTTCTCCTTCGGTGCCACGGCTGAGCAGAGCTATGCCCGCATGGTCGAGCTGGTGCGCCTGGCGGAGGATCGGTTGAGCCGCGGGGAGCGCAGCTTCCACCCCGTCACCCTCCCCGAGCAACCGACCGCCGCGGCGGTTCTTCTGCCTGTCCTGCGGGGTGCCCTGGCCCGGGCTGCCCACAGGGCGGGCTGTGCCAGCCGCTGGGTGTTCGACCTCCGCTCCACCCCCTTGGCCCATGCGGTGTCTGATGACGCCCGGCTGCACGAATGGGCAGGCCGCGGCGTGGCCACGCCCGATCATGTGATCCGCACCAAAGCCCAGCCCCTGGTGCTGCCCTCCCCTCCTGCAGCAGCCCCGGATGGTGCTCCCATCCCGGCCGATCTGGACAGCTGGCGCAGGCAGGTGGAGGCGGCCCTAGCGACCTACATGGAGGCGTACACCGCCTATGTGAGCCGCCAGAACGCAAGGGTGGGCGGCGGTAAAACTCCCCTCGACCCCCTCCCCAGGGTGCTGGCCCTGCCTGGAGTCGGCCTGATCGGTGTGGGCAAGGGGGCGGCTGATGCGGCCGTCACGGCGGACATCGCCGAGGCCTGGGCCCAGACCCTCCTGGCGGCAGAGAGCATCGGGCGTTTCCAGGCCGTTGGTGAGGCTGACACCTTCGACATGGAGTACTGGAGCCTGGAGCAGGCCAAGCTGGGCAAGGCGGCCGAAAAGCCCCTGGCCCGTCAGGTGGTGGTGATCACCGGTGGAGCCGGCGCCATTGGTGCCGCCACCGCCCTGGCCTTTGCGGCCCAGGGGGCGGAGGTGGCGGTGCTGGATCGCGATGGGGAGGGTGCCCGGGCGGTGGCCAACCGCTGCGGCAAAGGGGCTTTGGCCGTGGCCTGTGATGTCACCGATCCGGATGCGGTGCGCTCGGCCTTCGCCCAGGTGTGTGCCCATTTCGGTGGCATCGATGGGGTGGTGAGCAATGCCGGAGCCGCCTGGACCGGTGCCATGGCCACCCTCAGCGATGGGGTTCTGCGGGCCAGTTTCGAACTGAATTTCTTCTCGCATCAGGCCGTGGCCCAGGCCGCCATCGCCATCTTTCGCCTTCAGGACGGTGGGGATGCCGATGGGGAGAGCGCAGGCGGTGGCCGACGGCTGGGGGGGCAATTGCTGTTCAACGTCAGTAAACAGGCCCTCAACCCCGGCCCCAACTTCGGCGCCTACGGGATCAGCAAGGCAGCCCTGCTCGCCCTGGTGCGTCAGTACGCCCTGGAGGAGGGGCCGGCCGGTGTGCGGGTCAATGCCCTCAATGCCGATCGCATCCGTTCCGGTTTGCTGGACGACACCATGATCCGAGAGCGCGCGGCTGCCCGCGGCATGTCCGAGGAGGTGTACATGGCCGGCAATCTGCTGGGGGCCGAAGTGCGGGCCAGCGATGTGGCGGAGGCCTTCGTGGCCTTGGCCAGGATGGATCGCACCACCGGCGCGGTGCTCACGGTGGATGGGGGAAATGTGGCGGCAATGGTGCGCTGACACCGGAGCGCCCCCGGCCAAATCCCACCGCCAATCCCACCCAGAGCACCACCAGCACCAGGCAGAGGGCGGTCCAGGCGGGCAGGCCCCAGCGGCTCACCGCCAGGGGCGCCACCACCGTGATCACGCCCCCGGCCACCAAAGGCTGCAGCAGCAGTTGCTTGATCGAAAAGGGGGTGAGCACATCGCCCTGATCCTTTGGATCGGCCATGTTCAGCAGCAAGAGGCCGCTGGCCGCCACGCCCGTGGCCTGGCCGAAGTCGATCAGCCCCCGTTCAAACCAGGGTTGGGGAAGCATCCAGCGACCTGGGCCCAGTACCACCAGCAGATTCCAGAGCAGCCCTGCCATCCCGAGCACAAGCAGGGGTTTCCAGAGGTGGCTCAGGGATGAGAGATCCAGGCAGGCGGTGGCCGCCGTGATCAGAAGATCGGCAGACAGTGTGCCGATGCGGTTCTGGATGGCGCCCGATGCCAGCTTGGCCGTTCTGGTGCGCTCCAGCACCAGCCGCACCAGCACGGATCCCACCAGGGCCAGGGGGAACACCGGCAGGGCCTCGATCACGGTGGCGACTCCCGTGCCCAGATGGGGGGCCAGGGCCCGCAGTCCCTGCAGCAACACCCAGCCCATGGCCACCGCCAGCCCGGCGAGTCCGAGGTTCACCGCCCAGGCGCTGATCTTGCTGAGCACTGCCTTCAGGGCAAAGGGTGTGCCCTGAGGCGGATCCGCTGAGGTCTGATCCCCAACAGCCGCAAGGGACGCTGGGGGATTTTGGAGCTCACTGGCTGCCGTTACTGCAGGCTCCGCCACCCACCCCCGCCAGCGGGCCATCACCACCAGCAATCCCCCCACCAGGGTGGAGGTGAGCAGGCCAACGGTGGCCAGGGCCAAGCCCAGGGGTTCGGCTCCTTGCACCCCCAGCTGCTCGTAGGTGGGGGCCATGGCCGCTGCCGATCCATGCCCGCCCTCGTAGGCCACCTCGATCAGGCAGGCCATCACCGGGCTCACCCCCAGCCAGGGTTGGAGCACCAGGAGCACCACCAGACCACCCACGAGATATTGCCCAAAGGCCAGGGTGAGCGAGAGCAGCACCTGGGCCCGCAGCGGATGCCACAGGCCTCCAGGGGCTGGCAGGGGCTTGCCCACCAGCAGGCTGCCGAACACCAGGGTGAGGAGGATCAGGGGCAGCCCATCCCAGAGCTGGATGACCCCGGCCGGCAGCAGGGGCCAGGGCCCCTGGGGACCCAGCAGCAGGCCCACCAGACCGGCGAGCAGAGCCTCGGGGATCCCCCAGCGGTGCACTCCCAGACCCCGACCAAAGGCTGTGCCTACCAGCAGGAGCAGGGGCAACCCCACCAGCACCAGGACCCAGACCATCGGCGGTTGGCCTGCCAGCAGTGCGCTGACGCTCATCGGGCCATCCCGAGGTGACGACGGAAAAAGGCTTCTGTGGCTTCCAGCACCTGGGCCTGAACGGCCCCGGAGCGGAAGCTGTGGCCCTCGCCGGGAAAGAGAAAGAGTTCCACCGTCACACCCTGTTCGCTCAGGGCAAGCGCTAGCCGTTCGCTCTGGGAGGGGGGAACCACGGTGTCTTCCAGGCCGTGGAAGAGGATCACCGGCCCCTGGATCCGGCTCACCTGCTGCAGGGGGGAACGGGCCTGGTAAGTGGCCCGTGCCTCCGGCAGCGGGCCGATCAGGGTGTCCAGGTAGTGGGCCTCGAAGCGATGCCCCACCCGGGCCAGGTCTTCCAGGTCCACCACCGGATAGCGGCAGGCACCGGCCTGCAGGCCCCGTCCGGTGGCCAGGGCGGCCAGCACGGTGAACCCCGAGGCGCTGCTCCCTTCCATGGCCACCCGCTCTGCGGCCGCCCGGCCGCTGGCGACGACCGCTGCGGCCGCCGCCAGGCAATCGCCCACATCCAGTTCGCCCCAGCGGCCGTTCAGCCGCTCCCGATAGGCCCGTCCGAAACCGCTGGAGCCCCCGTAGTTCACGTCCAGCACGCTCCAGCCGCGGCTGGTCCAGAACTGCACCGCTAGGTTGAGGCCTGTGCGGGCCATGGCCGTGGGGCCGCTGTGGGCGCGCAGCAGCAGGGGGCTCTGCGGTCCGGCGCCCCCTGAAGGGGGATAGAACCAGGCGTGGGTGGGTTCGCCTGTGGCCCCCTCAAACCACAGGGCTTCGGGCGTGCTGATCTGCCCTGGGTCCAGTGGGCTGGGGGCGCATGGGGTGTGGATCCAGGAGCCATCGGCGAGGTCGATCTCCAGGAGGCCTCCCATCGCCTGCGGCCCACTGGCGATGGCCACCAGCTGCCCCCCTTCGGCACTGAGATCGGCCAGGTCCGTGAAGGGCACCGGGAGGGGATGCCATTGCCAACCCTCACCACTGTCTTGCGGGGTGTACGCCAACCGTCCCAGTTCCCAGGTGCCCTGCCGGCAGGCCGCCGCCACCAGTTGCTTCCCATCCCAGGCGGTGGTGCTCAGGCCCGCCACCCATTGGGGCAGGCCGAAGTCGGCCTCCATGGCCAGGAGGCTTTCCCCATCGCCGGGCGGGGTCTCTGCGCTCCGTTCGGCATCGGCGAAGCGGGAGAGGCGCCACCAGCCGCTGCCATCCCGGGCCACCACCAGATCGGAGCCTGCCCAGAGGGGTTGAAACACCGATTCCCCCTCAGCATCGCCTCCGTCGGAGCCGGCCAGGCAGCGCACATCGGTGAGGCCGCCTTGCTCATCGAAGCGACCGATCCAGAGCTGGCTCCGCTCCCAGGGCATGAACGGCTGCTGCCACTCCAGCCAGGCCAGATGGCTCCCGTTGGGTGAGAGGGCGGGCGAGCTGCAGAAGTCTCTGGCTTGGAGGAGCAGCACCGGTGTCCCGCCCGACAGGCTGACGGCCACCAGCTGATCGCGACCGCTGCACTCCATCACCCCCAGCCAGCGTCCCCGGTGGGCATCGATCAGCCCGTCACCGAAGGCTCTCTGGTCGCTGTCCCCCCCGTCCTGGGGAGAGTGAAGGGGCTCCGTCAGGCGCCGGCAAGGGAGCTGGTCATCCAGCTGGTCACCGTTCAGATCCAGCGCCCACAGCTGCCGATCCCCGTCATGCACGAACACCACGCTGTTGCCATCGGTGGTGTAGGCCACGCCGCCATAGCCATGCAGGCGGCTGCGCACCCCCCAGGGAGTGGGGGTCAGCTCCCTGGCCGGGAAGTCCCTTCCGGCGTGGCGGTGCAGCAGGGTGATGCGTCCCTGCTCCTGGGGCCTTGCCTCCAGCCAGAACAGCTGGCCGTTCACCAGGCGCGGCTCCCGCCAGCTGGGAGTGGCACCCACGGCCTGGGTGGCGGGGAGGGGTCTGGGGGTTGCTCCTGGCGTCACCTCCCTCCTGCCGAAAGCTCATAGGATGGGATTTACTGTTCTAGGTGATCACTTGGCGCGCAGCTTCGCGGCGATGGCCCGCAAGGCGGAAGAGACGAGTCGTACGGTGCTTGTGCCCAAGCAACCCGAACCCAATCCACCGCTGCCGATCCACCAGCTCGGCTCCAGTGAACTGCGTGGTTCATCACGTCGTATCAGCAAGGTGGACGATGCCGTTCGGGAGCTGGCTCGCGACATGTTGCGCAGCATGTACAGCGCCAAGGGGATCGGCTTGGCAGCTCCCCAGGTGGGGGTGCCCAAGCAATTGCTGGTGATCGATCTGGATCTGGAGGAGGCCAGCACCCCCCCGCTGGTGTTGATCAACCCGGAGATCACGGCCGCTGGAGCCTCCTGCAACACCTATGAGGAGGGCTGCCTGAGCATCCCTGGGGTGTATCTGCAGGTGGTGCGGCCCTCGGTTGTGGAGGTGAGCTTCCGGGACGAATTCGGCCGACCCAGGCGCCTGAAGGCCGATGGCCTGCTGGCCCGTTGCATTCAGCACGAGATGGATCATCTTCAGGGGGTGCTCTTCGTGGATCGGGTCAGTGATGAACTGGTTCTCAACGAGGAGCTCAGGCAGCACGGCTTCCGCCGTGAGCATGTGCAATCCATCCGCTGACGGCACTTCTTCATGCCCATGAAACCTCTGGCGGGGATATTCCTCGCCCTGGCCTGTCTGCTCGGCATCGCCGCCACCGGCTCCGTCTTTGAGCTGGCCTACGGCGATCCCGACCTTGGGGTTCAGACCACCCGCTTCATTCTCGGGGCAAGTCTGCCGGGCACGCTGATCGCCCTACTGCTGGCCATCCGCATCAACCGGCCCGCCTGAGGTGGGCCACCCCATCAGCCTTCCCTGCCGTTGAGCTCCCCCTGGATGGGGTGCATACCATGGCCCCGGTCGCCTCACTGTTCGTTGTGCTGAGTTCTCCCCACCTTCGGCATACAAGCCGTGCTGCAGGGCTTCTCCTTGCCACGGCCCTGGCCCTTCCCCTCGGGCCCGAGCCCAGCAAGGCCCAGGCGCTGTTTGGTGCCGGAGAGCTGGATCCCTCCCGCTTTCTGCTGGTGGCCGCCCCGATCGGCAGTTCCGGGGAGCGCTACCAGCTCAACATCTATGAGCAGATCAAGCCCACCCGCCCCTGTTTCGCCGTGGGTGAAGGCAAGCCGGCTGCGGTCAACCCCCTGCTGATCACCTTCGATTTCACCGGGATCTGCGGCCGCTTCATCGATGCCAATGGCTATTCCCTGCGCATCGGTGGCAGCGACCTGGCCACGTCCTACCGCCTCAGTGTGGTGAAGGGGGGGCGCGACCTGCTCCTGGTGGCCCGGCCCACCAAATCCACCGCCCAGGGGGACCTGGTGGTGGCCAGGGCCGGTGGGATGGCCTCGGGCTTCGTGAAACTGGAACTGGAGCCTGGCTGGCGCCTGAAGCGTCGCCAGTTCGGTGGGCGTTCCCTGGGCCATGTGTATGTCTATAACGATGCCTGGCCTGGCTCCAGCCCGAGCCAGACAGCAGCCCCCTAGGGATGGGGGGCGAGGCGGAGTCTTCTGGGCCTTTGCTAAGTTGATGAGCTGTTTGTGGTCTTGTCCAGCTTTATGACCCAGGTCACCGTCGGCGAAAACGAAGGGATTGAATCCGCTCTGCGCCGGTTCAAGCGACAGGTGTCAAAGGCCGGGATCTTTGCCGACCTCAAGCGCCTGCGCCACCACGAGACTCCCACAGAGAAATACAAGCGCAAGGCCCAGCAGCGCCGCCGCCGCCGCTGAGCTTCGGCACGATCCGAGCAAATTCCCATTGGCAGCCGGGCCTCAGCTGAGCATGCTGAAGTTTTCCCCCTTGCTCAGCCATGGCCCATCCCCTCGCTTCCGTCACCGCCTTCGGCCGCTGGCTGGCCGACATGGTGCAGCACGCTTTCGGTGATCCCCGGGAAGAAGCGCAGAATCAACCCCCCCAGGTGGGGGTGCAGCCCTTCCGGGGCACGATCCGCCGCCGTCGCGGCGATCACCTTGCCTGATCACACCAGCCTGATCACACCAGTTGGTCAAACGTGCGGTAGCTGAAGGCTTCGGCGATCGCGGCGCGCTCCACCTGCTCCAGGCCCTCCAGGTCTGCGATGGTGCGCGCCAGCCGCAGCACCTTCAGCCCTCCGCGGAGGGTCAGCTGACGCCGGTCCAGCATCGTTTCCCACAGCTGCCGGGCGCTTGCTTCGAGTCCAAGGATCGTGGGCAGGGCCTCTGCCGCGAGCCTGCCATTGCTGCAGCCATCAGGGTTGCGCTGCCGCATGCGCCCCCGGGCGAGGCGCACCCTGCGGGCCACCACCCTGCTCGTTTCCGGCGCATCAGCCTCGCTGGGACCGGTGGCGGGAGTTCCATAGGCACAAGCCAGTTCCCGGGCCTGGGGTTGGCGCATCACCACCTGCAGGTCGATGCGATCCAGCAATGGACCGGACAGACGGGCCCAGTAGCGACGCCGTTCAAATTCGCTGCAGCGGCACTCCCTCCCAGGTTCCCCATACCAGCCGCAGGGGCAGGGATTGGTGGCCCCCACCAGGATGATCTGGCAGGGGAAACGGGCCCGCTGGCGGCTGCGGGTGATCCACACCTCTCCATCCTCCAGGGGTTGGCGCAACTGGTCGAGCACGGCACGGCGGAATTCCCCGAGTTCATCGAGGAAGAGCACTCCCATGTGGGCCAGGCTGAGTTCGCCGGGCCGTGGAGCGGCCCCTCCCCCCACCAGGGCCGGGGCAGAACAGCTGTGGTGGGGAGAGCGAAAGGGGCGCTGCCCCACCAGCCCGCCCCCTTCAGGGATCAGCCCAGCCACCGAATGGAGGCGGGTGAGTTCAAGTCCCTCCTGCCGGCTCAGGGGTGGGAGGAGCCCAGCCAGCCGGCGGGCCAGCATGGTCTTGCCACTCCCTGGAGGGCCCACCAGCAGCAGGTGGTGGCCTCCGGCCGCCGCGATCTCCAGGGCCCGGCGTCCATGGTGGGCCCCGTGGAGATTGGCCAGATCCGCGGCGGGACCTGCGGCTGGGGCGTGAGGCCTGGCCTGTGGGCGTCGTGCCGTGGCGGGCTCCTTCAGCATGGCGAGCGCTTCCACCAGGGAGCGGGCCCCTAGTACCTGGAGGCCCTCCACCAGGGCCGCCTCGGCCCCATTCCCCCAGGGAAGAAGCAGAGCTCTGGCTCCAGCCTCCCGGGCGGCCATGGCCAGGGCCAGAGCTCCGCGGATGCTTCTGAGGGCTCCGTCCAGACCGAGTTCCGCCGCACTCCAGATTCCCTCCATTCGCTCGGCCGGCAGCTGGCCGCTGGCCATCAGCAGAGCCAGGGCGATGGGGAGATCAAAGGCGGGCCCCTCCTTGCGCAGATCCGCCGGCGCCAGGCTCACCACCACCCGCGTCAGGGGGACCCGCAATCCGCTGTTGCGCAGAGCGGCCCGCACCCGCTCCCGCGATTCCTGCACGGCCGCATCGGCCAGACCCACCATCTGCAGTCCCGGCAGCCCGGGACTGAGATCCACCTCGATGGTCACGGCCTGGGCCTCAAGGCCCCGCAGGGCAGCACTGGTGCATCGTGCCAACATCTCTGATGCCTGATTCACGCTTCCGTGGATTGGGTGCCACCGTCCGTCCCACCCCGTGCCTCCACAGGCCATGAGCGACACGATCTTCGGCCGCATCCTCAATGGGGAGATCCCCTGCCAGGAGGTGTACAGCGATGCGCAGTGCCTGGCCTTCCGGGATGTGAATCCCCAGGCCCCGGTGCATGTGCTGGTGATTCCCCGCAAGCCCATCCCCTCCTTGGCGGAGGCGGGTCCTGAGGATCAGGAGCTGCTGGGCCATCTGTTGCTGGTGGCGGGCCGTGTGGCCCGGCAGGAGGGGCTGACGGGATGGCGCACGGTGATCAACAGCGGTGCGGAGGCCGGCCAGACCGTGTTCCATCTTCATGTGCACGTGATCGGCGGCCGTCCGCTGACCTGGCCACCCGGCTGATTCCCACGGGCGGTCACAATGCGAAGAGCTTGTCGCTGCCCCACCCGTTCGATGAATCCCCTGAAGGCCCTCCGAGAGCAGCTGGGCCAGCTGCAGCGCCTGGCCCAGCCCTATTTCCTGCCTCTGGAGGCAACGAATGGCTCGGGCTGGATGTTTCTGTTGCTGCTGATTGCCCTAGTGGCGGTGGTGGTGGGGCTCACCCTGCTGCTGCTCACAGGGGCCATTGCCCTCAGCGGTGCCCTGGTGCCCGAACTGCAGAGCCGTTTTCTGCCGGGGGTGCCCCAGCAGGTTCAGGCCATTTGGCGGAGCCCTGTCGGGGGCGTGATCATGGCTCTTTTCGCCGCGGGTCTGGTGGCCTTCTGGTCGTTCCGTGGCCGGCTGCGGCAGGGACGCTGGGTGCCCTGGCTGTTGCTGGGCGCGATCATTCTTCTGATTCTGGTGATCAACGGGATCAACGTCGGCATCAGTTACATCGCACGCAATATTGATAATGCCCTGGTGGCTTATCAGAAAGATGAGTTCTGGAAAATTGTGGCGATTTACGCCTTTTGTTTGGTGCTGGCTTTGCCGATTCGTGCAATCCAGAGCTACCTTGTGCCAAAGCTGGGCCTGCTCTGGCGCCAATGGCTAACTGGCAAGCTTATTACCAACTACCTCTCGGATCGGTCCTACTATGTTTTAAATCCTAACGATGAAACCATCGAAGAAATTGATAATCCTGATCAGCGGATCTCCCAGGATACTGATAGCTTCACTGCCCAGAGTCTTGGTTTCACGGTTGGAGTTTTTGAAGCATTATTGACCTTCTTCAGTTTCATTATTGTTCTCTGGACCATTAGCAGTCGTCTGGCTCTTGTGCTGCTTGCCTACTCCGTGATTGGCACGGGGCTGATTGTGATCGCGGGTCGCAGGTTGGTGTTTTTGCGGAATCAGCAACTCAAGCTGGAGGCCAACTTCCGTTATGGCCTGGTGCACATCCGCGACAACGCGGAAGCCATCGCCTTCTACCAGGGTGAACAGGTGGAACTGGAGGAGGCAGAGCGCAGGCTGGGAGGAGCGATTCGCAACTATGACCGGCTGATCATCTGGGAAGCCATGATCAGCGTGATCCAGCGCTCCTACGACTATTTCTCACGTTTCCTTCCCTGGCTGGTGATCGCCCCTCTCTACTTTGCCAAAAGCGTTGATTTCGGCGTTTTCGGGCAGGCGGGAATCGCTTTCTCTCAGGTGTTCTTCTCGGTCAGTTTCATCGTCAACAACATTGAACAGCTGGCCCAGTTCTCTGCCTCCATCAGCCGCCTTGAAGCCTTCCAGAGCAAGGTGAATGCCATCAGTTCCGAGGCAGCCCAAAAGGCTGATCTCAGCGCCGGCAGCCCCGAGGCGTGTGCTCCTGCGGTGGACGCCATTGTGGTGAACGACGTGGATTTGGTGCCTCCCCGGTCCCAGCGGACCCTCATCCGGGATCTCAGCCTCACGGTGGACAGCCGTCAGCGGTTGCTGGTGGTGGGGCCTTCCGGCTGCGGCAAAACCTCCTTCCTGCGCCTGCTGAGTGGGCTTTGGCCGGCCACCACAGGCAGCGTGCAACGACCCCCCACCTCAGAGTTGATGTTCATTCCCCAGAAGCCTTACATGCTTCTGGGAAGCCTCAGGGAGCAGCTCTGCTACCCCCAGCCGCCGGAGCGCTTCAGCGATTCCCAGCTGCGCCATGCCCTGGAGGAGGTGCGGCTGCCGGAGTTGGTGAGCCGTTACCCCGATCTTGGGGTGAAGGAGGATTGGCCCCGGCTCCTCTCCCTTGGCGAGCAGCAGCGTCTGGCCTTTGCCCGCCTGCTGCTGAATTCCCCCCGATTCGTGGTGCTGGATGAGGCCACCAGTGCCCTGGATGTGGCCACGGAGAAACGGCTCTATGAGCTGCTGGTGGCCAGGGATCTGGCCTTTGTGAGCGTGGGCCATCGCCCCACCCTCACGGCCTATCACAACACCGTGCTGGAGCTCGATGGCAGTGGTGCCTGGCAGCTGCTGCCTGCCGCTGGCTATACCTTTTCGGTCTCCTCCTGAGGACTGACGCGTCCGCCCCTGTCACCTTCCAGCATCCCGTTTTGTCTTCCCCCAACACCTCAAAGTCCACTGCTGAGTCGCTCGCCGAACAAGTTGCTCATCAGCCACCGCCCACCAGCGCCACCACTCGGGACACCCCGGCTTTCGGCTGGAGCGCCTATGCCGAACGGGTGAACGGGCGCTTCGCCATGGTGGGCTTTGCGGCCGTTCTGCTGATTGAGGTTTTCAGCCAAGACACCTTTCTGCACTGGGCAGGTCTGGTGCCCTGAACTCCTTGAGTTGCCTCATGGCACCTGGATCAGGTCGACCTGAACCAACCCATTGCGGCTGACCTCCACGGCCACCTCTCGTCCATCGGCCCGCAGGCTTGCCCGCCTCGGCACGCCCGCCGGGCTCATGGGAATGGCTTCCAGGCTCATCAGGCTCCTTCGATAGAGCACCAGCTCCGTCTGACCTCCCACCTGGCGCACCACGGCCAGCCGTGCCGCCGCCCCATCCACGCTCACGCTCACAGGCACGGCGTCCGGCCGGTTCAGCCCAGGTAGGGGCAAAGGGAGCTGCCGCTCCACATCCACCAGCTCCACCTGATCGCGCCCGTTCCGGTTGGCGATGAGAGCCAGCCAACGGCCCGACAGGCTCGGCTCCCGATGACTCCCCCTCTGGGCCAGTTGCTGGTTGAGACCCCCCATGGGCATCGGCATGGATCCCAGACAGCCCGTCAGCAGCAGCACCAGTATCGCCGTCACCCCCGCTGCAGCTTTCATTGATTCTCCTTGGGGCTCGCCGGGCCCCGGATCGCCTGGGCTGGCGGTAGATCGGGTTCGAGCAGTCCGGCCAGATCGAAGAGCTGCACCTGAAGCCTCCCCTGACCCACGGCAGAGATGGCCACCCTGCGCCCATCGGGGGCCAGGCTCAGGCGTTCGGGATCAAGGCCCATCGGCAGCTGGAGCCGATGGAGCCGGCCATTGGCCCGGTCTTGCACCACAGCCACCCGGCGGGGCCCCTGCTGCACGATCAGAGCCACATAGCGGCCGTTCCAGCTCAGGGAGGGAGAGCGATGGGGGGTGAGCCCCCGCAGTTCGGGCAAGGGAACCTTTCGCCCTGAAGGTTGTTCCTGCAGCAATAGGGTGGGGGTGCCATCCCGGAGCACCAGGCTGGCGAGCCATTGGCCATTGCCGCTCAGGGCGGGATCCTGACGGTCAGATTGCTGCCCCATTACGCCCGTGGGACCTGCGGAGCGGCGCATCAGCCAAGGGCTGAACGTGCAGGCCTGGCAGCTCAGCAGCAGCAGGACAAGGATTGGGGCCCGTTGGAGGAGGCCGCCAATCCGCTGAGAGATCGGTGTCGAGGCTGGATTCAGTCGTCGAATCGGGAGGAGTTGTCGCGAGGGGCAGGCCCATCAGCCTGTCTGTTGACCGAGCCGCCAGGGGCATTCGGCGGCCGTTGGGTCTTGATCGGGCTGTAGTCCGCATCGCTCACCTCGGGAGCTGCCTCACCTCGTGGGGCACTCCGGCTGATGGGGTTCCCTTGGGGCATGCCACTGGCGCCCAAGCCACCAGATGGGGGCTGATCCCCAGGGCCGGCAGCAGGGGTGGTGGAGCGTCGGCTGCCTGGCACCGGACGCGTGCCCCGACGGGTGCTGCCCATGTCGTCCCTGTCCCTCCGTCTGGCGCCGAAGTCCGCAGGTGCGGGTCGGTTGCTCGCTCGGTAGGGGCTTGGTTCTGAGCGTCCAGCAGGGCCGGGGCCCTCGGGTTCCCACTCCTCCTGGTAGCCCATGCGGCTGGCGGCCCGTTCGGGAATGGCGGCCCGACTGGCCCGGCGGGGACGGTAGAACTCCTCGTCCTCCTCCTCTCGGGAGCGGATGCGCCGCCGCAGAGGTTCCGGTTCACTGAACCGATCGGGCCGCCCATCCCAGGGGCCTGCTCCCATCCCACCGCGGGGACGGAGGGGGGCTTCTTCCTCTTCGAAGTAGGAGGAGCGGCGGGCTTGCTCGGTGGTGATGCCCCTCAGCCTCACGCTCTCGTAGGCGAAGAACACCGTGGTGCCTGCCAGCAGAAATTGACCGAACTGGAGGATCGGATCGAGCCGCCAGCCCTGAAAGAAGAGGATGCCGCCGCAGAGCAGTCCGATGGCAGCAAAGAAAACGTCGTAATCGCGGGCCAGCGCCGGTTTGAAACTCCTCATGAAGTAGAGGAAGGCGCCGCCGACGGCCAGCACGATTCCAACGATGCTGGCCCAGTTCAGACTGGCGTTAACCAAGGGAGCTCTCGTACACGGATCACTGCATTCTAGGAAACCTCACCGCACACCCAGCAGCCAGCCTCCCGGGGAGAACGCCTTGCTCAGAGGCGACGGTCAACCCTGTCGTTCTGGCTGATGAAGAAGAGAGCCAGGGCAATGGGGATCACGACGATCGCACCGCCCCAGAACAGGCTGCTCAGGAAGTTCGAGAGGGAAGGGGTCATCGGCAGACGGTTTGCGCTGGGGTGGATCTTAGGCAGGGCGGGGGAGTTCCTAGGGTGAACCCCCTTCCGCTTTGAGCATTTGTGATGGCTTCACCGGGCATGCTTGCTGCGGTTCACTTGGCTCTGGGCCTGGGGCTGGCGGCCTGGACCCTTCTCTTCCTGGCCCGCCTGGTGCTCACCTGGTACCCACAGATCGATCCCACCCAGGGCAATTTGCGCTGGCTGGGTGCCCTCACCGAGCCCCTGCTGGCCCCCACCCGCGCCTTGATCCAACCGATCGGGGGGGTGGATGTGACGCCCGTGATCTGGGTTGGTCTGGTGAGCCTTGTCAGGGAACTGCTGGTGGGACAGCAGGGTCTGCTGACCCAGGTGATGCGTCAGGCCCAGCTGGCAGTGCTCAGCTGAGGGGCAGCATCTTTTCCTCCACAAATTTTGTGTAGACCTCGCCGTTTCTGAATTCCGGCCGCTCCAGCAGGGCCAGATGGAATTCAATCGTGGTGGGAATGCCAGTCACGGCCCACTCCGAGAGGGCTCGCCGCATCCTCCGCAGGGCCAGCTCACGGGTCGGTGCCCAGACGATCAGTTTGCCGATCAGGGAGTCATAGAAGGGGGGGATCTCGTAGCCGGCGTACACGTGGCTGTCGACGCGGACCCCTTGCCCTCCAGGCGGCAGCCAGCCGGTGATCTTCCCAGGTGAGGGCCGGAAATTCTGGTGGGGATCCTCCGCATTGATGCGGCACTCGATCGCGTGCCCCTCCAGTTGAACCTCCTCCTGCCTCACGCTGATGGGCTCCCCGCCGGCGATGCGGAGCTGCTCGGCGATCAGATCGAGGCCCGTCACCATCTCCGTGACGGGGTGCTCCACCTGGATGCGCGTGTTCATCTCCATGAAATAGAAGCTGCCGGAGCGGTCGAGCAGGAACTCCACGGTGCCGGCCCCCTCGTAGCCGATGGAGCGGGCTGCGGCGGCCGCCGCCTCTCCCATTCGGGCCCGCACAGCGGGATCCAGGCCGGGGCTCGGGGCCTCCTCCAGGAGTTTCTGGTGACGTCGCTGAATGGAGCAGTCCCGCTCCCCGAGATGCACCACGTTGCCGAAACGATCCGCCAGCACCTGCACCTCCACATGGCGAGGGCGGTCGATGAATTTCTCCATGTAGAGCCCCGGGTTGCCAAAGGCCGCTTCGGCCTCACCCCGGGCGGCCCTGAACAGCCCTTCCAGCTGATCGGCCGAGGGCACTAGGCGCATGCCACGGCCGCCGCCGCCGGCCGTGGCCTTGATCATCACGGGAAAACCCATGTGCTGGGCCTGGGCCGCGGCATCGTCCACTGAGTCCAACAGCCCCTCACTGCCAGGGATGGTGGGCACACTCACCTGCTGCATGGTGCGTTTGGCCGTGGCTTTGTCCCCCATGGCCAGGATCGCTTCCGGGGAGGGTCCCACGAAGGTGAGGCCATGGTCCCGGCAGATTTCTGCGAAGGTGGCGCTCTCCGCCAGAAATCCATAGCCGGGATGGATGGCATCGGCACCCCTGGAGGTGGCTGCCGCCAGGATGTTGGGAATGTTGAGATAGCTGCGATTGCTGGGCGCCTCCCCCACGCAGACCGCTTCATCGGCCAGCTGTACATGGAGGGCATTGCGATCCACCGTGCTGTAGACGGCCACGGTGGCGATCCCGAGCTCCCTGCAGGTGCGCAGGATCCGCAGGGCGATTTCCCCGCGATTGGCGATCAACAGCTTGCCGATGGGCATCGGAGCCTGGGCAAAGGGATCGGTTCAGGACTGTATCAGCGCAGACTGAGCCCCCCTGGGCCGCAGGGTGGGCGGCGCGCGGCCATGGGTATATTGCTCCTGTGCCTTCGGCTCCGGCCGGAGGTAGCCACCCGGACGAGCAGATTCCTGACTTCGACCGAACCTTGCGGATGTGGTGGAATTGGTAGACACGCACGTTTGAGGGGCGTGTGGCTTCGGCCTTGCGAGTTCAAGTCTCGCCATCCGCACTTCTTTTCTTCCTTTTCTCTTCTGCACGCCTCTTGATCCCCTCTCCTCTGGATGGGTCACCCAGCGCCACTGCCGGTCCGGGCGAAGTCGAGCTGAAGGGAGTCCAGGGCGATCCTTTGAGCCCCCAGCTTGGGGAGGCTCCTGCCGCAGCAGCGATTGTGCTGGTCAGTAATGGTCCTGGTGAGCTCAGTACCTGGGTGCGCCCCCTGGCCGAGAAGCTCCACAGCCTTCAGCCCCTGAGGCCCCTCCAGGGCGATGCCCCCTGCACGATCCATCTGGTGATGGTGCCCTGCCCCAATGCCACGGGGCAGGAGCACGGGGTAGCGCGGTCCTGGGGCCTCTTTGAGCGGGTGGTGCCTGCCCGCCGCTTCTGGTGGCTCCTGCTCCGTCCCCGTCGCCATGGCTTCTGGCCGCGTCACGGAGTGGTGGTGTTCCTGGGGGGCGATCAGTTCTGGACTGTGCTTCTCTCTGCACGGCTGGGCTACCGCCACCTCACCTATGCCGAATGGGTGGCCCGCTGGCCCCGCTGGAATGACCAGCTGGCCCTGATGGGTAGCGGCGCAGCCTCCCGCCTGGCCCCCTGCTGGCGCAACCGTGCCCAGGTGGTGGGGGATCTGATGGCCGATCTTCCCGAGGCGGCCCGTCAGGCTGAGCCCCTGGCACCAGGAGGGAGATGGGTGGCTCTGATGCCAGGCTCAAAGCGGGCCAAGCTGCAGGTGGGGGTGCCCTTTCTTCTGGCCACCGCCGATCGCCTCGCCACTCTTCTTCCGGAGATCCGCTTTCTGCTGCCCGTGGCGCCCACCACCTCCCCCAGGGAGCTCTGGGCCTATGGGAGCCCTTCCAACCCCCTGGCCGAGCTCTATCTGTGCGGCGAGCCCCTGCTGGAGGATTCCGCCAGCGGGGATCAGGTGCTGCGCACACCTGCCGGCACCCCCATCCTCCTGGAGACCCGCCATCCCGCCCATGGCACCCTGAGCCAGTGCTCCCTCGCCCTCACCACCGTGGGCGCGAACACCGCCGAGCTGGGGGCCCTGGGGGTGCCCATGATCGTCCTGGTTCCCACCCAGCATCTCCACCTGATGCAGGCCTGGGATGGGGGACTGGGGATTCTGGCCCGTTTGCCGATTCTGCGCCGGTTGCTGGGGGTGGCCCTGACGGCCTGGCGCATGCGCCATCGTGGTTTTCTGGCCTGGCCCAACATCTCCGCTGGACGTCTCGTGGTGCCCGAGCGGGTGGGCGCCATCACCCCGGAGGAGATCGCCGCCGAAGCGGCTGATTGGCTGGCCCAGCCCGCGCGGTTGGAAGGGGTCCGTGCGGATCTACGCGCGCTTCGGGGTCAGCCGGGGGCAGTGGCCAACTTGGCGAGGATGGTTCGAGCGCTGCTTCCGGCCGGTCTGGTTGCCTAAGATGCCTTTTGAATGTGAGTGTTCCAGTGACTACGGACCCTTCCACGTCATCTAAATCTGCCTGTGGTCTTCCCAGTGGCCTTCCCCACTCAGGGGATGAGTCGTCCTGGCGTGAGCGTCTCACCCCCGAGCAATTTCACATCACACGGCAGGGCGGAACCGAACGAGCCTTCACAGGGGCCTACTGGAACCACAAGGCCAAAGGGCTGTATCGCTGTGTCTGCTGCGGGGCTGATCTCTTCAGTTCGGAAACGAAGTTTGATTCAGGCACAGGCTGGCCCAGCTTTTGGGATGGGGTCAACCAAGCGGGCATCAAAACCCTTGTAGACCGATCCCACGGCATGATGCGCACGGAGATTCGTTGCGCCAGCTGCGATGCACACCTGGGACATGTGTTCAACGATGGTCCGAGGCCCACAGGCTTGCGTTACTGCGTGAACTCTGCCTCGCTTACTTTTGAGCCCTCAACCCAAGTCGTTCCCTCATCGGCAAACAGCACCTTTGCCACCTGAGGAGCCACGATCTCCAACGTCAGATCCTTCTTCACTTTTTGCCGACAGCGTTCTCCGATCTGTGCTCCTTCCTGCGGATCCCGACAGAGCCGATGGACAGCCGCAGCAAAGGCGGGCACATCGAGATAGTTCACGCTTACGCACTCCCCTGCGGCAGCAAATTCGGGGATGGCTCCCGAAGCCTTAAAGCAGACCGTAGGAATCCCCAGCAAGCCGGCTTCCAGAACCACCAGTGGGAAGGGATCTTCTCTGGAGAGCAAGGTGAGTACATCAAACTGACTGAGTATCCAGCGGAACGTGGGCATGGCCACGGAAGGGACGAGTGCCACATTTTCCTGGAGACCCATGTTGGTGAGATCCCAGTCCATGGCCGAATGAGCTTCGGAGCCTGGGTGGCAACCGATCCAGACAGCGAGAAACGGAGATTCAAATATTTGTTTGCATTCTTGGATTAGTAGGGGAAGTAAATCAAAGCCTTTTCTGTGAATTGGATTGCCACCAATTCCGAAAATATGATGGCCAGCATCAATGGCCTGATAGATTTTTTCGAGACCTGCCCCTTCGCTTGAGGTGGCTTCGCTTGAGGTGGCTTCGCTTGGAGGTAGAGACCTTTTAGGCGGGGGGCTAGCCGCGTGAGGGATGATGTATTCAGGAATCAGGGTGCATTTTGATGGCGACAGGCTGAAATGGTTGATCAATGTTTGGCTCACGCATGGCGCGCAAGCGATTACCGCATCGGAAAGTGTCAGTTGTGTGTGAACAAGATGATCGCTCGTGAGTTGGCGCAGACTTGGTAGCAACTCATGAACATGCGTGATGAATCTCTGATTCGATCGACGTTGAATTTGTTGCAGATATTTGCCAAGTACAAGAGTGCTCAGGTAGATGATGTCTGGCTTTTCGTTCTCAAAAATTGACGTCAGCCAGATTCCAGGGTCGGACTGTCGTCCTGCAAAAACAGCTTTGGACAGGCGTTTGTGAATTCTCTCTGGTTGATTGAGGTCGACAGGAATCCATGTATGCGTCTGACAGGTTTGTTCGAAGTCCTCTCGAAGGGCGCCGTCGCGCATCAGCACGGAGATGGCTTCAATCTGGTGATGAGCCTGTAGCCACCTGATCAAACCAAGCATGATCGCCGGAGCGCCTGTGCGGGCAGCTTCATTGCTCACAAAGAGAACCTTTTTCCTCATTGATTTCTCCGCAGCATGTCTGCTGTAGCAGTCCTGCTCAACTGTGCTCCCGCAGGAACTGGATCGTTCCTTGGAGCTCCTCCGCGAAGCGATCAATCTCCTGGGGGGTGGTGGTGAATCCCAGGCTGGCCCGGGCCGTGGCCGCCAGGCCGTAGTGACGATGCAGAGGTTGGGTGCAGTGGTGGCCGCTGCGGATGCAGATGCCCGCAGAATCCAGCAGGGCGGCGATGTCGTGGGCATGGAGACCTTCCACGCTGAAGGCCGCCAGAGCGCCTCGGTGGGGCTGCTGGTCCGGGGTGGGGCCAAGGATGCGCACGCCATCGATGGCCTGCAGCCTCTGGAAGAGTTGCTGGGTGAGGGCCTGCTCCCAGGCGTGAATTCTCTCCAGCCCCAGGGTCTGCAGATAGTCGATGGCGGCACCCATGCCGATGGCCTCACCGATGGCGGGGGTGCCCGCCTCGAATTTGTGGGGCAGATCGGCCCAGGTGCTGTGGTCGAGGAACACCTCGTGGATCATCTCGCCACCCCCCAGAAAAGGAGGCATGGCCTCGAGGATGGTTTCCCGGCCCCAGAGGAAGCCCATGCCCGTTGGGCCACAGAGCTTGTGGGAGGACCCCACGAGAAAATCGCAGCCCAGCTCCGCCACACTCACTCTCTGGTGGGGCAGGCTCTGGCAGGCATCCACCAGCAGCAGCGCCCCGGTGGCCTTCACCGCCGGGGACAGCTGGGCGATGGGGTTGAGGCAGCCCAGGGTGTTGCTCACATGCACCAGGCTCACCAACCGGGTGCGGCTATTGAGCTGGGCGTGAAAATTCTCCAGGTCCAGCTCGCCGCTGGGGGTGAGGCCCACGTGCCGGAGTACACAGCCCGTGCGCTGGGCCAGTTGCTGCCAGGGCACCAAATTGCTGTGGTGCTCCATGACCGAGAGCAGCACCTCATCGCCAGGGCGCAGGTTGTGATCTCCCCAGCTCCTGGCCACCAGGTTGATGGCCTCACTCGCATTGCGGGTGTAGACGATCTCATGGGGCCGGCGGGCACCGATGAAGGTTGCCACCTTGCCCCGTGCTGCTTCGAAGCCCTCGGTGGCCCTGGTGCTCAGCTGGTGGGCGCCACGGTGCACATTGGCGTTGTCGTGGCTGTAGTAATGGTGCAGCGCCTCCAGCACCTGCCTGGGTTTTTGGCTGGTGGCGGCGTAATCCAGGTAGATCAGCGGCTGCCCCAGGCAGGCGGTCTGATCCAGCAGGGGAAAGTCGGGCCGGGTGAGAGCGGCGAGATCCTCTGGGGGTTCGGCGGCAGTGGGTGGTGCCGCCAGGGGGGGATTGGAGGCGAGGGTCATGCTCAGTGGGCCTCCTCAAGGAGAGCCGCAAGGGGGGCCCAGGGGCCTGCCGCCTCCGGCAGCTGGGTCACCACCTCCTGGCAGAAGCTGCGCAGCAGCAGCCGGGAGGCCTGGTCTGCAGCGATGCCCCGGCTGCGCAGGTAGAAGAGTTCATCGTCCTGCAAGCGGCTGATGGTGGCGCCATGGGTGCAGCGCACATCGTCGGCCACGATCTCCAGCTCGGGTTTGGTGTCGATCCTGGCCCGATCAGAGAGGAGAAGGCTGCGGCTGAGCTGGGAGGCGGCAGTGTGCTGGGCCTGTCGCGGCACCTGAATGCAGCCGTTGAACACACTGCGGCCTTCGTCTTCGGCCACCACCTTGTGCACCTGATCAAGTTTTCCCTCCGGCCCTGCAAAGCGCACCCGGCTGTGGGTGTCGGCGATCTGGCGCTCACGCACCCACTGGAGGCCGCGCAGCTGGGTGGAGGCCTGGCCCTCGCTCTGGAGGACCACCGGTTCCTGCCGCACCAGGCCCCAGTCGGAGCACACGCTGGTGTGGGCGTAATGGCTTCCTGCCGCCTGGCTTACGGCGCTGACTGCCAGCAGGGCACTGCTTGGGCAACCCTGGGCCAGAAGGGCATGGCGGAGGGTGGCCCTTGGCTCCAGACCGGCTTCCAGCACCATACTGGTGAGGTTTGGCCCGCTGGACCTGTGCACCTGCAGCAGATCCAGCGATGCCCCCGCCTCCACCAGCAGCAGGAGGCGGTGGGGTTCCACCCCTGAGCCCTGGGCGGCGTCGCTGACCAGCTCCAAGCAGGTGTTCACTCCCGGGTGGATGCGCAGCGCCAGGATCCTGGGGGCAATGGCGCTGTTCAGCTGAACGCACCAGTTCAGCTCTAACGCCGTGGCTGTGAGCATTCGCCCTAGATGGCTCTCCAGCTCTGGGCCGCTCAATGGTTCGATCCCGGCTGGCCAGGACAGTTCCGACTTCTTGCTCCAGTCCTCCAGCGAGACACGCCAGCTGCCCTCAGCCGGGGCAGGCAGACCAGGGGGAGGCTGTGAGCGATCGAGGGGCCGGGGCGTGATCTGGGAGAGAAGGCTGAGATCGGTGAACCGCCAGGCTTCCTCCCGTTTCCCGGGCAGGCTGGTGGTCTCCAGGGAGAGCCTGGCGGCCTGGCGGCAGCTGTGCAGCGCCGCTGCCGAACCTGCCCCATCCACTGGAAAGGCCTCGAGCAGGGTCTGCAACCAGGCCAGGCCCGCATGGGCCGGGGAACGACTGGGGAGCGGTGAGAGGGTGGGCATCAGCCGATCTCCACCGCATGGGGGATCTGCAGCTGGGCCAGTTCCTCATCCACCCAGTCGTAGCCGCGCTGCTCAAGCTCAAGAGCCAGATCCTTGCCCCCGGTGCGGAGGATCCGCCCTGCGGCCATCACATGCACGAAGTCCGGGGTGATCGCCTCCAGAAGGCGCTGGTAATGGGTGATCAGCAGGGTGGCGTTGTTGGGTCCGGCCAGCTGGGATACCCCACCGGCGACGATCCGCAGCGCATCGATGTCCAGGCCGGAATCGGTTTCGTCGAGGATGGCCACCGTGGGGGTGAGCAGGGCCATCTGCAGAATCTCGTTGCGCTTCTTTTCCCCTCCGGAGAAGCCCTCATTCACGCTGCGATCCAGGAACGCCGGATCCATCTGCACCACCTGCAGCCGTTCCCGCACCAAATCCTCGAAGCTGAAGGTGTCGAGTTCCTCCTCCCCCAGCTGGCCGCGGCGGGCGTTGGTGGCCACCCGCAGGAATTCCAGATTGCTCACCCCGGGAATCTCCACCGGGTATTGGAAGCCAAGAAAGAGCCCCTTGCGGGCCCGATCCTCTGGGGCAAGGCGAAGCAGATCCTCCCCTTCGAACCGAACGGAGCCTGCCGTCACCGTGTAGGCCGGATGGCCGGCCAGCACTTTCGAGAGGGTGCTCTTGCCGCTGCCGTTGCGGCCCATCAGGGCGTGAATTTCGCCGGCACGGATGGTGAGGTTCACCCCATGGAGAATCGGCTGATCGTCGATCCGCGCGTGGAGATCGTTGATCTCGAGGAGGACGGGGGCATCGGGGCGGATCACGTCAGTCTCAGTGGGCTTGGGGAATGGGGAGATGGAGGAGCGAGCCAGGGTCAACCGACGGACCCTTCCAGCTTGAGCGCGAGGAGCTTGTCCGCTTCGGCGGCAAACTCCATCGGCAGCTGGTTGAACACATCCCGGCAGAAGCCGCTCACCATCATGGAAACGGCTTCTTCCGTGCCGATGCCGCGGCTCTGCAGGTAGAAGAGTTGTTCCTCGGAGATCCGGCAGGTGCTGGCCTCATGCTCAACATCCGCCTCGGGTTGTTGAGAACGGATGTAGGGATGGGTGTTGGCTGCGGCCTGATCGCCGATGAGCATGGAGTCGCACTGGCTGAAGTTGCGGGCTCCCTTGGCCTTTGGGCCGATCTGCACCAGTCCCCGGTAGGTGTTGGAGGAGGAGCCGGCACTGATCCCCTTGCTCACGATGGTGGAGCGGGTGCGGGGCCCCACGTGGATCATCTTGGTGCCCGTATCGGCCTGCTGCCGGTGGTTAGTGAGGGCCACGGAGTAGAATTCGCCGACGGAATCCGCGCCCTGCAGCACGCAGCTCGGATATTTCCAGGTGATGGCCGATCCGGTTTCCACCTGGGTCCAGCTGATGCGGCTTCTCCTGCCGCGGCAATGGCCCCGCTTTGTCACGAAGTTGTAGATCCCGCCCACCCCATTGGCATCCCCCGCATACCAGTTCTGCACGGTGGAGTATTTAATCGAAGCCTCGTCCAAGGCCACCAGTTCAACTACGGCTGCATGGAGTTGATTGGTGTCAAACATGGGGGCGGTGCAGCCCTCGAGATAACTCACTGAAGAACGTTCTTCGGCAATGATCAGAGTGCGCTCAAACTGACCGGTGTCGCCTGAGTTGATACGGAAATAGGTGGAGAGTTCCATTGGGCATTCCACACCCTTTGGAATCAAAACAAAAGAACCATCGCTGAAAACAGCTGAATTGAGGGTGGCAAAAAAGTTATCGTTGAGGGAAACAACGGAGCCGAGATATTGTTCAATAAGATCTGGATGCTCCCGCACGGCCTCACTGATCGAGCAGAAGATCACCCCATGCTCAGAGAGTTTTTCCTTGAAGGTGGTGGCAATGGAAACACTGTCGAAAACGGCATCTACGGCCACATTGGAGAGGCGCTTCTGCTCATTTAAAGGAATGCCAAGCTTTTCAAAGGTTTCGAGGAGTTTCGGGTCTACCTCCTCAAGGCTGGCTTTCTTATTGCTCTGCTTAGGTGCGGCGTAATAAATGATGTCCTGATAATTGATGCCCGGATAGCCAAGGGCAGCCCAGTTTGGCTCTTCCATCGTGAGCCAGTGCTGATAGGCACGCAGGCGAAATTGCAGAAGGAAATCAGGCTCTTCCTTGAGGGCCGAGATTCTGCGGATCACATCCTCGTTCAGGCCCTTGTTGAACTTTTCGGTTTCAATATCCGTTACAAAGCCATACTTGTAAGGCGTTGCAACCAGGCTCTCGAGGCTTGTGCTTGTCATGGATGGCTGTGTGGCTTAGCCGCTGGCGTTGGTTTTGATTTCGTCGAGGCTGATGGTCTGACGGTCTCCCTTGAAGGGATTATCTTCCGTCAGGAAGAGCATGCAGTGACATTCCTTCCGCTCCCGCATCGGAACGCAGGGACAGTTCCAGAAGGCCTGGGCCACCTCCGCTTCCTTGTCCTCATAGTGGCGGCAAGGACAGAGAGCGGCCCCGAGGTCGTCCTTGTGACGGGCGAGGCCCTCGAGCACGACGGCAGTCACCCCGAGGTCGCTGCAGAAGTAGGTGCCCGTCCGCTGGGCATAGGTTTCGGCGAACTTACGGATCACTTCCAGGCTCCCGCTCTCCGGTGGCACCATCGCTGCTGAAGCGGCTTCGCCGGCGGAAGGGGCGGCCGCATTGGCAGAGGGGGATGACAGGGATTCGGAAGGGGTCACGGCTGTCCTGGGAGGCTGAGGGAAGGGGGAAACGTCGGAGGAGTCGTCAAGTTCCCCATGGGGTCGGAACGTGCCCGGGTGGGGGGCGCAGTTACGAAAAGAAAGCGTTTCGTATTTCGCTGAGCCTAGGGCATCCCGGCAGGCCATAGGCGAGGCCCATTGTGTCTGGTCTTGGGCACGAGTGCTTCTGCTCCCCCAATCTCCCTGTGCCCGTGGCATCGTATGAGAGCGGTTGCGTGCGATTGACCGCAATCCTTCCCATGAGCGTCCACCGCCCTCCCCAATCCCCTCCCAGCCCCCCCCAGGCAGGATCCAAGGCGGGGCGTGGACTTTCAGCCTCCCCTGAGCTGGCCCCAATGGCCACCCGTGACGCCGTGTTGGCTCTGTTGCTCCGGCAGGGCGAGGCCACCGCCGCCGAACTCGCTGAGGCTCTCGACGTCTCCGTTCAGGCGATGCGCCGACATCTGCGCAGTCTGGAAGAGGATGCTCTGGTGGAGGCCAGCACGGCTGCAGCGGGTCCTGGGCGCCCCACCAATCATTGGCGGCTCACGGTCCAAGGGCAGGAACGCTTTGGCGATGGCAGCGAAACCTTCGCCCTTGGCCTGCTCCATTCCATGGCGGCTTCCCTTCCCCCCGACACCGTTTCCAACCTTATGGACCTCCAGGCGGAGGAGAAGGCCCGCCATTACCGCAGCCAGATCGGCACCGGCAGCCTGGAGGATCGGCTGGAGCGCCTCACCGAACTGCGTCGCGCCGAGGGCTATGTGGCGGATCTGGCCCCCGATTCCAGCGGGGAGGGTGGATCCAAAGCCTGGCTGATCCGGGAGCATCACTGCTCCGTGATGCGAATCGCCGAGGAATTTCCCCAGGTCTGCGATCAGGAATTGCAGCTTCTGCGTCTCACCTTTCCTGATTGCCAGATCGAGCGGGTGCACTGGCGCCTGCAGGAAGGACATTCCTGCGGCTTCCGCCTGCAGCCTCGGGTGGCCAGCCAGGTGGCCTGAGCCCTTCGTGTTCACCCCCGAAGAGATGGAGCTCCTGGAGTCGTCCCTGCTCCCGGCTCTGGAGCGTCACCACTTGCGTTTGCTCGCCCATGGTCTGCGCACGCTGCAGGGCATCGCGGCCTCCTCCACGGATCCCCAGCGGCTACCCGATCGAGCCCAGATGGAAGCCTGGGCCGCCGCCCAGAGTTCGCTGGCGGAGGATCCGGCCTTCCAGAAGGTCTTTCTCGAGCAGCTCGCGCGCCTGCTGATCCCCCTGGAGGAGATCGCCTCGCGAGCAGGCCAGCCGCTGCTCAACCTGGAGCTCCCCCAACTGGTGAGCTGGGCGAAGGAGCAGGCTGATGCCCGTCTCAGCCCCCCAGGCCCGCCACCAGGCTGACGCCCGCTGTGGCCGCCACGGCGGCCCCCAGACCGATGGCCCCGGGCCGGTCTCCCTCCAGGTGGGCAAAAGGGAGGGCCATCACCGGTGAGGTGGAGAGCAGGGCGACGGCCAGCCCACCGGGCAGCCCCGCCAGGGCCATCTGCTGCAGCAGGATGCCCAGGCTGGTGCCCAGCAGGGTGGCCGCCATCAGGGTGGGCCAGGGCAGAGCATGCCAGTCAGGGCGAGAGTTCCGCTGCGGCAGCCAGTTCCTGAGGGGGGCCAGCGCAGGGATCAGAACTAGGGAGGCCCCAGCGAGCCGCACCGTGGCGGCCAACAGGGTGGGCACCTCGCCGGAGCGCAGGGCCGACCGTGCCAGGAGGGCTCCAGCGCTGCCGCAGGCCATGGCGCCCAGGGCCAGCACCAGTCCGACCCAGGGCCTGGATGCCCGGTTCAGCGGATCCAGCCGGGGCTGTTGCCTGGCCACCAGTGCCACCGCCAGGCCGATCAGGCCGATGCCCAGCCACTGGGCCGGATGGGGCCGCTCTCCAAGCGCCACCAGGCCACCGAGCGCCGTGATAGCCGGCCCTCCGGCGGTGAGGGTGAGGCTGCGCCGGGTGCCCAGCCGCCTGAGGGCCCCGAAGAACAGGCTGTCTCCCAAGGCGATTCCCACTACTCCGCTGAGGGCAAGCAGCAGCAGGGCCCGACCCTGACCCGCAGGCCACTGCACCAGGGCCACCAGGGGGAGTTGCAGCAGGAAGGCCAGCAAGGTCTTGCTGACGTTGAGCTCCGTGGCCGTGAGGGTGGTCGGGAGGCGGCGCCAGAGGAGGGTGGCCAGTGTCCAGCAGAAGGCGCCGGCGAGGGCAGCTATGGCGCTGGTGGCGGCAGAGGGGGTGGCTGGTGTGAGCAATCCCGTCACAGATTCGGCCCTTGCCCCCGGGGCGGCTGCGGTCCTGCGATCATCGCTGCATGCAGGACGACTTGATGCAGGACGACCCGATTCAGGATGCGCTGGCTTTTTTCCGGCGCAGCTGCGGCCGCTGGCGGTCGCGTCGCAGCACCCATCACCTCCTGCACCGGCGTGCTGAGCCCGGTGGCTCCTTTATCGAGGTGGTGGAGGTCGGTGCGGATGACCCCCGCCTGATGGCGATCGCCGCCCTCCATGGCCAGGATCCCTCAGGCCTGGTGGGAGGCTGCCAGGTGCGCTGGAGTGGGGTCATGGCCTGGGATCAGGAGGGCCAAGCCCATGAAGGGGAAAGTGTGTTCGGCCTCATCCCCACCGATGCCCTCGGGCGGGAGGGGCT
This sequence comes from Cyanobium sp., assembly GCA_046075745.1. Classification (GTDB taxonomy): domain Bacteria; phylum Cyanobacteriota; class Cyanobacteriia; order PCC-6307; family Cyanobiaceae; genus Cyanobium. The sequence continues at coordinate 2,373 of JBJTQT010000145.1, read as the reverse complement.
CCTCCTGCGGGATCGGGGCTATGCGGAAACCGCGCCGGTGGCAGGGCGCTTCAGCATGGATGGGGAGGATGCCCTCTCCTCACCACCGCGTACGAAACCATGAGCAGCCTGGAGCGTTTCACCTTTGCCGGCCCGGATGTGCGCATCCGCATGAGCACCGTGGAGGGTCTCTCCAACACGGCGTCCTTCTGCATTGAAACCCGAATCAAGGAGCCTGCAACCGGCCAGACCCCAGCCATCGGGGAGACGGGGGGGACTTCACCCAGCACCCTGTCCCTTCTCGGTTGGTGAGGCCCCGTGGGTGACCCAATGGGCTGATGGGCGAACGTTACGGTCTGTGAGCCCTGATGGAATGGTTCAGGAGCCCGAAGGGCCGTACTTCTACGATCCCCACGACGGATGCCTGACAGCGCGTGGCTCTACCCCTCCTCAACTACGCCCCAACCACTAAAAACTCCAGGGTCAGTCCCTTCCGCATCGGCTCTGACGAAGATCCAAGGGCGGCCTCCATGGACAAGGCCATGGATCGGGAGGACCAGAATACCCTGATCGAGTCGGCCTACAGGCAGATCTTCTTCCATGCCTTCAAGGTGGACCGGGATCGCACCCTGGAGAGCCAGCTCCGAGATGGCCAGATCACGGTGCGGGATTTCATCCGCTCCCTCTGCCTGTCCGACACCTTCACCCGCAGCTTCTACAACCTCAACAGCAATTACAAGGTGGCCCGTCACCTCGTGGAGAAGCTGCTTGGTCGCAGCACCCACGGCAAGGCCGAGGAAATCGCTTGGTCTGCTGTGCTGATGACCCGTGGCGTAAAGGGGATGGTGGATGACATCCTCGACTCGGAGGAATACCTGGACGCGTTCGGCTACGACACGGTTCCGTATCACCGCAACCGGGTGGTGGGTTCCAGGGAGGTGGGCGAGACCCCCTTCAACATCACCTCCCCTCGCTACGACGCTTACTACCGGGGCATCCTCGGCTTCCCCCAGATCGTTTACACCGGCACGGCCCGGGCCTTCCCCGAGCGTGCCCAGCAGCGGCGCGGAGGTTACCCCGAGGACTACCTGGCCTGGGTTCGCACGCTGCCGGCCATGCGCAACAGTGGTGCAGCAGCGGCTGGCAACACCGGCATGGACTACCTGGCCAAGGTGCCCTACCGCAGCATCGGTCGCTGAGCGCTCAGCGCTGCGGGGTTAACCCTTCTCCCGCAAGGCGTTTCACTCCAGAGTTCCGTCTCAGGACAGGGCTCTGGAGTGCCCGGACCCGTCAGTGCATCCTGACGGGTTTTCCGTTTGGTGCGTCAGACCCCGTGGGATCCTTCAGACTGATCCCAAAAGAAATCTTTCGCTGTGAGCAAAACCCTGTCTTCCCTGGCCCTCATGACGCTGCGCCAGCTGCGTCACATCGCCAGTGAGCTCGGTGTGACCCTCTACAGCCGCAAATCTAAGGAGGAGCTGGTGGAGGCCATCACCCTCCGACAGGATGATCCCAGCTTCAACCTGGCCGCTCTGGAAGCGGAAATGGCTCCAGCGCCGCGTCCCTCCCTGGAGACGCGGGTGGTGTTTCTGCCGCGGGATCCGCAGTGGGCGTATGTGTTTTGGGAGATCAGCGAGGAGGATCGGGATCGGGCGCTGCAGGATGGAGCGCAGCAGCTGTGCCTGCGGGTGGCGGACGTGACGGGACTGGCCGGAGGCTCAACACACCCGCACACGCTTCAGGAAGTGGTGGTGGATAGCCACGCCACGGAGTGGTATTTGCCAGTGCCGCTGTCGGATCGGGATTACCGGGTGGAGCTGGGCTATCGCCGGGGAGGTGGGGGTTGGATCTCCCTGGCCTATTCCTCGGTGGCACGGGTGCCGGCGCTCCATCCCAGTGAGCAGATTTTGGATCAGTTCGTGCCGTTTTCTCTGGAGACGGCACCAAGCGTGGCGCCGAGCCCTGTGGAGCCTGCGGATGCAGGACTGCATGAGCGTCTGTACCAGACGGCGACAGCGCGTTGGCGCCGTCTGGGCCGTGGATCGGAGGCGTTCCACGAGCTGGAGGAGGGATTGGAGAGCGGAGCGGGAGGTCAGCTGTCAGCGGCAGGGATGTGGGCGTCGGGTCGGAGTGAATCGGGAGCAGGGGGAGTGGGAGCGCGTCAGCGGTCGTTCTGGCTGGTGGCGGATGCGGAGCTGATTGTGTATGGGGCGACGGATCCATCGGCGCGGCTGACGATCGGAGGGGAGGAGGTGCCGCTGTCAGCGGATGGGACGTTCCGGATCCAGGTGCCGTTCCGGGATGGACAGCAGGTGTATCCGATCGAGGCGGTGGCAGCGGATGGGGAACAGAAGCGGAGCATCACGCTGGAGTTCCGCAGGTCCACGCCGGAGG
>JBJTQT010000144.1:0-2506 GCA_046075745.1 Cyanobium sp. | reverse complement strand
GCGGGTGCGCTCACCCACGCCGGCGAACACGGACACACCGCCGTGCTCTTTGGCGATGTTGTTGATCAGTTCCTGGATCAACACGGTTTTGCCCACGCCGGCGCCACCGAAGAGGCCCACCTTGCCGCCTTGGCGGTAGGGAGCCAGTAGGTCGATCACCTTGATGCCTGTCTCGAACACCTTGGGCTTGGTTTCCAGCTCGGTGAGCTTGGGAGCTTCTCGGTGAATCGGGGAGGTGAGGGTGGAGCTCACAGGGCCCTGCTCATCCACCGGCTCGCCCAGCACGTTGAAGATGCGGCCGAGGGTGGCTTCACCCACGGGAACGGAGATGGGAGCCCCAGTGTCGAGAGCATCCATGCCGCGCACAAGGCCATCCGTGCTGCTCATGGCCACAGCCCGCACGCGGCGGTCGCCCAGGAGTTGCTGCACTTCAGCGGTGAGGGCAATGTCCTGCCCGGCGGCATTCTTTCCCTTGATAAGAAGCGCGTTGTAAATCTTCGGGAGCTTGCCGGCAGGAAATTCGACATCGAGCACCGGCCCGATCACCTGCTTAACAATGCCTGTCGTGCCGGAAGCGGCGGGTGCAGCGGCTGCCATAGAAAAAGAGGAGGGGCGGGGGGGCGGAGCGGATCTCCATACCCGCTGAAGCGGCGCAACCTTACCACCGCGCCTGGTCCGCTCAAGACTGCGAACGGTTGACAAGGAGAGAAAACCCCAGAGTTCGGTCACCCGCACACGGGAGGGATATCGGCCCAGGCCCACGAGGCCATAAGTTGGCACTCGAAGGGCGTGAGTGCCAGGTTTGTTTCAAGGCCTGGATCTGCCCCTTCCGCAATGCCTGTTGTTTCCTCTCCCCCTCTATCCCATGGCAGCTGTTTCCCTCAGCGTCAGCACGGTCAAGCCCCTGGGCGACCGCGTGTTCATCAAGGTCTCTGACTCCGAAGAGCGCACCGCCGGTGGCATCCTCCTCCCCGATACGGCCCAGGAGAAGCCCCAGGTGGGCCAAGTGGTCCAGGTGGGTCCTGGCAAACGCAACGATGATGGTTCCCGTCAGGCTCCAGAAGTGAGCGTGGGCGACCGCGTTCTCTACAGCAAGTACGCCGGCACTGACATCAAGCTCGGCTCAGAGGACTATGTCCTGCTCTCCGAGAAGGACATCCTCGCCGTTGTCAGCTGAGCGCTTCTCTGAAGCGAACCAACTCCAAAGCCGTCTCAAAGTTCACCCAACCAACAACAAACAATCATCATGGCTAAGCGCATTATTTACAACGAGCAAGCCCGTCGTGCCCTGGAGCGCGGCATCGACATCCTGGCGGAATCCGTTGCTGTCACCCTGGGCCCCAAGGGCCGCAACGTGGTGCTCGAGAAGAAATTCGGAGCCCCTCAGATCATCAATGACGGTGTCACCATCGCCAAGGAGATCGAGCTTGAGGATCACATTGAAAACACCGGTGTCGCCCTGATCCGTCAGGCCGCCAGCAAAACCAACGATGCCGCTGGTGACGGCACCACCACCGCCACCGTGCTGGCTCACGCCATGGTGAAGTCAGGTCTGCGCAACGTGGCTGCCGGTGCCAATGCCATCACCCTCAAGCGTGGTATCGACAAAGCCACCGATTTTCTGGTGAGCAAGATCGAGGAGCATGCGAAGCCCATCAGCGACAGTCGCGCCATTGCCCAGGTGGGTGCCATCTCCGCCGGCAACGACGACGAAGTCGGCCAAATGATCGCCGACGCGATGGACAAAGTGGGCAAGGAAGGTGTGATCTCCCTGGAGGAAGGCAAATCGATGACCACCGAGCTGGAGGTCACCGAGGGCATGCGTTTCGACAAGGGTTACATCTCCCCTTACTTCGCCACCGACACCGAGCGGATGGAGGCGGTCCTGGATGAGCCTTACATCCTGATCACTGACAAGAAGATCGCCCTGGTTCAGGATCTGGTGCCCGTGCTCGAGCAGATCGCCCGCACCGGCAAGCCCCTGCTGATCATTGCCGAGGACATCGAGAAGGAAGCCCTTGCCACCCTGGTGGTGAACCGTCTGCGCGGTGTGCTGAACGTGGCGGCCGTGAAGGCACCTGGCTTCGGTGATCGCCGCAAGGCCATGCTCGAAGACATCGCCGTGCTCACCAATGGCCAGCTGATCACCGAAGATGCTGGACTGAAGCTCGAAAATGCCAAGATCGATTCCCTCGGCACCGCCCGTCGGATCACGATCAACAAGGACACGACCACCATCGTGGCTGAGGGCAATGAGGCGGCTGTGAAAGCCCGCTGTGAGCAAATCCGCTCCCAGATGGAGGAAACAGATTCCTCTTACGACAAGGAGAAGCTGCAAGAGCGTCTGGCCAAACTCAGTGGTGGCGTGGCTGTGGTGAAGGTGGGAGCAGCCACCGAAACGGAAATGAAGGATAAAAAGCTGCGCCTGGAAGATGCCATCAACGCCACCAAGGCGGCCGTTGAGGAAGGCATCGTCCCCGGTGGAGGCACCACCCTGGCCCACCTG